>DATJEE010000064.1:0-45260 GCA_035496995.1 Solirubrobacteraceae bacterium | reverse complement strand
GGGTGCACGGGGAACGTGATGTTCTGGTGCACGCCCGCGTCGTTCCACCACACGCGCGAGGAGCTCGGGTCGGCCGACTCCCACGGCTGCACGCCGTGGATCTGGCGGAACGTCACGGTCTCGCCGACCTCGATCATGTCCACGAGCGCCGAGGACCAGCGCTCCATCCCCTGCGTCTCCTTCAGGCGCCAGCGGCCCATGTGGTGCGACGCGGCGACGATCCCGGGGCGGATGCCCTCGGTCACGAAGGCCTTGATGACGAAGAAGCCGATCTCGGTCTCGACGCGCGCGAGGTCGCCGGTGACGACGCCGATGCGGCGGGCGTCCTCGGGGCAGACGAGCAGCGGGTGCGTGTGCGACAGCTCGTTGAGGAACTTCGCGTTGCCCGAGCGCGAGTGGATCATCGTCGGCAGCCGGTACGTCGGCAGCAGGACGTACTCGCCGCGCTCGTGGTGGATGAGCGACGGGTGCACGTGGCTGCGCCGGTGGTGCGGCGTCGCCATGTCGGGCCAGCCCCACTCCTCGAGCGTCTCGGAGTACAGCTCGAGCTTGCGCGAGGGCGAGTTGAAGCCGCGCCGCGGGACCCCGTCGACGACCGTGCCGGTCGTGTCCGGCCGGCCGGTCAGCGGCAGGTGGTTGGGGTTGAACGTCGCCGCCGTGATCGTCTCCTCCGCGCCGGCGACCTGCGCGCCGTCGGGGATCTCGACCTCGGTCTCGTGCTGGGCGTAGTCGTCGCGCGAGATCTCCACGCAGCCGTACTTGCGCATGTAGGCCAGCGGCTCGAGGCCCTCCGCCGCGGCCTTCTCCGGCAGGCCGGGGACCGAGTTCTCGAACATCCAGCGGTAGTACTCTTCCAGGCGGATCTTCTCGCCCGGGCGGTAGGGCGACTCGTAGTACTGGCGGATGCCGAGCGCGCCGTCGGGGTCCGCCCGCCAGGAGACCTCGATCCAGAACTCGCCCTCCTCCCAGACCTCGCCGGGGTTGGCCTCGTGCGTGAACTCGACCTCGCGGCCCAGGCGCTGCATCGCGACGCGCTGCACGGGCTGGCGAAACCCGAGCCAGCGGCCGGCGTGCGTCTCGTAGGAGTGCGTGTCGTGGCGCTCGGGGCCGTGGCCCATCGGCAGGACGTAGTCCGACCACCACGCCGTCTCCGACCACGTCGGCGTCAGCGCGCCGTGCAGCCCGACGAGCGACTCGTCGCGCAGCGCGCGCAGCCACGAGTAGCCGTCGGGGTAGGTCCAGATCGGGTTGAGCACGCGCGTGAAGAGCACCGGCTGCGTGCCGCGCCCGTCGAGCAGCAGGTGCGGGTACAGCGGGCTCATCTCGTTGTGTGCGAGCGGGTACTCGCGCGGCCAGTTGAGCTCGTTCCACTGCGTGTTGGCGCCCGGCTTCTTCCACGGCGCCGGGATGAACTTGTTCCACGCGTTGGGCGAGGTGCCGCCGACGGCGCCGACCGAGCCCGTCAGCGCGTTGAGCAGCATGAGCGCACGCGTGATCTGCCAGCCGTGGAGGTTGCCGGCGGCCGCGGCGCGCCAGATGTGCGAGCTGAAGGCCGGCGCGGCCGCGGCGATCTCGCGGGCGATCTGCCCGACGCTCGCCGCCGGCAGGCCGCTCTCGGCCTCGGCGAACTCGGGCGTGTACTGCGCGTACTCGGCGCGCAGCTCGCGGATGAACGTGTCGAACGTCGGCTCGCTCGCCGGGGCGCGGTGGGCGAGGTACGTGCGCCAGTTGACCCAGCGGCGGACGAACTCGCGGTCGTAGAGGCCCTCGTCGAGGAGGATCTTCGCGATCGCGAGCAGGACCGCGGCCTCCGACCCCGGCCACGTCGGCAGCCAGTGGTCGGCGATCGACGCGGTGTTCGACAGCCGCGGGTCCATGACGGCGACCTTCGCGCCGCGCTGCTGGGCCTCGACGATCCGCTGGGCGTGCGGGTTGAAGTAGTGCCCGGACTCCAGGTGCGCGGAGATCAGCAGGAGGAACTTCGAGTTGGCGTAGTCCGGGGAGGGGCGGTCGGTGCCGGCCCAGAAGCCGTAGCCCGTGCGCCCGCCGGAGGAGCAGACGTTCGTGTGCGAGTTGTGCCCGTCGGCGCCCCAGGTCTCGAGGAAGCGATCGGCGAAGCCGTCCTCGCCGGGGCGCCCGACGAAGTACAGGACGTCGTTGGGCGTGTCCGCCGCGAACGCGTCGTGCATCTTCTCGGCGAACGTGTCCAGGACGTGGTCCCAGCTGCAGCGCTCCCACTCGCCCGACCCGCGCGGTCCCGTGCGCCGCTGCGGGTAGAGGATCCGCTCGGGATCGTGGAGCTGGTTGATCGTCGCCGGGCCCTTGGCGCAGTTGCGCCCGCGGCTGCCGGGGTGGTGGGGGTTGCCCTCGAGCTTGCGCACCTCGAGGGTCTCCTTGTCGACGAACGCCGTCAGCCCGCAGGCCGACTCGCAGTTGAAGCAGACCGTCGGCACGAGGACGTACTCGCGCTTGACCTTGCGCGGCCACGCGTCGACGTCGTACTCCGTCCAGGAATCCCACTGCTCGATCGGCGGGAAGCTCTGCAGGGCCTTGCTCGGGTTCGTCGTGCCATAGCCCGTGGGGCGCCGCGCGCCCTTGCGAGAGACGCCGGCCATCAGCTCAGCGGGACGCTCTGGCCGGCGCGGACCCAGGCGTCTTCGTAGAACCACAACCCGACGAGCGCGAGCGCGCCGCCGGCGGCCAGCGTCCCGGCCCCGCCGAACGCCAGGAACGCGCTGCCGAGCAGGGCGGGCGCGACGAGCCCCGCCAGGACGCCGCCGACCCAGAAGCGCCGCGCGTAGAGGTCGCGCCAGAGGTTGCGGGCGGCCCGCTCGCACTGCGCCGTGGGATGCGAGCCGAACGTGTCGAGCGCGATGATCGCCGCGCTGCACGCGACGCCGAGCACGAGCGCCCAGCCCAGCGCGCGCCCGAGCGCGGCCGGGGCGTCGGTGAACAGCGCCGCGATCGCGAGCGCGCCCGCGCCGGCGACGACGGCGTTGACGACGGTGTGCGGCGCCAGCAGCGGGCTCTGCCAGAGGTCGCGGCCCTCGCACTGGTTGAAGAGAAACGCCGTGTAGGCGGCGAGCATCACCCCCGACGGGACCATCGCCCAGCGCAGCGCGTCGCGCAGGCCGTCGAGCCCGAAGATCGCGGCGACGGTGAAGGCCGTCGCGACGAGCGCCGCGACGTTGATGCACTGCGCGCCGATCGCCAGCCACGAGCGCCACTGCGGGCGCGTCATGAGGTACATGAAGCGCTTGGGCTGCTTGAGGTCCCAGATGAGGAAGACGCCCGTGACCGCGATCCCGGCCAGCGCGAGGACGCCGGGCACGACGTCGGCCAGCGCCGAGCCGCCGGCGCCCACGACGAGCAGCAGGACCGCCAGCAGCATCGATCCCGCGGCGATGCCCTTCGACAGGAAGTAGCTCGAGACGCGCCAGCCCCACGGCGGCGGGTGGGAGATGTCCGTCAGCGCCCGCGCCGACGCGCCCGCCGTCAGCGGAGCGAGCTTCACCTTCTGGGACGCGGACATCTCCGTCGTGACGTAGGCGCCGTCGCCGCCGACCATCAGCGGGTTGAGCGCCGCCTCGTGCGCGCCGAGGTAGAAGACGTTGGGCCCCGTCTTCTGCTCGGGCGCCCGCACGCGCGACGGCACGACGTTGATGAGGCGGCTGACCTCGGACAGCGGATCGTCGAGGTCACCGGAGATGATCGCCTCGGCGGGGCACACCGTCTCGCACGCGGGCTTGAGGCCGACGTCGACCTTGTGCGCGCAGAAGTTGCACTTCGCCGCGGTCTGCGACTTCGGGTCGATGTAGAGCGCGTCGTAGGGACACGCGTTCATGCACGCCTTGCAGCCGATGCAGCGGTCGCCGTCGAAGTCGACGATCCCGTCCTCGCGCTTGTAGAGCGCGGTGACGGGACAGACGGTGACGCACGGCGCGTCGTCGCAGTGGTTGCAGCGCAGGACGGAGAAGTGCCGCCGCGTGTCGGGGAACTCGCCCTGCTCGATGTACTTCACCCACGTCCGGAAGACGCCGAGCTCGACGCCGTGCTCGGCCTTGCACGCGACCGTGCAGGCATGGCAGCCGATGCACCGCCGCTGATCGATCACGAATCCGAACCGGGTCACGGCGGCCTTCCGGGCGTGGGTGTGGCTGCGGGCTAGATGAACAGGCTGATGGCGGACTTCTGCATCCGCGCGAGCGCCGTCGCGGCGCCGGCGGGCTCGTCCAGGCCATCGATCATGTCCTCCCGCTTGAGGCCCATGAGGTCCATCGTCATCTGGCACGGCCAGAGCTTGACGTCGAGGTCCTGCGCCATCGCCATGAGGTCCTCCGGCATCGCGACGCCGTGCTCCTTGGCAAGCTTGCGCATCATCAGCGGACCCGCGCCGCCGAAGTTCAGCTTCGACAGACCGGCGTGCTCCGCGCTGCCGCGGTTCATCAGCGACAGGCCCTTCGTCATCCAGTTGTCGCCGGTGATGCGCTTCTCCTCCTTCACGAGCGAGTACAGGCCCCAGAACGTGAAGAACACCGCCACGTCCATTCCGCCTGCGGCCGCCGTGGTGGCAAGGATCGTCGTCGGCCAGATGCGATCAAGGTCGCCGCTGAACGCGATCAGCGTCACGAGGTTCGGGTCGCGCGGATCACGCTCCTCGATCATCTTCGCGACGAGCTGCTCGAGCTCGTCACGGCTCATGTCGGCGACGAGCCCGCTCGCCGCCGCAGCCACCGTCGATTGCGCCATCTCTCCTCCTGATGTGGGTGGGGTTAGTCGGCCAGGTCCTGTTCGAACGCCGAGCCCCAGCGGGCCCAGTCCTCGCGGATGCTCTTGCAGACGGCGTCGCAGAGGTCCGAGAACGACGGGTCGGCGATCCGGTAGTAGATGCGCGTGCCGTCCCGGCGCCGGGCGACGGCGCCGCGCGCGCGCAGCAGCGCGAGCTGCTTGGAGACGGCACCGTAGGAGGTGCCCACGCGCTCGACGAGGTCGCCGACGGACAGCTCCTCCTCGACGTGCAGCGCGTTGACGATTCGCAGGCGGGTGGGATCGCCGAGCAGCCGGAAACGGTCCGACACGTGCTCGATGACGGCCGCCGGAAGCTGCTGGTTTGCGATATCGGGAAGCGGGGCGACTTCGGGGGTGCCGGCGCGCTCGGAGTCGGGGTGGTGCGCGCCCGCAGATTCGTTCGGGGTCATGGCGCGCAAGGTACGTCTATTTGCGCGGTTGGTCAAGTAGATCATTGACTGTTTGAGCATTTCGTCAAGGTTGACAATAGGGGGGCGTGGCGCTAGAAATGCGCCTGGAGCCGGCGCCATGCCGGGGAGATGCCGCTGAGGAGTGGAGCTCGTGTCAGAGACCATGCAGTCGCTCGATGTCAAGGGTGCCGCGTGCCCGATCCCGATCGTCAAGACCGCCAAGGCGATGAAGACCATGAGCGCCGGCGAGCTGCTGGAGATCCTCGCCACGGACCCGGGCGTGGAGCCGGACATGAAGGCCTGGACGAAGCAGACGGGCAACGAGCTCGTGTCGATCGAGCAGCAGGGCGGCGGGGTCTTCCGCGTCGTCGTGCGCAAGAGCTGACGGCGCCCCGATGAGCGACGACGAGGAGTCGGTCCTCTACGTCATGACGCACGGGCTCGAGGCGCCCGAGCGCTGCGCCACGCCGTTCTTCCTCGCCTCGACCGCTGCTGCGATGGACCTCGAGACGGGGATCTACTTCACGATGAACGGCCCCCAGCTGCTGAAGAAGGGCGTCGCGGAGACGATCGGGCCCAAGGGCGAGGAGGGCCAGAAGCTCGCGTTCTTCATCGACCAGGCGCTGGACTGCGGCGTCAGCCTCTACGTCTGCCAGCCGAGCCTCGACCTCAACGACCTCACCCCCGACGACCTCATCGACGGCGTGAAGATGATCGGCGGGGCGGCCTTCAACGACATGGCGATGGAGGCGCGCGCGGTGGTGACCTTCTGATGGACGCGGCCGCCGTCGCGCCGAGCGCCGCGATGAAGCTCGCGCCGTCCTACCCCGACGTCCCGCTCGCCGAGAAGGAGCGGCTCTTCGCCGAGATCAAGGCCGACGAGCGCTTCGGCGACTACCTCTACGGCTGCTACGAGTGCGGGATCTGCGTCGCCGCCTGTCCCTCGGCGCGCTACTACGACTTCTCCCCGCGGCGCATCGCGCAGGCGGCCGCGCGCGAGGACGTCGAGCTGATCTTCGAGCAGATCCAGGAGGACATCTGGGACTGCTCGCAGTGCTTCTCCTGCCTGCGCTGCCCGCGCGGCAACAACCCCGGCGGGATCATCACGATCATGCGCGAGGTGGCCGTCAACAACGGCCTCGACAGCGCCCGCGAGGCGCTGAAGGGCTACACGCGGATCATCTACAAGATCATGTCGACCGGGACGCAGGTCTCGCCCGACATGCTGCAGGCCGACGCCTTCCCGGACTGGGGCCCGAGCGTCGCGGCGACCTCCGCCAACCTCGAGCTGTGGCGCCGCGCGCTGCCGCCCGACACGCACCACACGACGAGGACCGGGTGGGAGATCTCCACCAAGACGCTCGTCGAGCTGTACCTCATCTGGCACAAGACCGGCGCCCTCGATCTCATCTCCGAGCTCGACGAGGGCCTGCACTCGCTGCTGGAGGAAGTGATGGAGGACCTACTCGAAGAGGAGGGCTACGAGCTATGACCATTCCCGTCGAGCTGGTCAACGGACCGGCACGCAAGAACAAGAAGGCGTTCGAGTTCAGCGAGCAGCACGCTCCCGAGGACTTCCACGACCGGCTCTTCGAGCTCGAGGAGGCCGGCGAGCTCATCGTCCAGCGCGTCCCGGGCCCGTACATCGAGGTGCCGGTGAAGTACGGGCGCTCCAAGAAGGTCCCGATCGGCCAGACCTGGCACCACAAGTCCTGCGGCCAGTGCGGGCACATCCCGGGCTACTCGACGTCGATCTTCTGGGTCAACCGCAAACTCGGGATCGAGTACCACGACCCGACCGACCAGACCTCCTGCACGGCCTGGAACTACTACGCCTCGGCGACGTCCAACGCGGCCGCCCAGGCCTGCGTCGCGATGCGCAACTTCGCCGCCGCCTACGAGTCAGACCACTTCCCGATCATCCACTGCGGCACCTCGTTCGGGCACTACAAGGAGGTCCGCCACGAGATCCTCGCCCACGACAAGCTGCGCGCCGAGGTCCGCGAGGTCCTGAAGTCGATGAACAAGCCGCTCGTCATGCCCGAGGAGATGGTCCACTACTCCGAGTGGTTCTACGCGATGCGCGACCGCATCGCCGAGCTGCAGGTGCGCGACTTCTCGAAGATCTCCTGCACGGTCCACCCGGCCTGCCACTACTACAAGCTCGTCGAGGGCGACGCGATCTACGACCCCGAGGTCTACGGCGGTCAGCGCACCGCCGTCGTGTCCGGCGTGGCGACGGCGCTCGGCGCCGAGGTCCGCGACTACTCGACGTGGTTTGACTGCTGTGGCTTCGGCTTCCGCCACATCCTCGTCCAGCGCGACTTCAGCCGGTCGTTCGCGACCCAGCGCAAGATCAAGCGCATGAAGGAGGAGGCCGACCCCGACGTCACGCTGACGCACGACACCGGCTGCGTCACGACGCTCGACAAGAGCCAGTTCGCCGCCAAGGCGCAGGACCCCGACTTCGCGACGATCCCGGTCCTCTCGGAGGCGCAGTTCGCGGCGCTGGCGATGGGCGCGCACCCGTACAAGGTCTGCCAGCTGCACTGGCACGCCGCCGACTACAAGCCGCTGCTGGAGAAGATGGGCATCGACCACGAGAAGGCCTGGGCGGAGTTCGAGGAGGCCTGCGCGAAGCTCGAGCGCGGCGAGCAGCAGTACCTCACGTGGGACGACGTCGACGCCGAGCCGGGTGTGGTGGTCCCGCGATGACCGACACCGTCGTCGTCATCGGCGGTGGCCCGGCGGGCATCGAGGCGGCGCGCAACATCGCCGACCTCGGCGTGCGGGCCGTGCTCGTGGAGGAGCGCGACCGCCTCGGCGGGACGCCGATCTTCGAGTCCTACGCGGCGCTGACGCCGTACTTCGAGGACGCCGAGGAGGCGATGGACGCGATGATCGCCGCGCTGCACGAGCGCGACCTCGCGGACGTGCGCACGAACGCGCGCGTCACCGCGCTGAGCGGCGAGGCGGGCAACTTCACCGTGACCGTCGAGGGCGCGGGCGGCAGCGAGGACGTCAGCGCCGGCGCCGTCGTCGTCTGCACGGGCTTCACGCACTTCGATCCCGGCCGCGAGCGGCAGGTCTACAACTACTACCAGTACCCCGACGTCCTGGCGCTCCAGGACCTCGAGGTCCAGCTCAAGGCCCACGACGTGCGGGTGCCGTCGACCGGCGAGGTCCCCAGGCGCATCTGCTGGGTGCAGTGCGTCGGCTCGCGCGACCGCAACATCGGCAACGAGTACTGCTCGAAGGTCTGCTGCGGCGTCGCCTCCAAGCAGGCGATCGAGGTGCGCAGGATCTGCCCGGAGACGAAGGCCTACATCTTCTACATCGACATGCGGATGTACGGCTACTGGGAGCAGCAGCTGTACTGGCCGGCGCAGGAGGAGCACCACGTCCAGTACATCAAGGGGATCATCACCGAGGTCCTCGAGGTGCGCGGGCAGGGGCTCGTCGTCCGCGGCGAGGACACGACGATGGGCCGCCCGATGGAGGTCCCGATGGACATGGTGATCCTGTCGGTCGGGATGGAGCCCTCCGACGGCACGCGGGCGATGGCCTCGCTGCTCGGCGTCGACCAGAACAAGTACGGCTTCGTCGAGGTCGCCCACCCGCCGCTGGACACGGTCACGACGACGCGGGCGGGGATCTTCGCCGCCGGCGCGGCGCTCGGCCCGGCCGACCTGGAGGACACGATCTCGACGGCGGGCGCCGCGGCGACGAAGGCCGTCGCGCTCATCCGCCGCGGGGCCCCGGCGGTCGCCTAGTGCTCCCTCCAACGACGTACCCGAGGAAGCCCTGAGATGGCCGGTGGCGCCGGACCGCTGACCTTCTCCGACGACGTCGCGGTCGACGCCCCGACCGCGCGCGAGTTGCTCGAGGAGGTCCACTCGCGGATCACGCGCGAGGAGATCGCGCAGATCGTCGAGCTGCTGGAGGCCAAGTCGGCGGCGCTGCGCGCGCGCCTGGCCCCGGAGGCGATCGCGACCGCCGACGAGACCGCGATGCGGGCGGTGCTGCGCGCGATCTTCGTCAGCCGCCGGCGCGTGGGCGCGGTCTTCGGCGCGCGCCCGGCCGGCGAGCTGCGCGCCGCGATCGAGGAGCTGCTGTACGGCGCCGCGCCGGTGCACGAGCGCCTCGCGGCGTTCTGCGGGCAGGTCGAGCTGCCGGAGCTCGCCGCCGCCGAGCTGGCCGGCGAGCTGCTGCACTTCTGCGACCCCGAGCGCCACTGGCTGTGCTCGCGCTTCGTCTACAACGCCGACACGCGCACCGGCGCCCTGCCGCTGCTCGTCAGCGAGGACTACGAGCTCGAGGGCGACGGGATCGGCGCGACCTACGCGCGCCTGGGCCCCGCGCTGCGCGCGCTCGACGCCTCGCCGGAGGCCTCGAGCTTTCGCCCGCGCGGCGGCGGCGCGCTGGCGACCGACGTCTTCCTCGCGTGCGTCTACGGCGTCTACATGAACACCGTGCTCGGGCTGAAGATGAGCCAGGAGTTCAACGCGCTCGTCCCGCCGCTCCCGCAACTCGCACGGCGCCTGCTCGGCGTCCACAGGATGGAGGTCTGACGCCCATGCCGATCGGCGGACACAAGCAGCCCCCGGTGGTCCACGAGCTCGAGAGCGCGATCGTCGAGGGCGTCGAGCTCACGGCGGACTGGAACCGCCAGCTGGAGTCGCGCGTCATCGAGGACTACGACACGACCGGGCTGTTCGCGATCGCCGCGCTGCCCGAGGCCGAGTCGATCGAGTGGTGCTACGGCTGCGGCAAGTGCGTCCCGGTCTGCCCCGTCGACGTCGTCGGCGAGTACGGGCCGCGCAAGATCCACCGCAAGCTGCAGACCGGCTTCGACCTGCTGAACGACCCCGACCTCTGGCTCTGCACGACCTGCGGCAACTGCCTGCGCGTGTGCCCGAAGGAGGTGGACATGATCAAGATCATGCCCGCCGCCCGCGCGGAGGCGATGAGCCAGGGCAAGCCGGTCCCGGCCGAGCTGCAGGGCGTCTTCGAGAGCACGTTCAAGCAGGGCAACGCGCTCGGGCAGAGCGCGCGCAAGCGCGCGGCGTGGACGAAGGGGGCCGGCGTGCCGGTGCGCCAGCTGCCGAAGGAACCGGGGCCCGTCGAGTACCTGCTCTACGTCGAGGACTACTGGAGCTATCACCCGCGCGGGCACGACGCCGCGCAGGCCTGCGCGCGGATCTTCCACGCCCTGGGGATCGACTACGCGATCCTCGGCCACGAGGAGAAGACGCTCGGCGACTCCCAGCGCCTGGCCGGTGAGAAGGGCCTCTTCGAGATGCTCGTCGAGCAGGTCGTCGAGACGCTCGCCAAGTACGAGTTCGGGCAGATCGTCACGCCCGACCCGCACGGCTTCAACGCGCTGAAGACCGAGTACCCGAAGCACGGCCACACGTTCGACGTCCTGCACTACACGCAGCTGCTGGCGCCGCTCGTCGATCAGCTCGCCTGGCAGAAGGAGCTCGAGTACAAGGTGACGTTCCACGACCCGTGCTACCTCGGCCGCCACCACGGCGAGTACGACGCGCCGCGCAAGCTCTTGGAGGCGATCCCCGGCGTGAAGCTCACCGAGATGATGCGCTGTCGCGAGAACGGCTACTGCTGCGGCGGCGGTGGCGGCGGGATGTGGCTCGACGGGCACACGCAGAACCACACCGTCGAGCGCCTGTCCGAGCGCCGCGTGCGCGAGGCCGTCGAGTCCGGCGCCGACGTGCTCGCCGTCTGCTGCCCGTACGAGGTCTCGCGCTTCGAGGACGCGGCGAAGTCGACGAACCTCGACGGACAGCTCAAGGTCCGCGACATCGCCGAGCTCATGGACGAGGCGCTGGGCGGCATCGAGGCGGTGGCCGGGGCGTGACGCGCCTGCGCGTCGTCGACGCCGGGACCGTGGGCGCGCTGCGCTCGCAGGCGCTGTGGCACGGGATCGCCGCGGCGATGAAGCCCGGCGCGGCGCCGGTGCTGTCGCTCTGCCGCCCCGGCGCGGCGTACGTCTCGATCGGCTACCACCGGCGCCTGGACGAGATCGACGGCGACGTCTGCCGCGCCGAGGGCCTGCCGGTCATCCGCCGCCAGATCGGCGGCGGCCCGGTGCTGATCGACGCCGACCAGCTCTTCTTCGGCATCACGCTGCCGGTCCGCGACGCCCCCGCGGGCGTCGACCGCCTCTACGCGCGGCTGCTGGAGCCCGCCGCCGCGGCGTTCCGCGCGCTCGGCCTCGACGCGCGCCTGGACGGCCTCAACGACATCGCCGTCGGCGACCTGAAGATCTCGGGGACCGGCGCGGGCCAGATCGGCGAGGCCGTCGTCGTCGTCGGCAACGTCATCTTCGGCTTCGACCACGAGCGCATGGCGCGCGTCCTGGCGCTCCCCGACGACGCGATGCGCGCGGAGTGCCTGCGGCTCATGCGCCGCCACGTCGGCTCGCTCGCCGACGCGGGCGGCCGCGCGGTCAGCGCCGCCGATGCGACGGCCGCGCTGCGCGACGCCTACGGCGCCGCCTTCGGCACGCCGGCCGACGCCGCGCTGAGCGCCGAGGAGGAGGCCGCTGTGGCGCGCTGGGAGACGCGCCTGGCCGACGAGCGCTGGACACGGGGCCCGCGCCACGGCGCGCCCGCGCCCGCCGGACGCCGCGTGAAGGTCCGCTCCGACGTCTTCGTCGTCTTCGGCGAGGAAGCCGGCGTGCGCGTGCTGGCGTCCGTCGTCGGCGACCGCATCGAGCGCGCCGCGGTCGGCGCTCCGCACCTCAACGGCACGGCGGCGGCGCTGCAGGACGCGCTCGTCGGGCCCTGCATCGACCCGCGCGCGGTGGCCGGCCGGCTGGCGGCCTTCGGCGACGACGGGCGTGACGTGCTGACGGCGCTGGCGCCGGGACTGGAGGCGAGATGGTGACGTTCGACGTGGCGGGCTACGAGCTGGCCGCCGACCGCCGGTACGACCCCGCGACGCACATGTGGGTCGACCTCGACGACGACGGCAACGCGCTCGTCGGGCTCGATCCGCTCGGGCGCGAGACGTCCGGCGACGTCGTCGCGCTGTCGCTGCACGAGCCCGGGACCGCCGTCGGCCGCGGCGAGCCGTTCGGCGACCTCGAGGCCGCGAAGTTCGTCGGCCCGCTCGTCGCGCCGGTGGGCGGCACGATCGCGGCCTGCAACGAGACCGTGCTCGCCGACCCCGGCCTGCTGAACGCCGACGCGGGGACGCACTGGCTCGTCGTGCTCGCGGGCGTCGACGCGGCCGAGCTCGACGGCATGCTGTGCGGCGAGGCCGAGGTCGCGCCGTGGTTCGCCGCCGAGGTCAAGCGCTTCCGCACGCAGGGGGCGATCGCCGAATGAGCGTGCCGGCGGTCGTCGAGCCCGGCGAGGCGCTGCGCGTGCGCCGCGAGACGTTCGGCGACGCGATCGAGTTCTACGCCCCCGGCCTGAAGCGCTGGCAGAGCTCGGAGTGGGTGCCCGAGAAGGCCAACCGCTTCCTGCCCGTGAGCGTCACGGCGACGGCCTGCGCACTGCAGTGCGACCACTGCAAGACGAAGGTGCTCGAGGGCATGATCACGGTGAGCCGGGAGATGGATCTCTTCGCGACGGCGGCGCGGCTGCAGGCCCAGGGCACCGAGGGCCTGCTCGTCTCCGGCGGGTCGACGAAGCGCGGCGGCGTGCCGCTGCTGCCGCACGTCGACGCGATGCGGCGCGTCCGCGAGGAGCTCGGGATGCGCGTCATCGTCCACTCCGGCGTCGTGTCGCCGAAGCTCGCGGCGGGCCTCGCCGAGGCCGGCGTCGACGGCGTGATGCTCGACATCATGGGCGCCGAGGAGACGATCCGCGAGGTCTACCACCTCGACCTCACGCCGGCGGATTTCGAGCGCTCGCTCGCGCTGCTCGCCGAGCACGAGATGCGGATCATTCCCCACATCGTCCTGGGGCTGCACTACGGCCGCTTCCTCGGCGAGTGGCACGCCCTCGAGATGATCGCGCGCCACCCGGTCTCGACGCTCATCCTCGTCGTGCTGACGCCGCTGATCGGCACGCCGATGGCCGACCTGGAGCCGCCGCCGCTCGCCGACGTCACGGACTTCTTCGCGCTCGCGCGCGTCACGATGCCCGACACGAAGGTCAACCTCGGCTGCGGACGGCCGGGCGGCGCGATGAAGGTCGCGCTGGACCGCGCCGCGATCGACCACGGCCTCAACGGGATCGCCTACCCCGCCGAGGGGATGGTCGCCTACGCGCGCGAGCGCGGCCTGCGCCCGGAGTTCCACGAGTACTGCTGCTCGCTGACGTGGGCGAACGCATGAGCAGCTGGCGCCTGCTGACCGACGACGGGGCCGGGGCCGCCGCGGGCCTGGCGACCGACGAGGCACTGATGTTCGAGCACGGCCGCGGAGCCGAGCCGACCTGCGACGCCGCGCTGCGCCTGTACACGTACCGCTCGCACTGCGCGCTCGTCGGGCGCTTCCAGTCGCTCGAGGACGAGATCGACCTCGACGTCGCGCGCGCCCTCGAGATCGAGGTCGGCCGCCGGCCGACGGGCGGCGGGGCGATCATCATGGGGGAGGGCCAGCTCGGCGTCGCCGTCGCGACGCGCGCGCCCGCCGCGACCGCGCCGCGCGAGCTGCTCGAGCGCTACGCGCAGGGCGTCGTCGCCGGCCTCGCCCGGCTCGGCATCGAGGCGACGTTCCGCGGCAAGAACGACCTCCAGGTCGACCGCCGCAAGATCGCCGGGCTCGGGCTCTACGTCGACGACCGCGGCGCGCTGCTGTTCCACGCCAGCGTCCTCGTCGACCTCGACGTCGCGCTCATGCTCGGGGTCCTGAGGATCCCCGGGGCGAAGCTGTCGGACAAGGGCGTCGCGCGCGTCCAGGAGCGCGTGACGACGGTCCGCCGCGAGACCGGCTCGGCGCTCACCGCCGCCGAGGTGCGCGACGCCGTCGCGGGCGGGTTCGTCGAGGCGCTCGACATCGACCCGCGCCCCGACCGGCTGCGGCCCGCCGAGGCGGCGCGCCGCGACGAGCTCATCGCGGCGCGCTACGGCAACGAGGACTGGACGCGCCAGCGCATGCGGCTGCGCGACGAGCGCGGGACCGCGATCCTCAAGACGCCCGAGGGGCTCGTCCGCGTCTACGTCGCGACGCACGGCGCGACGGTCAAGAGCGTGCTCGTCGCCGGCGACTTCAACGCCGTGCCACCGGGGCTCGCGCAGCTCGAATCCGCGCTGAAGTGGTGCCCGGCGACGCGCGAGCGCATCGGCGCGCTGACCGCGACGGCGCTGCGCGAGGACGACCTCGGCGTCGCCCCCGCGGCCGTCGCCGACGCGATCTGGGAGGCGACCGCCCGCGCGATCGAGCGCGCCGCCGGCGCCCATCCGGCCCGCCCCGAGGGCTCCTGCTACTACCCCGAGCGCACCGCCCCTGTCGTCGCCGAGACCCCGGAGGCCGTCCTGTGAGCATCACCTCGCCGGCGGCGGCGCCCGCGCCGCCGCAGCGCAGCCAGACGAGTCCCGACTGGGTGCGCATCAGCTACGCCAGCGCCGTCGCGCTGCGCTTCCGCTCGGGGCGCTTCAGCCGCGAGTTCCCGTTCGGGGGCATCAACCTCCTGCTCTCCTACGATCAGGGCTGCCTGTCGGACTGCGGCTACTGCGGCCTGGCGCGCAACCGCCCCGGCGACTACGAGGACAAGTCGTTCATCCGCGTCGAGTGGCCGCTCGTGCGCACCGACGAGCTCGTCGACCGGCTCGTGCGCCACGAGGACAGCCTCACGCGGCTGTGCATCTCGATGGTCACGCACGGGCGCGCGTATCCCGACACGCTGGACATCACCCGCCGTCTCACCGCGCGCGTGCGCGCTCCGCTGTCGCTGCTCGTGGCGCCCCCGACGCTCAACGAGCAGCGACTGCGGGCGCTCAAGGACGCCGGCGCCGACATGATCGGCATCGGCCTCGACGCCGTCACCGAGGAGCTGTTCGCGTCGCTGCGCACGAACGTGCCCAAGGGCGGGCTGAAGTGGGACCAGTACTGGGGCATCGTCGGCCACGCGCGCGAGATCTACGGGCCCTGGCACGTCAACTGCCACACGCTCGTCGGCCTCGGCGAGAGCGACGCGCAGCTCATGGCGATCTTCGACCGGCTCCTGGACCAGCAGATCTTCTCCTACCTCTTCTGCTTCAACCCCGAGCCCGACTCGCGCCTCGGCGACCGGCCCAAGACGCCCGTCGAGCGCTGGCGGCGCATCCAGCTGGCGAAGTTCCTGCTCGAGGAGCGGGGCCTGGACCCGGGCGCGTTCGACTACGACGACGACGGCGCGCTCGCGCGCATCCGCGCGCCGCGCGCGCTCGTCGACGCGGTCGTGCACGAGGGCCACGCCTTCATGACCAACGGCTGCCCGAGCTCCGGCGGCGAGCCGGGCTGCACGCGGCCGATGGGCAGCTGGCGCCCGTCGGAGTCGCCGCGCGACTACCCCTGGCAGCCGACGGCCGACGACGAGCGCGAGATCCGCGCCCAGCTCGATCTCGACGCGCTCGTCGAGCCCGGACCCGGCCCGACGCGGGCGGGTACCGATTGTGCCCCGCCGGCCGCGGGGCGCTTCCATCCCACAACGGAGGCCTGACATGGACATCGTGGTCCCCATGCAACAGACCGTCGACCTCGTCGAGGAGCTCGAGCTCAACGACGACGGCACCGACGTCGAGCGCGAGTACCTGAAGTTCGTCGCCAACGAGTGGGACGAGCAGGCGCTCGAGGAGGCGCTGCTGCTCAAGGAGGCGACCGGCGGGACGGTGACCGTCGTCGGCATCGACGAGACCGACGTCGACGGCACGCTCTTCTCCGCGCTCGCCAAGGGCGCCGACCGCGCCGTGAAGCTCGGCGGCGACTTCGAGAGCGGCGTGTCGAGCCACCGCCGCGCCGCGATCCTCGCCGCCTGGCTCGGCGGCGAGAGCTACGACCTCGTGCTCGTCGGCGTCCAGAGCCCGGAGGACCTCGACGGGCAGACCGGCGTCATCCTCGCCAACCTCCTCGACGTCGCGCACGTCTCGGTCGCGATCGGCGTGCAGCCGCACGAGGGCGGCGTGAAGGTCAGCCAGGAGTTCGGCGGCGGGGTGGTGCAGGAGCTCGCGCTGAGCGGGCGGGCCGTCGTCGGCATCCAGGCCGCGCGCCAGGCGCCGCGCTACGTCTCGATCTCGCGCGTGCGGGCGGCGATGCAGTCCGGTGCGCTCGAGGAGGCCGACGCCGCCGACGTCGACGCGTCGACCGGCACGACGGTCCGGCGGCTGTACGCGCCGGAGTCGACCTCGCATGCGGAGATGCTGGCGGGCGACGCCGACGACGTGGCGGCCCGGATCCTCGAGATCGTCCGCGAGCGCGGGCTCGTCAAGACAGGGGGCTGATCGATCATGGGCAACGACATCTTCGTGCTCGTCGAGCACACGCAGGGCGCCGTCGACGCGGGGACGCACGAGCTGCTCGGCAAGGCCCGCGAGCTCGCGGCGCAGTCCGGCGGCCGCGCCGTCGCCTGCCTGCTGCACAGCGGCGCGCGCGCCGCCGCCGACGGACTGGCGGCCGACGCCGTGCTCGCCGTCGAGCATCCCGCGCTCGAGCACTTCCTGCCCGAGGCCTACGTCAAGGCGATGGCCGCGCTGCTCGCCGAGCACGAGCCGCGCGCGACGCTCATCGCCAACACGACGGTCGGCATGGACGTCGCCGGCGGCCTGTCGGCGCGCGCCGGCGTGCCGCTCGTCGCCTACTGCACGGCGATCGACCTCGACGGCGACGAGCTCGTCGCGACGAGCCAGGTCTTCGGCGGCAAGCTCAACGCCGAGGTCGCGGTCGACGGCGCGGCGATCTGCTCCGTCGTGGCGGGCTCGTTCGCGCCCGCGGAGGGCGGCTCGCCGGACGTCCAGGACGTCGCGGCGACGGGCCTCGACGACCTCACGACGAGCTTCATCGCCCGGATCGTGCCCGAGGTCTCCGACGTCGACATCACGGCCGAGGAGATCCTCGTCTCGGTCGGCCGCGGCATCGCCGGCGAGGACAACATCGAGCTCGCGCAGGAGCTCGCCGACGCGCTCGGCGGCGTCGTCTCCGCGTCGCGGCCGGTGACCGACGGCGGCTGGCTGCCGAAGGCGCGCCAGGTCGGCAAGTCGGGGCAGAAGGTCAAGCCCAAGCTCTACATCGCGGTCGGCATCTCCGGCGCGCCCGAGCATCTCGAGGGGATGGCCGAGGCGGAGCTCATCATCGCCATCAACACCGACGAGAACGCGCCGATCTTCGACGTCGCGCACTACGGCACGACCGAGGACCTGTTCGACGTCCTCCCGGCGCTCACCGAGCAGATCGAGGCCGCGGTCTCGGCATGAGCCCGGTCCTGTTCAGCATCGCGCTCGCCGTCGCGGGCGGGGTGTTCGCGGCGATCCTCGCGCCCCGCGCGCGGCTGCTGCGCAACGCCGCGCCGGCGGACCGCTTCGGCGACGTGCGCGAGCGTCTGCGGCGGACGGCGGTGTACGCCTTCGGCCAGAAGAAGTTCCTGCGCGGCGAGCAGCCCGCGGGGCTCATGCACGCGTTCATCTTCTGGGGCTTCATGATCCTGTCGCTCACGGTCGTGACGCTCTTCGGGCGGGCCTACGACGAGCACTTCTACCTGCCGCTGCTCGGCCCCGACGAACCGCTCGGCCACGCCTACACGCTGCTGCGCGACCTCATCCAGGTGACGGTCGTCATCGCCGTGCTCTACGCGCTGTACCGGCGCGTCATCGCCCATACGCCGCGGCTGTTCGGCTTTCAGCCCGCGGAGGAGCGCCTGCACGCCGAGACGCACTGGGAGGGCATCCTCATCCTCTGCCTCATCCTCGGGATCATGCTCGGCAGCCTGCTGCACGAGGGCGCGCGGATCGTCGAGTTCGCCGGCAGCGCCGACACGCAGGCCGAGAAGGGCTGGGAGCCGATCTCCGACCTCGTCGCGCAGCTCATCCCGTCGGGCTCGGCGCCGACGATCGCCGAGCTGGGCTTCTGGATGCACAACCTCATCGTGCTGACGTTCCTCAACCTCCTGCCGCTGTCCAAGCACTTCCACATCATCACGGCGATCCCGAACGTCTTCTTCGGCTCGCTGCGCCCGCGCGGCGCGCTGCCCAAGGACGACCCCGAGGCGCCCGGGAAGTTCACGTGGAAGCAGGTCCTGGACATGTACAGCTGCACGGAGTGCGGGCGCTGCTCGGCCGTCTGCCCGGCGACCGCGAGCGGGTCGGCGCTCGCGCCGCGCCAGCTCATCCTCGACCTGCGCGACGACGTCCTGGGCCGCACCGAGCGCGTCGACGGCAAGGTCGTCAGCAACGACGTGCTGTGGGCCTGCACGACGTGCATGGCCTGCGTCGAGGCCTGCCCCGTCGGCATCGAGCACGTCCCGACGATCGTGCAGGGCCGGCGCAAGCTCGTCGACGCCGGCGAGATGGAGCCGATGCTCCAGGACACGCTGCAGAACTTCGCGACGCAGGGCAACTCCTACGGCAAGTCCAGCCGCATGCGCGCGCGCTGGACGAAGGGCCTGGACTTCAAGATCCCCGACGCGCGCAAGGAGCCCGTGCAGTACCTCTGGTTCGTCGGCGACTTCGCGTCCTTCGACGAGCGCTCGCAGGAGGCCTCGCGCCGCATCGCGCGGATCCTGCACGGCGCCGGCGTGAGCTTCGGGATGCTCTACGAGGCCGAGCGCAACGCCGGCAACGACGTGCGCCGCATCGGCGAGGAGGGCCTCTTCGAGCTGCTCGTCGAGCAGAACATGGAGGCCTTCGCCGGAGCCGAGTTCGAGGCGATCTTCACGACCGACCCGCACTCGCACAACACGCTGAAGAACGAGTACTCCGAGTTCGGCGCGATGAAGCCCGTCTACCACTACACCGAACTGCTCACCGAGCTCGTCGAGAACGGCACGATCGCGCTGCCCGAGCCCGTCGGCGTGAAGGTCACCTACCACGACCCCTGCTACCTCGCCCGCTACAACCGCATCACCGACGCGCCGCGCCGGCTGCTGGCCGCCGTCGGCGCCGAGCTGTGCGAGATGCCGCGCAACGGCACGAACACGTTCTGCTGCGGCGCCGGCGGCGGGCGCATCTGGATGGACGACTCCAAGCTCGTCGAGCGCCCGAGCGAGCAGCGCGTCAAGGAGGCCGCCCGGCTCGGCGACCTGGACTACTTCGTCGTGACCTGCCCGAAGGACCTCGCGATGTACACCGACGCCGCCGCGACCGTCGGCGTCGGCTTCGAGGTCCTCGAGATCTCCGCGCTCGTCGAGCGAGCGATGGGGACGGGCGCGCCGGTCGCCGTCCTGGCCGGGGAACAGGCCGTATGACCGGCGCGCGCTCCGTCGCCTCCGACCCGCTGGCGCGCGGACTGGCCGCGCGCATGCGCGACGCGGTCGAGGCCGCCGACCGCCTGGCGTCGTTCTCCTTCGACGGGCGGCCCGGCGACGCCGTGGCGTCGGTCCTCGCCGACGGCGAGGAGCTCGCCGGGGCGCACGACATGGTCCTGCGCGTCCTGCGCGCGGTCGGCGACGCGCTGAACTTCCGCATCCTCGCGGCGGCGGTCGCGCAGGGCGACGCGGGCGCGTCGCTGCCGGCGCTCGCCGCCGACCTCGGGCTGACGCGCCTGGCGCTCGTCGAGCGCGTCCACGACCTCATCGGACTCGGCCTGCTCGCGCGCGACCTGCAGGCCGACACGGTCCGCGCGACGACCGCGGGCGAGGGCGCCGTCGAGCTCGTCACGACGCTCGAGGCCGACGTCGCGCGCTGGCTGTCCAAGCGCAGGCGGCGGTGACGGCGTGCCCGTTCTGTGCCGAGAGCGGCGACCGGATGCACGTGCACCGGCACCTCGTCGACGCGCACCCGGAGCAGATCGAGACCTGGAAGGACGCCAACACGGGGCGGATGCGCTACCGCGTCGTCTGCCCGCAGTGCGGGGCCGACTACGAGCACCGCGTCAAGCCGCGCAGCACCGACCCGACGTTCCTCGAGACGTTCGCCACCGAGGTGCGGATGGTCGGATTCGACATGTTGCTCAACCACATGACCGCTGAGCACGAGGAGGACTGAGGCCGCCATGGCATCCGTGAACCACTGCAACCTGCCCGACGATCTGTTCTACCTCGTCGAGAAGCACGTCTGGGCGCGGCTGGAGGACGGCGTCGTCGTCGTCGGGCTCACGGACGTCGCGCAGAGCCTCGCGAAGTCGATCATCTCGGCGACGCTGAAGAAGCCCGGCCGCAAGCTCGCCAAGGGCAAGAGCCTCGGCACGGTCGAGAGCGGCAAGTGGGTCGGTCCGGTCCCGGCGCCGGTGGCGGGGGAGATCGCCGCCGTCAACGAGGCGCTGGCCGGCGATCCCGGCCTGCTCAACCGCGATCCCTACGGCGAGGGCTGGGTCGCGCGGATGATCGCCGACGACTGGGACACCGACTCGGCCGAGCTCGTCACCGGCCAGGCGGGCCTGGACGCCTACAAGGCGTTCATGGACCAGGAGGGCATCTCCTGCGAGGCGGGCGACGGCGGCTGATGCAGGTCTTCCGAGGCTGCGCGATCCCCGAGGAGTACCTCTACGACGTCGAGCTGAACACCTGGGTCCGGCTCGAGGACGACGGCAGCGCGCTGCTCGGGATGACCGACGTCGCGCAGTCGCTGTGCGGCAAGATCGTCGCGATCACGTTCAAGAAGGTCGGGACGCACATCCGCCGCGGCCGCACGCTCGCGGTCATCGAGAGCGCCAAGTGGGTCGGCCCGTTTCGCAACCCGCTCAGCGGCGAGGTCCTGGCGACGAACGAGGCGACCTTCGCCGCCGACGGGCTGATCGCCAACCGCGACCCCTACGGCGCCGGCTGGCTCGTGCGCGTCGCCCCCGACGCGCTGGAGGCCGAGCGCGGGCACCTGCTCGACGGCGTCGCGGCGTTCCCGCTGTACCAGGAGATCATCGCGCGTGACGAGATCACCTGCATGCGCTGTGCGGACTGATGGCCCCCGGGATCGCCCTGCTCGTCCGCGACCGGCTCGTGCAGGAGCGGGCCGTCCGCGTCGCACGGCGGCTCGGCCTGGAGGCCCTGCAGCTGCGCTCGGCCGACGGCGAGCCGAGCAGCGTCGCGCCGGCGGGCCTGCTCGTCGAGCTCGAGCTCGACGGTGCGATCGCGGCGCTCGCGCGCTGGCGGGCGGCCCATGCGCAGCTCATCGTCGTCGGCTTCCTCGCGACGCCGGAGCCCGAGCTGTGGGCGCAGGCCGAGGCGGCGGGCGCGGACCTCGTCACGACGCGCGGGCGTGCGGACCGCGAGCTCGGGCGGCTCGTCGCCGACCACCTCTCCGGCGCGCGCCGCAGCCGCCGCGTGCGCCTCGCGCCCGAGCAGGACTTCGCCGGGCGCCTGGGCTTCGTCGGCCGCGTCCAGGAGAGCCCGGCCGGCCCGGTCGCGGTCTACCACCTCGGCGGCGGCCGGCTCTGCGCGATCGCCGATGCCTGCCCCCATGCGGGCGCGTCGCTGAGCGAGGGCGAGCTCGACGGCGACGTCGTGACCTGCCCGCGCCACGGCAGCCAGTTCCGCGTGACCGACGGCGCCCGCGTCCGCGGGCCGGCGGACGAGGACGTGGCGACGGTGCGGGTGCTCGTCGAGGCGGGCGACGTCTTCCTCGAGTTCGAGGCCGCGCGCTGATGGCCGCCGTCCCGCACGTGCTCGTCGTCGGCGCCGGCCCCGGCGGGCTGGCGGCGGCCGCGCGCGTGCGCGCGGTCGGCGGCCGCGGCGTCCACGTGACGCTCGTGACCCGTGGCGCGACGGCGACGCATCTCGCCGGCACGGTCGCGGTCGCGCTCGGCGATCGGCCGCCGGAGGACTTCACCGCGATCGTCGCGCTGCCCGGCGTGCGCTGCCACGCCGGCGAGGTGACCGACATCGATCCGGCGGGGGCGTTCGTCGACGGCGAGCGCGTCACGGCCGACGCCGTCATCGCCGCGCCCGGCCTGCGCCCCGACGCCGCCGCGGTTCCCGCCTGGGAGCGCGCGCACGTCGCCTGGGATCCGGTCGCCGCGGCGGCCGCGAGCGCCGCGCTGGCGGCCGTCCCGGGCGGGCGGCTGCTCATCGCGATCTGCGCGCTGCCGCATCCCTGCCCGCCGGCTCCATACTCCCTGGCGATGGTGCTGGCCGACCGCCACAAGCGCAGCGGGCGCTTCACGAAGGTCTGCATCGCCACGCCCGAGCCGTTCCCGCTCATGGCGGTCGGTGGCGAGGCGCCGGGCTTCCTCCTGGACGCCTGCGCGGGTGCGGGCGTCGCCTTCGAGGGCCGCTTCGAGGCCGACCTCGGCGCGAGCGAGGACGGCGTCCTGCGCGCGCGCGACGGGCGCGAGCTCGACTACCAGCACGCGCTGCTCGTGCCGCCGCACCGGCGCTCGCCGGCGCTGCGCGGGCTCGGCGGCGACGGGCCGCTCGTCGCCGTCGACGAGCGCGGCGAGAGCGCCGTGCGCGGCGTCTTCGTCGTCGGCGACGCGGCCGCCAGCGGGCTGCCGCGGGCCGCGGGGGCGGCCGAGGCGCACGGGCGCACGGCGGCCGACGCGGTGCTCGCGCGCCTCGGGCTCGCCGACGCCTGCCCGCCGCATCGCCCCGAGCCCGGCTGCTACGTCCTGCACGCCGGCGGCGCGGTGAGCCGGATCCGCCTGCGCTACCCGGCGGGCCTGCCGCCCGCCGGCGAGGCCCAGGTCGCGATCGACGGCCCGACGCCCGACCTCGCGCACGCCGCCGAGGGCGAGCGGCGGCGCTTTCTGGCCCTCGCAACGGGTACGGCTTGAGCATGGTCACCGAGGACGAGGTCTGGGAGGCGCTGCACGCGGTCATCGACCCCGAGCTCGGGCTGGACTTCGTCGACCTCGGCCTCGTCTACGCCGTGCGCATCGACGGCGCCGACGTGCACGTCGAGTTCACGCTGACGACGCCGGCGTGCGGCATCGGCCCTGCCGTCGCCGACGAGATGGACGAGATCGTCGGATCGATGGAGGGCGTGCGCAGCGTGTTCCCGCGGATGACGTTCGATCCGCCGTGGACGACCGAGCGGATGTCCGAGGATGCGAAGTTCGCGCTCGGCCTATGAGACGCAGACCCCGACAGCCGGGAGGCAACGATGACGAGGCACCGCTGATGTCGCTCCCCACGCGCGAAGACGCCCTGCGGGCGCTGAGGCCGGTCATGGACCCCGAGCTGCGCCGCTCGATCGTCGAGCTCGGCATGGTCCGCCGCATCGACATCGCCGCCGACGGGCAGGCCTTCGTCACGGTGTCGCTGACGACGCCGGGCTGCCCGATCAAGTCGCACTTCGAGCAGCAGGTGACGGCCGCGCTCATGGCGCTCCCGGGCATCGCCGCCGTCGACGTCGGCTTCGACGTGCTCTCCGACGGCGAGCGCAGCTCGCTGCAGGAGCGGCTGGGGCGCTCGTCACTGCCGGAGGGCTCGCTCGCGCAGGTCGGCACGGTCTTCTGCGTCGCCTCGGGCAAGGGCGGCGTCGGCAAGTCGACGCTCACCGCGAACCTCGCGGCCGCGCTGTGGCGCGAGGGCAACCACGTCGGCGTGCTCGACGCCGACGTCTGGGGCTACTCGATCCCGCGGATGTTCGGCGTCAACCAGCGCCCCGCCGTCTCGACCGAGCGCACGATCGTCCCGCCGCTCGCGCACGGCGCGATCAAGCTCATGTCGATCGGCTTCTTCGTCGAGGAGGACTCGGCCGTCGTCTGGCGCGGCCCGATGCTCCACAAGGCGCTCGAGCAGTTCCTCGGCGACGTCGCGTGGGGCACGCTGGACTACCTCGTCGTCGACCTGCCGCCGGGCACCGGCGACGTCGCGATGTCGCTGGCGGAGTTCCTGCCGCAGGCGCGCTTCGTCATCGTCACGACGCCGCAGCTCACGGCCCAGAAGGTCGCGCGGCGCGCTGCACGGATGGCGCTCAAGCTCGACCACGAGGTCGTCGGCGTCATCGAGAACATGGCCGGCTACGTCGACGACACGGGGCGGCTGCACCCGATCTTCGGGTCCGGCGGCGGCGACGCGCTCGCCGAGGAGCTCGACGTCCCGCTGCTCGGGCGCGTCCCGATCACGATCCCGCTGCGCGAGCACGCCGATGGCGGGACGCCGCTCGTGCTCGAGCAGCCCGAGGACCCGGCCGCGCTGGCGATCCGCGCGATCGCCGCCCGCCTCACGGCCCTGCGCCCGCAGCAGCCGTTCCCGCTGCCGATGGCCGAGCCGCCGCCGCCGAAGGGGATGTCGCTGCCGATGGTCTGAGCGTCAGGCGAGCAGCAGCAGGACGCCGGTCGCCGCGGACGCGCAGGCCGCGATCGTCGCGAAGGCCAGCGCGCGCAGCGACGCCTGGTGCAGCGCGCCGTCGCCGGCGTCCATCCGCGCCTCGCGCACGTCGTAGCGGGCGTGCTGCCCGTACAGCGCCGTGGCGGCGGCGCCGATGACCGCGGCGCCCAGGACGTAGCCGACGACGGGCGCGACCATGAGGTGCGAGCCGCGCAGCAGCAGCCCGCCGACGACGGCGAATGCGATCGACGTGCGCACCCAGGCGAGGCTCGTGCGCTCGTTCTGCAGCCCGGTGTCGCGCTCTCCGCTCACCAGCGGCGTCAGAGGTGGACGATCGCCAGGATCAGGCCGACGAGCACGGTCGCCGCGATGCTCAGCGCGAGGATCTGGGGGAAGCGGTCGTACGGCAGCGGCTCGTGCAGGCGCATCGAGCGCTCGTCGCGCTCCCAGCGCCGGTAGGCGACCGCGGCCGTGACGACGGCCAGCGCGACGAGCGGCACGCCGACGGCGGCGCGCGCGAGCGGGGGCTGGGAGTCCAGGAACTCCGTCGCGCCGAGGCCGGCGGCGCCGAGCGCGAGCGCCGTGCGCAGCCAGGCGAGCATCGTGCGCTCGTTGGCGAGCGTGAAGCGCACGTCGGGCTCGTCGCCCATCTCGGAGAGGTTGCGCGGGTCGCCCAGAAGGCCGCGGCGGCGCGGGGCCCCACCGTCGTCGATGTCGGGCACTAGTGGGTCGCCGCGGCCGCGGCCTCGAGCGGGACGCCGAGGCGCCCGAGCTGCGGCACGCCGCCGTTGACGACGTGCGCGACCTGGCGCGCGCCGTGGCGCAGCAGGAGGCTCGCGCCGGTCGCGGCGCGCTGCCCGGAGGCACAGACGACGAGGATCGGCTCGTCCGCGTTCAGGCCCGCCGGCAGCGCCGTGATGTCGTGCCAGGTCTGCAGCACCGAGCCGGGGACGTGGCCGGCGTCCCACTCGCCGGGGTCGCGGACGTCGAGGAGCTGCGGGCGCTCGCCCGCGAGCAGGCGCGCGGCGAGGTCGTCGGCCTCGACGCGCGCGACGACGTCGGTCGGCCACTGCTCCTGGCGCCAGCTCGTCATGCCGCCGCCGAGGAAGCCGGCGAGGCGGCGCATCCCGATCGCGACCGCGAGCCGGGCGGCCCGGCGGCCGTCCTCGTCGTCGCGGCCGACGAGGACGATGTCGTGCTCGTGGTCGGCGATCCAGGCGAGCTTGGAGCCGAAGCCGGCGCGGTGCATCGGGATGCAGACCGAGCCCGGGATGTGGGCCTCGTCGAACTGCAGGTCGGTGCGGACGTCGACGACGAGCGCCCCGTCCGCGCGCTGCTGGTCGACCTGGCGCGGCGACAGCGGCAGCAGCTCGACGCCGGCGGTCTGCAGGGGGCCGCGGTTGAGGTCGACGATGACCTGGAAGTTCGGCGGCTGCGGGCCCAGCCGGGCGAGCGCCTGCGCGACGAACTCGTCCTCGTCGGTGATCCGCAGCGTCGGGTTGCAGGCGCGCTCGTAGCCGATCGTCGAGGAGACCTTCATGTCCATCCCGGGCCCGCCGCACATCGAGCCTCCGAGGTGCCCGGGCCAGACCTCGCAGCTGTCGGGCAGCGTCAGGAGCTTCTGTGTGAGCGAGCGGTAGATGCCGCGCGCGCCCTCGGACTTCTCGATCGCCAGATCGGGGCGCGCGACGTCGCCGACGAAGAGCGTGTCGCCGGTCAGCACGGCCCACGGCTCCTCGCTGCGGTGCGTGTCGACGAGGGCGAAGGACGTGTGCTCGGGCCGGTGGCCGGGGGTGTGCAGCGCGCGGACCCGCAGGGCGCCGAGCTCGAGCTCCCAGCCGTCGTCGAACGGCTCGTGGTCGTAGTCGGGCGCCGCGTCGCGATGGATGTGGATCGTCGCACCGGTCGCGGCGGCGAGCCGGCCGTGCCCGGACACGTGGTCGGCGTGGTTGTGCGTCTCGAGGATGTGCTCGATCCGGACGTTCATGTAGCGCGCGAGCTCGAGGTACTCGTCGATCTCGAAGCGCGGGTCCACGACCGCGGCGACGCCGGCGTGCTCGTCGCCGATGAGGTAGGAGGCGCAGCCCAGATCGTCGTGGGTGAGCTGACGGAAGATCATGTGGGCCTGAAGTCTATGCGCGCGCGACCGCTCTATGAACGGCGTGTGAACAACTGTCCAGAAGTGAGAACTGCCGAGGGCTGCTTGGGACCGGGTGTCCAAAGACAGGCCCGGTCGCTGTCCATACGGTCCAGCGGGTGACAGGCCACCGCGAATTCGTGCTGCGCACCGTCGAGGAGCGAGGTGTGCGGTTCATCCGCCTCTGGTTCATCGACGTGCTCGGCCTCCTGAAGAGCTTCTCCATCCCCGTCTCGGAGCTGGACTCCGCGCTCGAGCACGGCGTCGGCCTCGACGGCTCGTCGCTGGAGGGCGCGTCGCGGCTGCGCGAGTACGACTGCATCGCGCATCCCGACCCGCGGACGTTCCAGGTCCTGCCGTGGAAGCCCGACTCGCTCGTGGCGCGGATGTTCTGCGACGTGCGCCAGCCCAGCGGCGAGCCGTTCGGCGGCGACTCGCGGGCGATGCTGCGGCGGGTGCTCGAGCAGGCGGCGGGCCTCGGCTACACGATGCAGGTCGGCTGCGAGGTCGAGTTCTTCATCTTCGGCGCGCTCGGATCCAACGGCGCGGTGCCCACGACGCTCGACGACGGCGCCTACTTCGACCTCACGCCGCTGGACGTCGGCAGCGACTTCCGCCGCCGCACGATCGAGTACCTCGAGCGGATGGGGATCCCGGTGAAGGCCTCCCACCACGAGGTCGCGCCGTCCCAGCACGAGATCCAGCTCGCGCACAACGACGCGCTCTCGATGGCCGACTCGCTGACGACGTTCCGCCTCGCCGTCAAGGAGGCCGCGCACGAGCTCGGGGCCTACGCGACGTTCATGCCCAAGCCGCTCGTCGACCACCCCGGCTCCGGCATGCACCTGCACATCTCGCTGTTCAAGGGCGAGCGCAACACGTTCCACGACCCCGACCCCGCCGAGGCGCTCTCGCCGGCGGGCCGGGCGTTCCTCGCCGGCGTGCTCGCCCACGCCGGCGAGCTGACGGCCGTGACGAATCAATGGATCAACTCCTACCGGCGCCTGGCGACGGGCTTCGAGGCGCCGGAGTTCGTGAGCTGGACGCGCCGCGGCGCCTCGGCGCTCGTCCGCGTGCCGTCGCGCCGCCCCGGGCGCGCCGAGGGCGCGCGCTTCGAGCTGCGCTCGCCCGATCCGTCCTGCAACCCCTACATGGTGCTCGCGCTCGTCCTCGCCGCCGGGCTGCGCGGCCTCGAGCGCGGCTACGAGCTGCAGGCCGAGAGCATCGACGACGAGGCCGCCGGCGCGCCGCGCCTGCCGCTCGACCTCCGCGAGGCGACCGACCTCTTCGACGAGTCCGACCTCGCCCGCGAGACGCTCGGCGACCGCCTCTGCGACGTCTTCGTCGCCAACAAGCGCCGCGAGCTCGCCGACGAGCGCCGCACCGTCACGGACTTCGACCGCTCCCGCTACCTGAGGCTCCTGTAACCGTGAGCGATGCCTGGATCTACGGCGACCGCGACTGCGATGCGACCTCGCGCCTGCTGGCCGAGCTCGGCTTCAGCCCGCACCGCGTCGCCGCCAACGGGACGCTGCGCCCGCCCGCGGGCGACAGCCGCGCCCCGGCGCTCGCGCTCGTGCTCGCCGGCGGCGACGGCGACGGCGAGCACCCGACGTGCGCCGAGCTCTGCGCGCGCCTGGCGGCCGACGACGAGCTCGGCGAGGTACCGGTGCTCGTCGCGCTCAGCACGGGCGAGCTCGCCGACGGTCTCGGCGTCGCCGAGGGCCACGAGCTCATCGTCGAGCCGTTCACCGCCGACGAGCTGCAGGCGCGGATCGCCCGCGCGCGGCGGGCCGTCAACGGGATCGACCACGACGACATCGTCCGCGTCGGCAGCCTGGAGATGAACCTCGCGACCTACCAGGTGTCGATCGGCGGCAGCCCGGTCGACTTCACGTACATGGAGTACGAGCTGCTGAAGTTCCTCGTGACGCACCCGCGGCGCGTCTTCTCGCGCGAGGCGCTGCTGAGCCGCGTGTGGGGCTACGACTACTACGGCGGCGCGCGGACGGTCGACGTCCACGTGCGCCGCGTCCGGGCGAAGCTCGGCTCGGAGAACGCGGCGCGGATCAAGACGGTCCGCAGTGTCGGCTACCGGTGGGAGGGAACCTGATGTTGCACGCACGTTCCGATGAGGGCGCGACGGTCGCGCCGCCCCAGCGCTTCGGCCGCAGC
The DNA here is from genome assembly GCA_035496995.1 of Solirubrobacteraceae bacterium. Classification (GTDB taxonomy): domain Bacteria; phylum Actinomycetota; class Thermoleophilia; order Solirubrobacterales; family Solirubrobacteraceae; genus CADCVQ01. Next base: position 16,443 of record DATJEE010000064.1, on the reverse strand, counting down.
GAGTACGCCGGCTTCCGCGCGGTCATCAAGGCCGTCGGGACCGGCCCGCGCGGCAGCCGCGCGCTGTCCTTCGAGGAGGCGCGCGCGGCGACCGCGGCGCTGCTGTGCGGCGACGTCAGCCCCGTCCAGGCGGGCGCGTTCCTCGTCGCGATGCGCATCAAGGGGGAGACCCCGGTCGAGCGCGCCGGGGTCGCGCAGGCGCTGCGCGACGCCGCGCGCGCGGTCGCGCCCGACCCGCCGTCGTCGGGCCGGCCGATCGTCGCCTGCGCCGGCGCCTTCGACGGCATGACCGACGCCCCGCACCTCTCGCTCGCGGCGGCGGTGCTCGCCGCGGCGGCCGGCGCGCGCGTCGTCGTGCACTGCGGCTCGACGCTCGGGCCCAAGCGCGGCACGACGCCCGCCGACGTGCTCGCGGCGCTCGGCGGCCCGGCGCGGCCCGGGCCGGCCGACTCGCTGGCGATGCTCGAGCGCAGCGACGTCGCGCTCGTCCACGCCGCGACGGCGATCCCCGGCTGGGAGGCGCTGGCCGCCGTCCGCGACGAGATCGGGCTGCGCGGGCCGCTGCACAGCGCGGAGAAGCTCGTCGACCACCTCGGCGCGACGCGCTTCGTCGTCGGGCACACGCACAGCTCCTATCGCGAGCGGATCCTCGGCGCGCTCGACGTCCTCGGCGCCCAGCGGGCGGTGACGGTGCGCGGCATGGAGGGCGCCGACGTCCTGCGCGTGGCGCGGCCGTCGGCGTCCGACGCCCAGGGCCCGCTGCTGCTCCCCGAGACCCCGGGCGTCGTCCTGCGCGGCGACGCCGACCCGGAGGTCGCCGCCGCGCTCACGCGCGCGATCGTCGTCGGCGACGAGCACGGCGTCGCCGCCCGGACGGCGACGCTGACCGCCGGCGGGCGGCTCTACGCCGGCGGGCGCTGCGACACGGTCGCCGACGGCATGCGCCTCGCCGAGGCGGCGATCGCGGACGGCCGCGCCGCCGCGACGCTCGAGGCGATGCTGGCGACCTGACGCGGCGGGTTCGCTGTAGCGTCCGGCGCCATGGCCGTCACCATCGAGGAGGCACGCGCGGCGGTGCTCCGGCACGTCCACGTGCTCGGCGCCGAGGACGTCTACCTCGACGACGCGCTCGGCCGCGCGCTCGCCGACGACGCCAGCGCGCCCAACCACGTCCCGCCGTTCGCGGCGTCGGCGATGGACGGCTTCGCGATCCGCGCGGCCGACACGATCGACGGCTCGGCGCGCCTGACGCTCATCGGCGAGGCCAAGGCCGGGACCGGGGCCGGGGTGCGCGTCGAGCGCGGCACCGCGGTGCGGATCTCGACCGGCGCGCCGGTGCCCGAGGGCGCCGACGCGATCGTGCCCCAGGAGATGACGACCCGCGACGAGACGACCGTCTCGATCGAGGGCCAGATCCGGCTCGGCTACCACGTCCGCCCGGCCGGCGAGGACATCCGCGCCGGCGAGCTCGTCGTGCGCGCGGGCTCGGTGCTGGGCCCGGCCGAGCTCGGCGTGCTGGCGTCGATGAACATCCCCCGCCCGCGCGTCGTGCGCCGCCCGCGCGTGGCGATCGCCGGCACCGGCGACGAGCTCACCGACCCCGGCAAGCCGCTCGGGCCGGGCGCGATCCGCGACTCCAACGGCCCCGCACTCGGCGGGGCGGTGCACCGCGCCGGCGGCGAGCTCGTCGCGCGCGTGCGCGTCGGCGACGACCTCGACGCGACGGTCGCCGTGCTAGGCGCCGCGCTGCGCGACGTCGACCTGCTCATCACGACCGGCGGCGTGTCGGTCGGCCCGCACGACCACGTTCGCCCGGCGCTCGCGCGGCTCGGCTACCGCGAGGTCTTCGCCGGGGTCAAGCTCAAGCCCGGGCGCCCGACGACGTTCGCCGTCGGCGAGGACGGCACGCTCGTCTTCGCGCTCCCCGGCAACCCGGTCTCCGCGCTCATGGCCTTCCGCCTCTTCGTCGTGCCCGCGATGGACGCGATGCTCGGCCGCAGCGGCGAGCACCACCCCGTCAAGGCGACCGCCGACGAGGCGCTCGAGGGCGCCGTCGGGCGCACGACCGTCATCCGCTGCCGCACGACGATGCAGGACGACGGCTGGCACGTCCGGCCGACGAAGTCCCAGGAGTCGCACATCCTCACGTCGATGCTCGGCGTCGACGCGCTCGCGCTCGTCCCCGAGGACCGCGACGGCATCGCGGCCGGCGAGCCCGTCGAGATCGAGTTCGTCGGCTGACCCGGCCCGGGGTGGGTCGCGACTCGGTCGGTGCGTCGAGCCCGGACGCGTCCTGCATCTGTGAGGGGGTCGGGAGCTCACGGCAAGGTACGAAGGCAGGCGTTTCCCGGGGGGTGTGCCGGATAACGATCGCTGGACGTGCACAATCCGGCACACCCCCCGCGGAGAACGCCCGCGACGGGCCCGCCCGTTTCCTCACCGAAGTGGACGTCGGCGCACAGGGGGCGATCGGCTCCGTCGCGCCGGGGACGAGGTTCATAAACCCGCTGCTAAGGTGGCGAGACGTTGGTTTTCCACCCCGCAACATGCGTGTTTTCGCCTCATCCGACCCCGCCAGTGCGGGGTTTTCTTGTCCGCCGCGACGCCTAGGATTCGTAAATGGAGATTGAGATCGGCCGCGGGAAGAAGGCACGCCGCGCATATGGCTTCGACGACATCGCGATCGTGCCGTCGCGACGCACCCGCGACCCCGACGACGTGGACATCTCGTGGAAGCTCGGCGACTACCGCTTCGAGCTACCGCTGCTGGCGTCCGCGATGGACGGCGTCGTATCGCCCCGCACGGCGGGCATCATCGGCAAGCTCGGCGGCCTCGCGGTCCTGAACCTCGAGGGCATCTTCACGCGCTACGAGGACGCCGAGGAGCAGCTCGAGCGCATCGCGACGCTCCCGACCGAGCACGCCACGCGCGAGATGCAGGAGATCTACAACGAGCCGATCAAGCCGGAGCTCATCGCCCGGCGGATCGCCGAGATCAAGGAGCAGGGCGTCGTCGTCGCGGCGTCGCTGACGCCCCAGCGCATCCGCCACTACTACGAGCTCGCGCTCGATGCGGGCCTCGACATCCTCGTCATCCAGGGCACCGTCGTGTCCGCCGAGCACGTCTCCAGCGACGAGTCGCGCCCGCCGCTGAACCTCAAGGAGTTCATCCGCGAGGTTCCGCTGCCCGTCGTCGTCGGCGGCTGCGCGAGCTACCACACGGCCCTGCACCTCATGCGCACCGGCGCGGCCGGCGTGCTCGTCGGCGTCGGCCCCGGCGCCGCCTGCACGACGCGCGGCGTCCTCGGGATCGGCGTGCCGCAGGCGACGGCGATCGCCGACGTCGCGGGCGCCCGCTCGCAGCACATGCTCGAGACCGGCGAGTACTGCCAGGTCATCGCCGACGGCGGAATGCGCAACGGCGGCGACGTCTCCAAGGCGATCGCCTGCGGCGCCGACGCGGTGATGATCGGCTCGCCGCTCGCCCGCGCCTACGAGGCGCCCGGCCGCGGCTTCCACTGGGGCATGGCGACCTTCCACCCGACGCTCCCCCGCGGCGCGCGCGTGAAGACCGTCCAGAACGGCTCGATCGAGGAGATCCTCACCGGGCCCGCGCACCAGAACGACGGCACGTTCAACCTCATGGGCGGCCTGCGCACCTCGATGGCGACGTGCGGCTACCAGGACATCGCCGAGTTCAATCGCGCCGAGCTCATGATCGCCCCGGCGCTGCAGACCGAGGGCAAGCAGCTGCAGGTCGCACAGGGCGTCGGCATGGGCTCGCGCGGTGCCCCCGCCACCGCACCGCCGGAGCCCACCAATGGCAACGGGGCCCATAAGGAGCCTGCCCTGAGCGACGCATGACTCATGGGCTCGGAACGCGCCTGGCGGCGTCCTCGCTCGCTCGCGTGCCGGCGCACGCCTCGCTCACTGCGTCCTTGCCAGGCACGCCCCGAGCCTCATGAGTGACGGGCCCGTGACTTCGGCGACCGCGGCCACCGAGCTCGTGACCGAGGACGTGCTCGAGGTCGCGGTGCCGCGCGCCGTCGACGAGGTCGTCGTCCTCGACTACGGCGGCCAGTACTCCCAGCTCATCGCCCGCCGCGTCCGCGAGCTCGGCGTCTTCAGCGAGCTGCTGCCCCATCACGTCGGCGTCGACGAGGTCCGCAAGCGCAAGCCCAAGGGCCTCATCCTCTCCGGGGGCCCGGCGTCGGTCTACGCGCCGGGCGCGCCGCGGCTGGACCGCGAGCTGCTCGAGCTCGGCATCCCGGTGCTCGGCATCTGTTACGGCATGCAGCTCATCGCGACCGAGCTCGGCGGGACCGTCGAGGGCGCAGAGGTCGGCGAGTTCGGGCGCTCCGAGCTCACGGTGCGCGAGCCGGGCCGGCTCTTCGCCGGCCTGCCGGCGCAGCAGACGTGCTGGATGTCGCATCGTGACACGGTCTTCGCCCCGCCGCCCGGCTTCACCGCGCTGGCCTCCTCGACGGCCTCGCCGGTCGCGGCGCTGGAGAACGTCGAGCGCGGGATCTACGGCATCCAGTTTCATCCCGAGGTCGTCCACACGCCCTACGGCCAGACGATCCTCGAGCGCTTCCTCGGCGAGATCTGCGAGGCCGACCGCACGTGGAGCCCGGAGAGCATCGTCTCCGAGCAGATCGCCCGCATCCGCGCCCAGGTCGGGACCGGCAAGGTCATCTGCGGCCTGTCGGGCGGGGTCGACTCGAGCGTCGCGGCACTGCTCGTGCACCGGGCGATCGGCGATCAGCTCACCTGCGTGTTCGTCGACCACGGGCTCATGCGCAAGAACGAGGGCGAGCAGGTCGTCGCCGCCTTCCGCGACTACTTCAAGGTCCCGCTCGTCGCCGTCGACGCCGAGGACCGCTTCCTCGAGCGCCTCAAGGGCACGACCGACCCGGAGACGAAGCGCAAGGCGATCGGCGCGGAGTTCATCCGCGTCTTCGAGGAGGAGGCCGCGAAGCTCGGCGACGCGAAGTTCCTCGTCCAGGGGACGCTGTACTCCGACGTCATCGAGTCCGGCGGCGGCACGGGGGCCGCGACGATCAAATCCCACCACAACGTCGGCGGTCTGCCCGACGACCTGCAGTTCGAGCTCGTCGAGCCGCTGCGCGCGCTCTTCAAGGACGAGGTCCGCGCCGTCGGCGCCGAGCTCGGCCTGCCCGAGCGCCTCGTCTGGCGCCAGCCGTTCCCCGGGCCCGGCCTCGCGATCCGGATCGTCGGCGGCGAGGCGACGAAGGAGCGCCTCGACCTCCTGCGCGAGAGCGACTACATCCTCCAGGACGAGATCCGCAAGGCCGGGCTGTACCGCGACCTGTGGCAGTCCTTCTGCGTCCTGCCCGACATCCGCACCGTCGGCGTCCAGGGCGACGAGCGCACGTACGGCAGCGTCGTCGTCATCCGCGCGGTGACCTCCGACGACGCGATGACGGCCGACTGGGCGCGCCTGCCCTACGACCTGCTCGAGCAGATCGCGTCGCGCATGATCAACGAGCTGCGCGACGTCAACCGGGTCGTCCTGGACATCACGTCCAAGCCCCCGGGCACGATCGAGTGGGAGTAGGTCAGCCCTCGAGCGTCGCGTCCACGGTGATCTCGACGTTGCCCTTCAGCGCGCCGGAGATCGGGCAGCCCTCGCCGGCGGCCGCGGCGGCCGCCGCGAACGTGTCCGCGTCGATGCCCGGCACCGTCCCGCTGACGACGATGTGCGAGGACGTCACGCCCTCGCCGGGGACGAAGGCGACGGTCGCCGTCGCCTCGAGGCGATCGGGCGGCGTGCCGGCCTCGGCGAGCTCGTGCGCGAGGCCCATGCAAAAGCACGCCGCATGCGCCGCCGCGAGCAGCTCCTCGGGGCTCGTCTTGCCGACGGCGCGCTCCGTGCGCGAGGCCCAGCTGACGTCCGTCGCGGGGAACGCCCCGCTCGCCGGCGTCGTCACCCCGGAGCCGTTGGCGAGGTCGCCCTCCCACACCGTCGTCGCGCTGCTCTCGGCCGCCATGAGGTCCCCTCCGCTCGTTGGTCGCGTCGTCCAGCCGGACAGTAACCGGCGCCCGGCGCGGCGTCAGGTCGACGCGGGCTCGGGGACGCGATGGTCGCGCACGAGCAGCCAGGTGAGCCACAGGCCGATGCCGAACAGCGGCAGCCCCATCGCGGTCTTCGCGACGCCGAGCGCGACGACCGCGCCGGCGAGGTACAGCGGCAGCTGGACGAGCAGGCGCAGGAGGAAGAGCCCGGCCCACAGCCAGGAGGCGAGCACGAATGCGCGCATCCGCACCGGATTCTGGCGCCAGGTGCCCTCCTCGCCGTCGAGCTTGGCGACGATGATCCCGACGAGCGGCCGGCGCACGGCGAGCGAGACGAGGAAGGCCGACGCGTAGGCGGCGTTGGCGAGCAGGCCGGGGAGGAAGAAGTTCTCCGCCTTGCCGCTGCGCGTCGCGACGAACGCGGCGAAGGCGACGCCGACGAGGCCCGACAGCGCGTAGCGGGGGGACTGGCGCCGCGCGAGCCGCGCGACGGCGAGCACGAGAGCGATGCCGACGGCGACCGCCGCCGCGGTGTTCGTGTCAGAACCCGAGATCGTGTAGGCCACGATGAAGGCGACCGCCGGCGCCGACGTCTCGGCCATGCCGAGCGGTCCGCCGATCGCCTCGCGGATGTCCAGCGGGGGGACGGGCTTCTCGTCGGCGTGATCGGCCATCGGGTGATGATTACGCACCGGCACATCGGCCGGACGAACGGTCACTCGCCGCGCAGTCCTCCGCGCAGCGCGCCCGGCCCGAGCAGCACGACGCCGATGAGGAGGAACGGGACGAAGTTCAGGAGGTGCAGGACGAGCGCGTAGGACAGCGCCTCGGCCTGCGGCACGTCGAAGGCGCGCAGCGCCACGACCGTCGCGGCCTCGAAGACCCCGAGCGCGGCGGGCGACGACGGCAGCACGAGCGAGAGGTTGATCGCGACGACGACGAGCATCCCCGCCACGGGCGGCAGGCCGAGGTCGAAGCCCGCCATGAGGATCCAGAACGAGAACGCGAGCATGACCCAGGACGCGATCGTCAGCGCCATGCCGCGCAGCGCGACGCGCGGCTCGCGCAGCGCGACGAGGCCGCGCGTCGCGTTGACGACGGCCGGCTCGACGTGCTCGCGCGCGGCCGGCAGCCGGCGCAGCGGCGACAACAGCCAGCGCACGGCGCGATCGTCGTAGCGGACGAGGACGAAGATCAGCGCGACGAGCACCGTCACGACGCCGAGCCCGAACAGCGCGGCGGCCTTGAGCCATGAGATCGCCGGCAGCAGGGGGTAGGAGGCGAAGAGCAGGAACAGCAGCGCGAGGAGGTCGAAGACGCGCTCGATGACGACCGTGCCGATCGCCTCGGCGCGCGGCGTGCGCGCCCTGCTGTAGAGCGCGAAGACGCGCGCGGCCTCACCGGCCCGCGCGGGCAGGATGTTGTTGAAGAAGTAGCCGACGAAGGCCGCGTGGCCGACGGCCCGCAGCGGCGGGCGCGACGAGGCGTCGAAGAGCACCCACCAGCGCAGGACGCGCAGCCACAGCGCCAGCCCGAGGACGACGCTCGTCGGCGCGAGCCAGAGCAGGTTGCTGTCGCGCAGCGCGTCCAGCGCGTCGTTGAGCTTGACGCCCTGCACGGCGAGGTACGTGCAGCCGATCGTCACGGCGAGGCCGGCGAGCAGCAGCAGCGGCCGCACGCCGCGCCGGGAGCTCACCGCCGCCGCAGGCGGACCTGCACGAGGACCGCGATCGCCTTGAAGCCGTCGCGCCACGTGATGTTCTTGCCCTCGGCGTACGTGCGCCCGTAGTAGGCGATCGGCATCTCGTAGATCCGCAGCCCGCGGCGGCAGACCTCGCCGGTGATCTCGGGCTCGATCGCGAAGCTGTCCTGCGTCAGGCGCAGCGAGCGCAGCACGTCGGAGCGAAACGCCTTGTAGCCGGTCTCCATGTCGCTGAGCGTCGTGTTGTAGAGCACGCCGGTGAGCAGCGAGAGGAAGCGGTTGCCCATGAGATGCCAGAACATGTAGGCGCGCTGCGGGGCGCCGCCGGACAGGCGCGAGCCGTAGACGACGTCCGCGACGCCGCGCTCGATCGGCGCGATCAGCGCGACGACGTCGGCGGGGTCGTACTCCATGTCGGCGTCCTGGATGACCGCGATCTCCTGCGTCACGCGGACGATCGCCGCGCGTACCGCCGAGCCCTTCCCGCGATTTTGCTGGCGCAGGAGCTCGACGTGCGGGTGCGCGGCGGCGTAGGCCTCGACGATCGACGCCGTCGCGTCGGTCGAGCCGTCGTCGACGACGACGATCTGGGTGTCCAGGCCGAGCGCGTCGATGCGCTCGAGGACCTCGCCGATCGTCGCCGCCTCGTTGTAGGCCGGGATGAGGAACGAGACGCCGATCGGTCCATTGAACTCGATGGGACGGGCGGCAAGCGGTGTGCAGTACATTCGCCGCGATGGCTCGGGCGCGGGAGGACCGCAACCTCGCGGTGCGGCTCGGTGGCGCCGTAGCGCTCTTCCTGCTGCTCGTCGGGCAGGCCCAGGTGACGGTGCTCGACGGCAGCTCGATGCTCGCCGTGGCGCATTCGCTCGTCCACCACGGGTCGTTCGCCGTCCCCGCGCCGCTCGGCGTCGAGGGCCACGACGGCCTGTACTACTCGAAGTACGGGCTGCTGCTGCCGCTGCTGTCCGTCGTGCCGGTGGCGCTCGTCCAGCCGATCGGGCTGATCACCGGCCGCGTCGACCTCCTCGAGGCCGCGGCGGCGGCGTCGCTCATGCCGCTCATCTGCGGCGCCCTCGCGGCCGCGCTGTTCCTGCTCGGCCGGCGCCTCGGTGCGCCGCGCGCCGCCGCCGCGCTCGTCGGCGTCGGCGCGGTGCTCGGGACCTATGTCCTGCCCTACGGGCGCGACTTCTTCACCGAGCCGCTCGTCGCGCTCGGGCTCGTCGTCATGGTCGAGCGGGCGCTCGCGCGCCGGCCGCTGCAGGCCGGCGTCGCGCTCGCGCTCGCCGTCCTCGCGCGGCCGCAGTCGGCGGCCTTCGCGCCGCTGCTGCTCGCCTACCTCGCGCTGCGCGACGGGGGCGACGTGCGCGCCGCCGCGCGCGCGGTCCCGCCGCTCGCCGTCGCCGCCGTCGTCACCGTCGCCTACAACCTCTACCGCTTCGCCGACCCGCTGCAGTTCGGGTACCGCCCACCCGCCGACCCGGGCTTCACGACGCCGCTGCTGGAGGGCAGCAGCGGGCTGCTGTTCTCGCCGGCGAAGTCCGTCTTCCTCTTCGCGCCGGCGCTCGTCCTCGTCCCGTTCGCGGTCGCCGCGCTGTGGCGCGGCCGGCGCGCGGTGGCGCTGTTCGTGCTCGCGGTCTGCGCCGTCACGTGGGGCCTCGCGGCGACGTGGTGGTCGTGGCAGGGCGGCTGGAGCTGGGGCCCGCGGCTCGTCATCCCCGCGGTCGTCCTCGCGCTCGCGCTCGTCGCGCCGTGGATCGGGTCAAGCGGCGCGCGGATGCGCGCCGCGGCGCTGCTCTTCGCGGTCGGCTTCCTCATCTCGCTGCCGGCGGTGCTGGCGCCGGCGGGCGCGCAGCTGCTGACGGCGCCCGGCGGCGACGGGCCGCAGATCGTCCGCCAGGTGCGCGACCTCCCGGCGCTCACGCGGCACTCCGTCGACGCGGCCCGCGGCACCGCCGCGCGCGCCGACGACTACCGCCGCTACCTCGGGATCTGGCAGGCCGGCATCACGCGCCAGTTCGGTCCCTGGGGTCTGATTCCGGCGCTGCTCGGGACGCTGCTGTTGCTCGCCACGCTCGTGTTCGTCTCGCGGCCGCTATCTTTCGCGACCACTACGGGCGGCAAGTAAGGGAGAAGCGACATGGCACGCCCCATCATCCTCGGCGTCGTCGGCGACTCCGCCAGCGGGAAGACGACGATCACCAAGGGCCTCGTCGAGATCCTCGGCAAGGACGCCGTCACGCACATCGGGACCGACGACTACCACAAGTACGACCGGACCGAGCGCGCGGAGAACGGTCTCACGCCGCTGCACCCGGACTGCAACCACATGGACATCATCTCGCAGCACGTCCATCACCTGCGCAACGGCGAGCCGATCCTCAAGCCCGTCTACCAGCACGGCGACGGGACGTTCGGGCGCCCGGTGCACGTCGATCCCAAGCGCTTCGTCGTCATCGAGGGGCTGCTCGGCTACCACACGAGCGAGCTCGCCGACGCCTACGACGTGCGCGTGTACCTCGCGCCGCCGGAGGAGCTGCGCCGCGAGTGGAAGATCAAGCGCGACTCGACGAAGCGCGGCTACACCGAGCAGCAGGTCCTCGACGACCTCGACCGGCGCGAGCCGGATTCCGCGGCCTTCATCCGCCCGCAGGAGCAGCGCGCCGATCTCGTCGTCTCCTTCCAGGCCGGCGACGACGCCGACCACCTCGACGCCGTGCTCACGATGCGCGAGGGGCTGCCGCACCCGGACCTCTCCGTCATCGAGGAGGGCGCCGACGACGGCATCACCCTCGACGAGCGCTCGGGCGGCATTCGCTGCCTGTACATCCCCGGCAACGTCGATCGCGACCGCGGCGCCGCCATCGAGGAGGCGATCTGGGAGGAGATGCGCTTCGCCAGCCACCTGCGCACGGAGCGCCTCGGCGAGTTCACCGTCGGCGACGAGGTCCACCGCTCGGAGTCGCTGGCGATCGTGCAGGTCCTCATCCTCTACCACCTCGTGACCGCCAAGGCGGCCGTCGCGGTGGCCGGGGACGAGGCGAGCTCGCGCTCGGACACCGGCAGCTTCAAGGCCGTCGCGCCGCGCTAACGAGAATCATTCTCTGATAATTTGGCGGGCGGATGCCGTGTCCGCCACGCCTGCTCGCTGCGCTCGCCGTCGTGTCCGGCGCCGTGGCGCTGGGCGCCTGTGGCGCCGGTGGCGGGACCGCGGGCGGCGGTGATGGCGGACCGGTCGTCGTGGCGACGACGACGCAGGCCGGCGACCTCACGCGCGCCGTCGCCGGCGACCGCGCCGGCGTGCGCCAGATCCTCAGCCCGAACTCCGACCCGCACGCCTACGAGCCGCGGCCGAGCGACGTCCGCGCCGTCACCGGCGCGAAGGTCGTCGTGCGCTCCGGCGGCGACCTCGACGACTGGCTCGGGGGGGTGCTCGACAACGCCGGATCGCACGCGAAGACCGTCGACCTCATCGCGGGCGTGCGCACGCGCCGCGGCGCGGGCGGGGTCGACCCGCATTGGTGGCAGGACCCGCGCAACGCCGAGATCGCCGTCGGCGCGATCCGCGACGCGCTCGTCGCCGCCGACCCCGGCGGGCGCGCGGCCTACAGCGCCAACGCGGCCGCCTACCTCGCGCGGCTGCGCCGCCTCGATCGCGCGATCGCCGGCTGCATGGCCGCGATCCCGGCCGCGAAGCGCCGGCTCGTGACCGACCACGACGCGCTCGGCTACTACGCCGCCCGCTACGGCATCGAGGTCATCGGGACCGTCATCCCCGCGCTCTCGACCCAGGCGCAGGCCTCGGCGGGCGCGGTCGCGCGCCTGGTGCGCACGATCCGCAGCGCCGGCGTCACGACGATCTACACCGAGACGTCGGCCAACGCGAAGCTCGCGCGCGCGATCGCCCGCGACGCCGGCGCCACGGTCGGCCCGCCGCTGTACGCCGACTCGCTCGGTCCCGCCGGGTCGCCGGGCGCGACGTACATCGGCTCGCTGCGCTCCAACACGCTCGCGCTCGCGCGCGGCTTCGGCGCCGGCCGCGCGCGCTGTCAGCTGCCGGGCTGACGCGCGGTGCGTCGGCGGGCCCGGCTTCGTTCAGCTCTTGGCGTACTCCTCGGCCGACTTGGACTCGAACTCGAAGCCGACGAAGCGCTCGTCGCCGACGACCCACGCGTCGTGGCCCGGCTCGATGATGTACGCATCGCCGGGGCCGATCTCGAGCAGTGTGCCGTCCTCGTGTTGCACGGCGATCCGGCCGGACTGGGCGATGCCGATGTGTCTCGCCTGGCAGCTTTCGGTGCCGGCCACCGGCTTGACGCACTCCGACCACCTCCACCCCGGCTCGAACACGAACCGGCCGACGGTCGTCCCGTCCATGCGCACGATGTCCACCTTCGTCTTATCGGGTGTCCGCGTCTCGTCGGGCGAGTCGAAATCGCGTGATTGCACGCCTGGCATGCCTGCCTCCTCTGTTGGGCGATGAGGAGATCGTCGCTGCTCGGGCGCCAGCGTTACAACATCCAACCGCAGCCGCCGGACCGCGTCAGCTGTAGGCGTCCCAGGCCGTCAGCGACGGCAGGGGATCAAACGGCGCGCCGCCGGTGTACCAGCCGGGCGCGGCCCACATCTCGAAGTGCAGGTGGCAGCCGTCGGCGTCGCCGGTGTCGCCGACCTCGCCGATCGGCTGGCCGGTCATGACGGGCATGCCCTTCGTCAACGGCGACGGCGCCTTCATGTGCATGTAGACGTAGTCGACGTCGGTGCCCGCGCCGTCGATGACGAGGTAGTTGCCGGCGTTCTCGTCGTGCTGGTTGAGCTTCACGACGCCGCCGCGCGCGGCGACGAGCGGCGTGCCGCAGTCGGCGAAGACGTCCTGGCCCTGGTGCGTGTGGCCGTTGCGCTGGGCGCCGAACGCGGCGATGCCGGTGCCGAAGGAGTGCTTGCCGCGGACGGGGAACTTGTGGTCCATGAGATCGAAGACCCCGGTCGCCAGCGGCGCGATCGCGGGCGGGACGGGGGCGCCGGCCGGCACCTGCGCGGCCTGGACGGCGCCGTCGTCGCTGAAGACGCGGAACTCGTAGCGCCCGGGCGCCTGCGGGAGGCCGCCGACCGACCCGTCCCAGGTGATCGTCCGCACGATGCCGGGCGCCATCGGGCCGAGCGGCCAGGACGCGACGAGGGCGCCGTCGGACAGGCGCACGAGCGCGACGGTCGCCGAGATCGGCTCGCGCGCGAGCACGTCGACGCGCGCCGGGCGCGTCGCGGCGTAGAAGACGGTGTGGCCGACGACCTTGACGTCGAGCGGGCCCTTGTCGCCGGCGCCGCGCTGGACCGACACGGCCGTCGTGCTGACCGCCGACTGCGCGCCGTCGCCGTTGAGCGTCATCAGCGGCCCGCTGACGGCCTGCGGGGGAACCGCGACCCGCAGCGTCGTGGAGTTCTTCCTCAAGACCTTCGCCACCGCGTCGTCGGCGGCGCCCTGGGCGCCGAGGAACACGACCCGCGTGACGGCGCTCATCCGCCGGCCGCGGATGCGCAGGACGCTGCCGGGCTGGGCGGCGTCGACGCTCGCGCAGCTCGCGACGCAGGAGACGCTCGCGATCGTCGCCGGCATCGACGCGAACGCGCCGCCGGAGCTCGCCGGCGCGGACGCGGCAAGACCCAGCATGAGAACGACGCCCAGCACGACCCCGACGACCGTCGGCTTCAGACCCACCAGCTCCCCTCGTTTGCTGCCTACGGAGTTAGCTGACGGGCTCGCGCGGTGAAGGTCCGCGCTACCGGGGAAGACCCCGTTTTCGCCCCACCGCGGCCGCGCACCCCGCGCGGCCACCACTGGTTCCCCCGTCACACCGGGACCCCCGGTGCGTTCGGCATTCAGACGCGCGCAACTGTAGACGATCGGGCGGCGGCAGGACACGATCTCGCCCGCCGCCGCGATTCCGTATGCTTCGTCGTCGCCGCGCGGTGTGCCGCGTGGCCTTTTTCACGCCATGAAGACCTACGTCGCCAATGCCAACGATCGCGAGCGCAACTGGCTCGTCGTCGACGCCACCGGGCAAACGCTCGGCCGCCTCGCGACGCAGATCGCCGATGCGCTGCGCGGCAAGCGCAAGCCGACGTACACGCCGCACGTCGACACCGGCGACTTCGTCGTCGTCGTCAACGCCGAGAAGATCTCGGTGACGGGCAACAAGCGCGCCGACAAGAAGTACTACCGCCACTCCGGCTACCCGGGCGGGCTGAAGACGCGCACCCTCGACGAGATGCTCGAGCGCCGGCCCGAAGAGGTCCTGCGGCTCGCCGTCAAGGGCATGCTGCCGCGCAACCGCCTGGCCCGCAAGCAGCTCACGAAGCTCAAGATCTACGCCGGGCCGGAGCATCCGCACGTGGCCCAGAAACCGCAACCGATGGAGATCATCCCCTCGTGATCGACGAGAGCCCCGAGCCGCCCGAGGACGAGCCGGTCGCCGAGACCGCTCCCGAGGAGCCCGCCGCCGAGGCGCCCGCGGCCCCCGAGGCGCCCGCCCCGGCCGCCGCCGCGCCCGCAGCACCCGAGCCGGACGAAGACGACGACGACGAGCCCGCTCCGCGTGTCAAGCCCGCGATCCCGGGCGCCGATCTCGAGGTCGACATCGTCCTGGAGGGCGCCGACCCGCTCGCGCAGGAGGAGCTCGACGCGATCGCCGAGGCCGAGGCCGAGCAGGACCGCGCGGACGAGACGCCCGTCGCCGCCGTCATCGACCTCGCCGCGGGCGCGCGCTACCGCGCGACCGGCAAGCGCAAGACCGCCGTAGCCCGCGTCATCCTGCGCCCCGGCACCGGCGCCTACACGTGCAACGGCAAGCCGCTGGACCAGTACTTCCCGCGCCCCGCGCTCGGCCGCAACATCCGCCAGCCGCTGGAGGCCGTCGGCTACGACGACCGCATGGACGTCGTGGCGCGGATGCACGGCGGCGGCGTCAGCGCCCAGGCCGGCGCGCTGCGCCACGGCATCTCGCGCGCGCTGCTGGAGGCCGACCCGAACCTGCGTGGCGAGCTCAAGCGCCGCGGCTTCCTCACCCGTGACTCGCGGGCGAAGGAGCGCAAGAAGGCCGGCCTGAAGAAGGCCCGCAAGAAGCCGCAGTTCTCCAAGCGCTAGCGCGCCTGGCCATGACCACGGAGCGCAAGCTCTTCGGCACCGACGGCGTCCGTGGCGTCGCCGGCGAGGTTCTGACGGCCGAGCTCGCCCTGCGCCTCGGCGCGGCGGCGACGCGCGAGATCGGCGGCGCGCGCCCGCGCGTGCTCGTCATCCGCGACACGCGCGAGTCCGGCGAGATGCTCGAGGCCGCGCTCGCGGCGGGGATCGCGTCCGCCGGCGGCGAGGTCCTGCTCGGCGGCGTCCTGCCGACGCCGGCGGCCCCGCTGCTCATCGCGCGCTACGGCCTCGACCTCGCCGCCGTCATCTCGGCGTCGCACAACCCGTACGAGGACAACGGCATCAAGTTCTTCGGCGCCGACTCCTTCAAGCTGTCCGACGCGACCGAGCTGGCGATCGAGGCGCAGCTGGAGGCGCCGGTCGCCGCCGGCCCCGAGCCGCCGCGGATCGGGCGCATCCGCGAGCTGCACGGCACGCACGAGGACTACCTGCGCGCGCTGCAGGAGCGCTTCGCCGAGCTCGACCTCAGCGGCGTCGACGTCGTCCTGGACTGCGCGCACGGCGCGACGTACCGCGCGGCGCCGGAGATCTTCCGGCGCCTCGGCGCGACCGTCACCGTGCTCGCCGACGCGCCCGACGGGCGCAACATCAACGACGGCTGCGGGTCGACGCACCTCGGCGCGCTCATCGCGGCCGTCCGCGACGGCGGTCACGACCTCGGCTTCGCCTTCGACGGCGACGGCGACCGCCTGCTGGCGATCGATCGCGCCGGCGCGGTCGTCGACGGCGACGAGCTCGTCGCGATGGCGGCGCTGCACCTGCGCGCGCACGATCGCCTGCCCGGCGGCGGCGTCGTCGTGACGGTCATGACGAACTTCGGCTTCCACGCGGCGATGCGCGACGCGGGCGTCGCCGTCGCGACGACGCAGGTCGGCGACCGCTACGTGCTCGAGGAGCTGCGCGACCGCGCCTGGGGCCTGGGCGGCGAGCAGTCGGGGCACATCATCGACATGGGCTTCGTCCCCTCCGGCGACGGGATCGCGAGCGCGCTGCTGACGCTCGAGGCGCTCGCCGGCGGCGACCTCGCCGAGCGCGATGCGATGCACAAGCTCCCGCAGCAGCTCGTCAACGTGCCGGTCGCCGATCGCGACGCGGCGATGGCGAGCGCCGAGCTGCGCGACGCGACCGCGCGCGAGTCCGCCGCGCTGGAGGGCCGCGGACGCGTCCTCGTGCGCCCGTCGGGGACCGAGCAGCTCGTGCGCGTCATGGTCGAGGCGCCGACGATCGAGGAGACCGCGGCCGTCTGCGGGCGGCTCGTCGCGATCGTCGAGGCCGCCCGGACGCCGGGCAACTGACCCGGCCGCGCCGGGCCAGCGCCTAACCTGTCGTCGATGTGCGGCATCGTCGGATACGTCGGTCAGCGACCGGCACGTTGACCAAACGCTGAGGGAGCTTTTGGATCGCGGCGCGATCGGCTAGGTCTCCGCCGTCCAGCGCCTCGAGCGTGAGCAGCGCGCTGGCGATGCCGTCGCCCGAGGCAACAAAGTTCATGTCGATGATGTGGCCC
>DATJEE010000063.1:0-4004 GCA_035496995.1 Solirubrobacteraceae bacterium | reverse complement strand
AGATGATCGTCTCGTGGAGAGACTCGACCTCGCCATCGTCAGCGCGCTTCGGACCTTCGAGCTCGACGTCGACCTGAGCATCGGCCCCGAGACGGTCGCCCTCGTGGGCCCGTCGGGCGCCGGCAAGACCACGGTCCTGCGCGCGATCGCGGGCCTGCGCAAGCCCGACCGCGGACGGATCGCCCTCGGCGACCGTGTCTGGTTTGACTCCGCCGCGCGCATCGACCTCGCGCCCGAGCAGCGCTCGGTCGGGCTCGTCTTCCAGGAGTACGCGCTGTTCCCGCATCTCAGCGTGCGCGCGAACGTCGCGTTCGGCGGCACCGCGCGCGTCGACGACCTGCTCGAGCGCTTCCACATCGCGCCGCTCGCGCAGACCAAGCCGGGGACGCTCTCGGGCGGCGAGCGCCAGCGCGTCGCGCTCGCCCGCGCGCTGGCGCGCGATCCGGCGGTCCTGCTGCTCGACGAGCCGCTGTCGGCGCTGGACGCGCACACCCGCGGCGTCGTCCGCGACGAGCTGCAGGACCTGCTGCGCGAGCTCGCGCTCCCGACGCTGCTCGTGACGCACGACTTCGGCGATGCCGCCGCGCTGGCGGACCGCATCGGCGTCGTCATCGCCGGCCGGCTGCGACAGATCGGCACGGCGCGCGAGCTCATCGACCACCCGGCCGACGTCTTCGTCGTGAGCCTCACCGGCGGCAACCTCCTGACCGGCAACGCGCGCCCGCGCGCCGGCGGCGGCAGCGAGATCGTGCTCGACGCCGGCGACGTCGTGCAGTCCGCCGCGCGCGCGAGCGGTCGCGTCGCGGTCGCCGTCTACCCCTGGGAGATCGTCCTGCGCCCGGGCGACGTGCCGCCGGACGCGACGAACGAGATCGTCGCGCCGGTCGCGTCGCTGACGCCGGAGGGCGGCCGCGTGCGCGTGCGCCTGGGCCCGCTCACCGCCGAGTGCTCGACCGAGGACGTCGAGCGCCTGGGCCTGCACCGCGGCGATCCCGTGACCGCGTGCTTCTCCCCCGCCGCCGCGCGCCTCGTGGCGCTCGACGGCGAGCTCCCGGATCTGGCCGACGTCTCGGCGGGCTCGTAGCGCGGACGAGCAGGCAGCTATTGCAGCAATGCATAGGTTTGATTGACAGCACGCCTAGACTCCGGGCACAGACTTCTAGGTAAGGAGAACCACCGATGCAAGCCCAGGGAGACGCCGGCGCGCTCCAGTCGCTGCTGATGAGCCGCTCGCTCACGGATGCCGAGCTGCTCGCGGCCAGCGACGCCGCCGCCGACTACGCGATCCTGCCGGACGCCAACGTCCTGAAGATCGGCGGGCAGAGCGTCATCGACCGCGGCCGCTCCGCCGTCTACCCGATCGTCGAGGAGCTCGTCGCCGCCAAGGCCGAGCACCAGCTGATGATCGGCACGGGCGCCGGCACGCGCGCCCGCCACCTCTATGCGCTCGCCGCGGAGTTCGGCCTGCCGACGGGCGTCCTGACGGACATCGGCGGCGCGGTCGCCGGCCAGAACGCGCAGATGCTCGGCTACCTCCTCGCGCGCCACGGCGTGCCGGTCGTCACGGGCACGGGCTTCGGCGCCCTGCCGCTGTACCTCGCCGAGTGCGGGGCCGCGATCTTCCCCGGCATGCCGCCGTACGACATGTGGCAGCACGTCCCGAGCGAGGGCGTCATCCCGCCCTACCGCACCGACGCCGGCTGCTGGCTCGTCGCCGAGGTCTACGGCGCGCGCAGCATGACGTTCGTCAAGGACGAGGACGGCCTCTACACGGCCAACCCGAAGACCGACGACGGCGCGCAGTTCATCCCCGAGATCACCGTCGACGAGCTGCTCGCGATGGACCTCCCCGACCTCGTCGTCGAGCGCCCGCTGCTCGAGCTCATGCGCAACGCACGGCATGCCAAGACGATCCAGGTCATCAACGGCCTGACGCCCGGAAACATCGCCAAGGCCCTCGCCGGCGAGCACGTCGGCACGATCATCACGGCCGGGTAGGAGACCTCATGACCGATTCCGATCCGCTCTACGCCTCCAAGGACGTTCCCTCGGCGTTCATGCGCCAGACGCTCCTCGATCGTGAGCTCGTGAAGGCCGCGCCCGACGGCCCGCCGATCCGCCTGCTGCCGTGGCTGTCCGTCGTCGTCATCGGCGGGCGCTCGATCATGGACCGCGGCCGCGCCGCCGTCGTCCCCGTCGTCGACGAGCTGCGCGCCGCCCTCGGCGAGCACAAGATGCTCATCGCGACCGGGCCCGGCATCCGCGCCCGCCACGTCATGGGCGTCGCGCTCGATCTCGGGCTGCCGACCGGGGCGCTCGCGTCGCTGGCCTCGACCGAGGCCGAGCAGAACGGGCACATCGTCGCGGCGCTGCTCGCCGAGGAGGGCGTCTCCTACCTGCCCCACACGAGCGTCAGCCTCCAGCTCGCGGCGCACCTCGCGGCAAGCCCGGCCGCGGTCTCAAACGGCTTCCCGCCGTATGAGATGTTCGAGTTCCCGCCCGCCGTCGGCAAGATCCCGCCGCACCGCACGGACACCGGGGCGTTCCTCATCGCCGACGCCTACGGGGCCAAGCGGGCGGTCTACGTCAAGGACGTCGACGGCGTGTTCACCGCCGACCCGGCGACCGCCGCCGACGGCGAGGCCGAGCTCATCGTGCGCGTCGGCGCGGCGGAGCTGCTCGCCATGGACCTCCCGACGCTGCCGATCGACCGGCTCGTGCTCGAGCTCATGGCGAACGCCAAGCACCAGAAGCAGATCCAGATCGTCAACGGCCTCGTGCCCGGGAACGTCACGAAGGCGCTCGCCGGCGAGCACGTCGGGACGATCATCTACGCCGACTGATCGCCGGGCGCGGGCGCGGGCCCGTAGCCCGCGTCGCGCCTGATCGCCCGGGTCGCCGGCGCGAAGAGCGCGTCGACCCGGGCGGCGACGTCGGTGGCGTGCAGCCCGCGGCATGACTTCATGCGGTGCGCACGCGATGGCGCGCATGACACGCCGCGATCTCGGGAATGTTTGACGGCAGCGACACGCGTTGGGCCAGCGAGTGTCGTCACGAGTTCCCGGCGTGGGCGGTGCACGTCGCCGAGGCGCGCAGCCGACGACGCGGTCGATCGGGCGTTGTGGAGAACGCGTGGGCATGTCGGTCCTGCAGAACGTCGCATTCGAGGTCGCTGGTCCTCCTGGCGCTGGGCATCTGCCCGCCGAGGACCGGGATGATCGCGGGGCTCACCCGGCGGTCCGCGTCGCTGATCGACGTGACCGCGATGCCCGATCCATGCCGGCCGCTGACCGCGCGCAACGGGCGTGCCCACTGTGTGGCGGTCGGCTTCTTGGCGGCCAGCGGATCGAGCGGCTTCATGGGAGTTCGGTTCATGTCGCGTGCCGGAGGACGAGCTGATGCTCTATCGCCATTGCCCGCGATGTCGTCTTGCGATCCGCTGTCGCGCGGGCTACCTGCTCGTCGAGCATTGTCCGCGCTGCCTGGCGCGAGCGGGCATCGCCACGCCGATGTTCTCATCCCCGCTTGACGCTGTGCAGCTGCGCGCCGGCGGCGATGGCAACGCACGTGCGCCGGCGTCGGATGACACCGCGCCCGTTTGGCCCGACGTGCCGATCCCGGCGCCAGGCGAGGATCCGAGTGCCGGCGTCACGACGGGGTAACCGCGGCGCCTCCGGGACGGGGATTGCGCCCTCGGCGGACGATTCGCAAGCCTCGCGCAACCGGCGATTGGCTCGTCAACCGCCGATCAGGCGCGCTCGTGGAGATCATGAGCGCCGACCTGTCGGGCAACGTCATGGTTCTCGATCGCATGGCAGCACTCGACGCCGAGTGGCTGCGGTCCGGGGCGCCCGAACATCACTGGCGATCTTCGCCCGCAGACCGCGTGCCGGGTCGTTGGCGCGCCCGTTCTGGCACCGCCGGTCGCGACGGGTGATCGACCGGGAGATCGTGGACGTCGATGTCGGTGTGCGACTGGCGCGTGGCTCCCATCGGCGCCTCAT
>DATJEE010000062.1:0-16035 GCA_035496995.1 Solirubrobacteraceae bacterium | reverse complement strand
GCCCCGACACCAAACTGCGACACAGTGTTGCCGCCGTTGTTCGCGACGTAGACGCTGGCGCCATCCGGACTCACCGCGACACCCTCCGGATGCATGCCCGCTGCGACCGTCGCCGGCGACTTCGCCGTCAACAGCCCACCGGGCCCGACACCAAACTGCGACACATTGTTGGTAGAGAAGTTCGCGACGTAGACGCTGGCGCCATCCGGACTCACCGCGACAGCGAACGGCGCCGTGACCACGGCGACCGCCGCCGGCGACTTCGCCGTCAACACCCCACCCGCCCCGACACCAAACTGCGACACATTGGCGCCGCCGAAGTTCGTGACGTAGACGCTGGCGCCATCCGGACTCACCGCGACACCCTCCGGATTCACGCCCGCGGGGACCGTCGCCGGCGACTTCGCCGTCAACACCCCGCCCGCCCCGACATCAAACTGCGACACATTGTTGGTAGAGAAGTTCGCGACGTAGACGCTGGCGCCATCCGGACTCATCGCGACACCGTGCGGGTTCATCCCCGTGGGGACCGTCGCCGGCGACTTCGCCGTCAACAGCCCACCGGGCCCGACGCCAAACTGCGTCACATTGCTGGTGATGAAGGTCGTGACATAGACGCTGCCGCCCGCCGCCCAGGCAGCGCCCGGCGCCACCCCGGCCGCCGCGACCAGCGCGACGACGACCACACTCCGGCTACAGCGGATCCACCGACGCTCACCGCGACGTACTCCCATCCCAGCCGCCACCCTACGCCTTCAGCAGCCTCCCGGGGCGTCGCAGGGGCGCGGATCCACGTCGTTGTCGCTGTAGGACATGTAGGCGCCCGTGATGAGCAGCGCGGTCGCGACGAAGAGGATCGCGATGCCGGCCGCGACCGTGCGCCGCGAGCCCGCGAGGTGGCCGATGATGCCGACGAGCACGCCGAACCCGATGAGGAGCGCCACCGGCGTCGCCGACGGTCCCGACGCCCCGAGGATGAGAGCGGCCACCGGGGAGTTCCTATCATCCATCGCCCATGGCCGCCCTCCCCGATTCCGTCGCCGCCGTCGCCGACGGCCTGCGCGAGGTCGGCTACCTCCCGGGCGAGTCGACGGCGCTCGTGTCGTTTCTCGCCTGCAAGCTCGGCAAGCCGATCCTCGTCGAGGGCCCGGCCGGCGTCGGCAAGACCGAGCTCGCCAAGGCGCTCGCCAAGACGCTCGACCGCCGGCTCGTGCGCCTGCAGTGCTACGAGGGCCTCGACGAGGCCAAGGCGCTGTACGAGTGGAACTACCGCAAGCAGCTGCTGCGCATCCAGGCCGAAGGCCAGGGCACCGGCTGGGACGAGGTCCAGGACGACATCTTCGGCGAGGAGTTCCTCCTCTCGCGCCCGCTGATGGACGCGATCACCTCCGAGCAGGCCGTCGTGCTGCTCATCGACGAGATCGACAAGACCGACCAGGAGTTCGAGGCGATGCTGCTCGAGGTCCTCTCGGACTTCCAGATCTCGATCCCCGAGCTCGGCCGCGTCGAGGCGCGCACGCACCCCGTCGTCCTGCTGACGTCGAACAACTCACGCGAGCTCACCGAGGCGCTGAAGCGCCGCTGCCTGTACCTCTGGCTCGACTATCCCGACCTCGAGCACGAGCTCGCGATCGTGCGCCTCCACGTCCCCGAGCTCGACGCGGCGATCACGCGCCGGCTCGTCGAGGTCGTCGGCATGGTCCGCGACCTCGATCTCAAGAAGCCGCCGTCGATCGCCGAGTCGATCGATTGGGCGCGCGCGCTGCTGCTGCTCGGCGCGCAGGACATCGACCAGACGGTCTTCCGCGAGACGCTCTCGCTGATCGTCAAGCACCGCACGGACCTCGACGTCGTCGCCGAGCGCGTCGGCGTCAAGCTCGGCGTCTCCGAGCCGCTGCGATAAGCGTCGACCGCACGAGCGGCAGCCTTGCCTGGCCTTCGTCGCGCGTCACGAGTTCGAGGTCGTGCCCGAGCGCCGTTGCGGCGATCCACAGGTCGTTGGAGGGCGATCGTCCCGGCGCGGCCATGCGAAGCTCGCCGTACGCCGTCGCCACCGTGCGGGTCACATCGAGCACGACGACGTCGGCGAGAACGGCAGCGAGCAGTCGCAGCCGCCGCGCTCGCGTCGGGCCGTCGGTCGTCAGCAGCACACCCGCATACAGCTCACCGACCGTGACGACGCTGACCGCAACGCGACCTTCGAGCGCCGGGGGCGGGCCGTCCGCGGGCGCGGTCAGGACGCTCGTGTCGAAGACCGCGCTCAGGTCGCCCATGGATCGCGCGCGTTCTCTCGATCCTCGTCGCGCATGCGCCGGAGGTCGTCGGCCCACGCGGGGTCGGGGGGATTGTCCGCCAGCAGTCGCCACAGCTCGGCGAACGTCGCGCCCCGCCGGTCGTTCGCGGGCGGCCCGAGCTCGGCCACCGGCCGGCCGGAGACCGTGATCGTGAACCGCTCGCCCTGCTCGGCCCGGCGCAGGATCTCGCTGACGTTGTTGCGCAGCTCCCGCTGCGGGATCGTCGTCATCATCTGAACGTAGCAGAACTGCTACGGGTATCGTTCCGGCAGCCCACGCCGCCCGCCAGCCCCCCGATAACCCCCGGCCTCGCCGCCCGGCTCGTCGAGTTCGGCGAGCAGCTGCGCGCCGAGGGCGTCGGCAGCGGCACGGCCGAGCTGCTGGACGCCTTCGCGGTCCTCGAGCAGATCGCCTGGACCGAGCCGCAGGACTTCCGCGAGGCGCTGGCGGCGACGCTCGCGAAGTCCCAGGACGACCGGCGCATCTTCGAGCTCGTCTTCGACCGCTTCTTCTTCCGCGCGACCGAGGCCGCGGCGCTGCGCGAGGGCGTGCGCGAGCACGGCACCGGGGAGGGCGCCGACGAGGACGCGCCCGAGGTCGACCTCGACGAGCTGCGCCGCCAGATCGCCGCGGCGCTGCGCGACGGCGACGAGAGCCGTATGCGCGACCTCGCGCGGCTGGCGATGGCGGCCTTCGCCCGCCGCCAGGAGGGCTCGGGCGTCATCGGCGTCGACGTCCAGCGCATCCGCCGCGCGCTCGGCCTGCGCACCGAGCCCCAGCGCGAGCTGCCCGAGGACGACCCCCGCCGCGAGGGCGTCCCGCGTGCGGCGCTGCGGCGCTTCGAGGCGCTCCTGCGGCGTGAGCTCGAGCGCGCCCAGATCGAGCGCAACGAGCAGCTGCCGCCGGCGCGGGCGCTCAACGAGCTCGACCGGGCGCTGCCGTCCGGGCCGCTGCAGGACCTCGCGGCCGTGCACCGGATCGTCGCCCAGCTCAAGCGGCGGCTGAAGACGCAGGGCCAGGAGTCGCGCGGGCGCAGGCACCACGCCCACGTCGACGTCCGGCGCACGATGCGCGCGTCGCTGCAGACCGGCGGCGTGCCGGTCGACCTGCGCTTCAAGCCCGTGCGGCCGCGCCGGCCGGAGATCTACGTCCTCTGCGATGTCTCGACGAGCGTCACGAGCGCCTCGGTCTTCTTCCTCTCCGTCCTGCACGCGCTGCACGACTCGTTTCGCAAGATGCGCTCGTTCGTCTTCATCGAGCGCATCAGCGAGGTCACCGACGTCTTCGACCGCGAGCGTGACTTCCGCGCGGTGTCGGAGGCGATCGGGCGCGACGCGGGCGTGGCCGACGTGTCGGGCTACACGGACTACGGCCGCGTCTGGTCGGAGTTCCGCGCGCTCGTCGAGGACGACCTGCATCCGCGCGCGACCGTCATCGTCCTCGGCGACGCGCGGACCAACGGCCGCGACCCGCGCGCCGACATCTTCGCCCAGATCGCCGCCCGCGCCGGGCGCACGTTCTGGCTGAACCCCGAGCCGCGGCTGTACTGGAACTACGGCGACTCGGTCATCGATGCCTACGCCCAGCACTGCCAGGCGTTCGAGTGCTGGACGACGGGCCAGCTCGAGGACTTCGTCAAGGCGCTGACACGCCCCGTCAGCGCGGCGCGCTAACCGCGGCGAGGCGGTCGAGCAGCTCGGCCTGGCCCTGGACGATCTTCGCCCGCGCCGTCTCGAGGTCGAACCAGGCGACGCGGTCGACCTCCGGGAAGGCCTGCGTCCGGCCCGAGCGCGGTGGCCATTCGAGCTCGAAGGTCCCGGGCGCCAGCAGCGCCGGGTCGAAATCGCCCGCGACGGCGAACGCGACGACGCGCTTGCCGCCGCGCTGGCGGATCTCGCCGAGCTCGAGCAGCGATCCCGCCGGCGGCGCGTGGCCGAGCTCCTCCTCGTACTCGCGGCGGGCCCCGGCCGCCGGGTCCTCCCCCGCCTCGAGCTCGCCCTTGGGGATCGTCCACGCGCCCTCGTCCCGGCGCGCCCACAACGGCCCGCCCATGTGCGCGAGCAGGACCTCGAGCGCCCCGTCGCGCTCGCGGAAGACGAGCAGGCCCGCGGAGATCGTCATGCACCGCGAGTCTTCCACGCATGCACGGCGACATCGCCGGGAACTATCCCCGGCATGGACGAAACCCGTATCACGAGCTACCGCGACGGCCCGCTGCTGGTCCGCGGCCCGTTTCGCCTCGAGGACCAGGACGGCAACGCGATCGACAGCGGCCGCGCGACGATCGCGCTGTGCCGCTGCGGCAAGTCCCGGCATCGCCCGTTCTGCGACGGCACGCACAAGCTTGTGCGCTTCCGTGCGCCGAGCGGCGCCGAGACCGCCCGCGCCGTCGCCGGCCTGACCTAGACGGCCTGGCCGCGCGCGAGGCGCGCGGCCGCGCCTGCCGTGCGCAGGCCACCGACGCCGACGGCGAGGACGAGCGCCTCGACGACGATCGACGCCAGGCCGAGCGGCTCGGTCCAGTTGCCGATGTCGCCGGTCGCGCCGGGCATGCCGAGCGTCCGGTCGACGACGAAGCCGGCGAGCACCGTGGCGGCGAGCCCGGCGGCGGCGGCGACGGCGGCGCGGGAGCGGCTGAAGAGGATGGCCGCGCCGACGGCGACCGAGCCCGCGATGAGGGCCATGTACATCCAGAACATGTAGCGCGCCTCCGTCCACTTGCCGACGCTGTCGACGGCGTGGATGACGGCGATGCCCGCGAGGCCGATCGCGAGCGTGCCGCGCACGGCGGCCTCCTGCACGGCCTCGGCGACGGCGAACGCCGGCGCGGTCACGCGATGGTTCGCGCTGCCACGGGGCACGGCTACTGCGGGGTGATGGATTGCCATCGGGGTGCTCCTCTCGTTCGTTGTCGTGAGGAGCAGCCTTCCCGGCGCGCCTGGACGCTTGCGCAGAGTTCCCTGAGCATCTACTGAGACCAGGCGCGGCCGGGTTTGGCGGTCGCGCTACACGGGAACCCTGCCCCGCTCGGCTCCGAGGCCGGTCTCGGCGCGCACGCGCAGCTCGGCGAACTCGCGCTCGTTGCCGCGCTCGGTCGACAGCATCGTCCCGAGCCAGCAGCCGATGAAGCCCAGCGGGATCGAGATGATCCCGGGGTTGGCGAGGTCGTAGAACCCGAGCGCGCCGCCCTCGCCGTCGGGCCCCGGCCAGACCTTCGGCGAGATGATGACCAGGCCGATGGCACTGACGACGCCGAACAGGACCCCGGTCACCGCGCCGGCGGTGTTGAAGCGCCGCCACGTCAGCGCGAGCAGCAGCGCCGGGAAGTTCGCGCTCGCGGCGACGGCGAACGCCAGGCCGACCATGAACGAGACGTTCAGCCCCTCCCCGCCGACGATCGCGACGACGATGGCGATCGCGCCGATCGAGGCTGCCGCCAGGCGCGCGACGAGCACCTCCTCGTGCTCGGACTCGCGCCCCTTGCGGATGACGTTGGACCACAGGTCGTGGGCCACCGCGCCGGAGGCCGACAGGACGAGGCCCGCGACGACCGCGAGGATCGTCGCGAACGCCACCGCCGCGACGACCGCGAGGAAGAGGTCGCCGCCGAACGTCCCGGCGCCGCCGCCGAGGAACTGCGCGAGGTTCGGCGCGGCGAGGTTGCCGCCGGTCCCGGCCGCCGCCACGCCGCCCTCGCCGAGCAGCGCGCGCGCGCCGAAGCCGACGAACGTCGTCAGCACGTAGAACGTCCCGATGATGAAGATCGCCCAGACGACCGAGCCGCGGGCGGCCTTGGAGTCGGGCACGGTGAAGAAGCGCATGAGGATGTGCGGCAGGCCGGCGGTCCCGAGCACGAGCGCGACGCCGAGCGAGACCGTGTCGATCGGGTTGGGGAGGAACGTGCCCGGGCCGAGCGAGAACGTCGACTTGGCGGTCGTGTTCTCCTGCGCGCGGTTGAAGAGCTCGATCGGGTTGAAGCCGACCTTCTGCAGCACGAAGGCCGACATCACGACGATCGCGACCATGAGCAGCAGCGCCTTGATGATCTGCACCCATGTCGTGGCGAGCATCCCGCCGAAGATGACGTAGCAGAGCATCATCACCCCGGTGATCAGCACGGCGATCGAGAAGTCGATGCCGACGAGCGCCTGGACGAGGACGCCCGCGCCGACCATCTGCGCGATGAGGTAGAAGGCCGCGACGGCGAGCGTCCCCATGGCCGCCGCCGTGCGCGCCGGCCGCTCGCGCAGGCGGAACGACAGCACGTCGGCGATCGTGTACTTCCCGGCATTGCGCATGCGCTCGGCGAGCAGGAACATCACCGTCAGGAACGCGACGAGGAAGCCGACGGAGTACAGGAAGCCGTCGAAGCCGAAGAGGAAGATGAGGCCCGCGATGCCGAGGAACGACGCCGCGGAGAGATAGTCGCCGGAGATCGCGAGGCCGTTCTGCAGGCCGCTGATCGAGCGCCCGGCGGCCCAGAACGCCTCCGCGCCGGTCATGCGCCTGGAGGCCCAGTAGGTGATGACGAGCGTCGCCGTCAGGACGAGCCCGAAGATGACGAGCGCCTCGACGTTCGTGGCGGCGATGACGGTCATCGGACCGGGACCCCGCGCTCGCGGGCGGCGACCGGGGTCACCGGCGCCCGCGGCTCGCGCGCGCTGCTCGTCGCGCGGCGCACGACGCGCTCGGCGAGCGGGTCGAACACGCGCGCCGCGCGGCGCGCGTACAACCACCCGAGCGTGAACACCACGACGAACTGCGACAGCGCCAGGCAGTAGCCGACGGTGAGCCCCTCGTAGACGGACCGCGCCATGAAGTCCGGCGCGTAGCCGGCGAGCAGGATGAAGCCGAGATACCAGGCGAGGTAGAAGGCCGTCGCGGGGAGGACGAAGCGCCTGCGAGCGGCGATCAGCTCCCGGAACTCGGGTGACTGCTCGACCGCCTTGTGGTCGACGCGCGGATCCGTTGTCGGCATGGGCTTCCCCAATCAGCTCGGATTAGTGCTGTTTCACACCTACCCGGCGTCGCGGGCTGTCATGCGAACGGAGGACCGCAGCGAGCTCGCGCCGTCCTCCCACGCGGCGAGCACGTGGCGCGCGAGGCGGGCGTCGAGCTCGACGAGCGTCGCCGCGCCCCAGAGGATGTCGCCGGTGAGCTGCGGCTGCTGGCGCGCGAGGCCGCCCGCGAGATCGACCGCGGCGACCTGCTCGTGGATCGCGTCGGCGGCGACGTGCTCGTCGAAGAACTCCGTCGCGCGCGGCGAGCAGCCCAGCCGCCGCAGGCCGTCTCCGTAGCGGCGGTTGGGCAGCGCGGACTCCATCTCGAAGAGCGCGAGGTGGCCGACGATCGCCCCGCGCCAGCGCCGGTGCAGGCCGAAGAACGACATGAGGTTCACCGTCGCAAGCGTCACACCCGGCAGGCGGTCGACGTAGGCGCCGTAGCGCGAATCGAGGCCGAGCTCGTCCAGCGTGTCCGCGAAGAGCCGAGCGTGCATGCGGTCCGCCCGGCCGTTGCCGTACTCGTCGCTCTGGATCTCGACGAGCGCGGCCTTCGGCGTGCCGTACAGCCGCGGCAGCGCCCAGGAGTGCGGGTCGGCCTCCTTGAGCTGGTAGGCCGAGCGGTGCACGAGGAACTCGAGCACCTGCTCGCGCGTCGCCGCGCGTTCGATGTGGCGCGACAGCGGCGGGGAGGTGTCGGCCGCCGCGACGGCCCGCAGCGCGAGGTCCATCTCCTCCGGGCTGTCCGGCACCGGCGGGACGGGGACGCGCGCGCGCAGCGCCGCCTCGAAGCAGGCCTCCAGCTCGCGCCGCAGCGCGAGCAGGCTCGGCTCCCACTCCCACTCGTCGGCGACGCCCGGCAGGCCGCGGTAGTGCAGCTCGTAGCAGAGGTACAGCGCGAGCTGCAGGTCGTCGTCGGCGAGCGGGTCGGCGGGGGCGGCGACGTCAGGGACGCGCAGCGGATGCACGGGCCGCGTCAGCCGGCCGAGCAGCAACTCGGTGAGCTCACCACGGGTCTGAGGGAGTTCCAGCACCACGGGCGAGATACCCGGCCCGGGCGCCGTGCATGCCGCGGCCGCCGCGGGTACTAGCTGGACGAAAGCGACGGAAGGAGTGATCTGATGCCACCCCGCGGCGTGAAGAAGGGCACGAAGCGCGCTCGCCAGTACGAGCACATCAAGGAGAGCCAGCTCGAGCAGGGCCGTTCGGAGGACCGCGCGGAGGAGATCGCCGCGCGCACCGTCAACAAGGAGCGCGCACGGGCGGGCGAGTCGCGGGAGCGCTCGCGCAGCTCGACGGACGACATCTCCTCCGGGCGCCGCGGCGGGCTGCGGTCGG
Source organism: Solirubrobacteraceae bacterium (assembly GCA_035496995.1). Taxonomy (GTDB): domain Bacteria; phylum Actinomycetota; class Thermoleophilia; order Solirubrobacterales; family Solirubrobacteraceae; genus CADCVQ01. The sequence continues at coordinate 7,403 of DATJEE010000062.1, read as the reverse complement.
GCACGAACCGGCCGAAGGGTCGCACCCGCGACCAGCTCTACAACGAGGCGCGCGAGATGGGCATCGACGGCCGCTCGAAGATGAACAAGGAGCAGCTGCGGCGCGCCGTCGATCGCAAGCGGTGAGCGCGCTACGCTGAATGCCTCAGATTGGATGGGTGCGGGGATCTCCGAGACTCGCGGCCCAGCCGCAGGGAGGGCCCTCGTGGCCGGCCAACGGTCAGGCGCTCGACCCCCAGATGCCGTGAGCCGGGCGAGCGCGCGACAGCAGGAGCGCGTCATCCCCTTCGACGGGACGGACGCGGACGCCTCGCGACGGCGCATCGAGTCCGCGCAGGCGCGCGTCGACGCCGGCGCCCGGCGCGACGCGATCGCCGACGAACAGGACGTCGCGGCGCTGGCGCGCGACGTGGCCGCCGAGCAGCGCGCGGTCGTGATGGCCCAGCTCGACCTCGAGGCCGAGCGCGGCGACAACGTCCGTGCGCTGCACCGCGACGAGGTCGCCATCCCCGCCGCGGCGCGACGCCGCCGCGCCGCGCTGCGCCGCGCGCAGGCCGTGCGCCAGCGCGCGCTGGCCGCGGCGGACCGGCAGGCCGCGGCGCGCGATCGCGAGCGCGCCGCGCGCGAGCGACTGCTGGCGCTCCTGGACCGCGAGGCGCTCGTCCTGGAGCTCCGGCGCGAGGGCGGGCGCCGCGCCCGCGCGACGCGCCACCAGCACAGCGCCGAGGAGCTCGCCCGGACGCTGCAGCGCACGCTGTCGCCGCCCCGGCTTCCCCGCATCCCCGGGCTCGACGTCGCGGCGCACTACGAGCCATTCGCGCCCGAGGAGGTCGGCGGAGACTTCTACGATCTCTTCCCGCTCGCCGGCGGGCGGACGGGGTTCTTCCTCGGCGACGTCTGCGGCAAGGGCCCGACCGCCGCGACGCTCACGTCGCTCGCCCGCTACACGATGCGCACCGCCGCGATGCTGCGCGGCGGACCCGAGGCGATCTTCGTGGACCTCAACGCCGCGCTGCTTGCAGAGGGCGGCGCGACGATGCAGACCTGCACGGTCGTCTACGGGCAGATCGACACCCACGGGTCCTCGATGACCGTCACGCTGGCCGCCGCCGGGCACCCGCCGCCGATCATCGTCCGGGCCGCCGGCAGCGCGGAGACGGCGCCGGCACTCGGCACGATCCTCGGTGTCACCGACAAGCCCCGGTTCACGTCCTGCAAGGTCGAGCTCGAGCCGGGCGACGCGATCTTCGTCTACAGCGACGGCATCCTCGACACGGAGATCGGCGGCGTCCGCGTCGACGAGCAGCGGGTCGCGAGCCTGCTCGAGGGGCCGCCGGACACCGGCGCGAAGGCGCTCGTGGATCGGCTCGTGCAGGCGCTGTACCGCATCGACCACCCGCTGCGCGACGACGTCGCGCTCCTCGCCCTGCGGCGGACGCGCTAGCGCCCCGGCCACGGGCGTGGGCGAGGCGGCGCGGGTCGCCCCGATGCGCCTCTGCGCCGAACTACTGACGCGGCCGGGGAGCTCCCCCCGATGACGCAGCGGCCCGCGGCGCCGAGGATCGTCGTATGACCGCTTCCCCCCAAATCACGTATTCCCGGGTCGTCATCGTCGGTGGCGGCGTCGCCGGACTCGAGCTGGTGCTGGCGCTGCACCACCTCGCCGAGGGGCGGCTCGACGTCACGCTCGTTGCGCCCGAGCCCGACTTCCAGCTGCGCCCGATGGCGGTCACCGTGCCGTTCAGCCGCGGGCACGTCGCGCGGCTGCCGCTGGCCGGCCTGATGGCCGAGCACCGCGGGCGGTTCGTCCGCGGCGCGCTGCGCAGCGTCGACGCCGAGGCGCGCACGATCACGCTGACCACCGGCGACGAGATCGCCTACGACACGCTCGTGCTCGCGCCGGGCGCCGCCAGGGTTCCCGCGTTCCTGCACGCCCTCACCTTCGGGGCCCACCCGACGGCGCTGAACGGCATCCTCGCCGATCTCGAGCAGGGCTGGTCGCGCTCGGTGGCGTTCGTCGTCCCGCGCGGCTGCACCTGGGCGCTGCCGCTGTACGAGCTCGCGCTCATGACCGCCGAGGACGTCTGGTCGATGAACGTCGACGACGCCGAGGTGCACTTCGTCACCCCCGAGCACGAGCCGCTGCAGATCTTCGGCACCGAGGCGAGCGCCGCCGTAGCCGAGCTGCTCGCGGGCGCGAACATCACCGTGCACTGCGGCGTCGCCGCGACGATCCCGCGCCGCGGCGTCGTCGCGCTCGGCCCCGGCCGGGAGATCACCGTCGACTGCGTCGTCGCGCTCCCGCGCCTCGAAGGCCCCGCCCTGGAGGGGATCCCGTCGAGCGCGAACGGGTTCATCCCGGTCGACGACACGGGCCGCGTTGAGGGCCTCGAGGGCGTCTACGCCGTCGGCGATGCCACCGACCGGCCGATCAAGCAGGGCGGCCTGGCCTGCCAGCAGGCCGACGTGACGGCGGCGCACATCGCGGCGGCGGCCGGTGCCCGCGTCGAGGTGCCGGTGCTGCAGCAGGTGCTCCGCGGCCGCCTGCTCACCGGCGGGCGCGACCGGCTCCTGCAGCGCGATCCGGGCGAGCCCGGCCGCGTCGTGACCGGCGAGTCGCTGTGGTGGACGCCGACGAAGGTCGGCGGCACGTACCTCTCCCCGTATCTCGTCGCCAAGAACGCCGTCCATCTGCCGCAGCGCGGGGCCGATGCGCCGGCGGGCATCGACGTGCAGGTGCCGCTCACGTGGCAGGAGCGGCGCCGCGAGGACGTCCTCGGGCTCAGCCCGCTGGGCACGATCACTCGCGACTGAACGGGCTCCCGCGCTGATACCGTGGTCCTCGTCGACCACCAGGGGTGCTGGGACGTCCGCCCGGCTGAGATTCGCGGCCGCTGCCGCAAGACCCTTAGAACCTGTGCGGTAATGCGCGCGGAGGGAGCAGATGCAGACGCGGATGACAGTGCCGGTGCAGGCCCCGCCGCCGGCGCGGGCCACGACCGGCGCCGTGCGCCTGCGCGACGTCCGCAAGACGTTCGCCGCGCAGCGCAGCTCTGGGTCGCCGGTCACCGCGCTGGAAGGCCTGTCGCTCGACGCCGCACCGGGTGAGTTCGTCGCCGTCGTCGGGCCCAGCGGCTGCGGCAAGACGACGCTGCTCGAGCTCGTCTGCGGACTCACCGCGCCGGACGCCGGGACGGTCGACGCCGCGCCGGCGGCGCTCATGGCCCAGCGCGATCTCCTGCTGCCGTGGGCGAGCGCCGTCGAGAACGCCGCGCTCGCGCTGCGCGTCGGCGGCGGGCCGCGGGCGCCGGCGCGTGAGCGCGCGAGCGCGCTGCTACGCGACTTCGGCCTTGCGGGCTTCGAGCGCGCGCGCCCGCACGAGCTGTCGGGCGGGATGCGCCAGCGCGTCGCGTTCGCGCGCACGCTGCTCGCCGGCCGGCCGGTGCTCTGCCTCGACGAGCCGTTCGCGGCGCTCGACGCGCTGACGCGCGCGGAGATGCAGGAGTGGCTCGCCGGCGCGCTCGCCGCCGATCCGCGGACGGTCGTCATGGTCACCCACGACGTCGAGGAGGCGGTCGTGCTCGCCGACCGCGTCGTCGTGCTGTCCCCGCGCCCGGGCCGTGTCGTGGCGACGCTCGCCGTCACGGCGCCGCGACCGCGGCGCCGGACGGACCCCGCCGTCGTCGCCCTGCGCGCGCGGGCACTCGCCGAGCTCGGCGGCCGCTCGTGACAGCGCTGCTCGTCGTGCTCGCCGCGCTCGGCGCGTGGGAGGGCTACGCCCGGCTCAGCGGTATCGCGGAGTTCATCCTGCCCCCGCCGAGCGCCGTGGCGACCTCGCTCGTCGACGACCGCGGCCTGCTGTGGAGCAACTTCGCGATCACGGCCGGCGAGATCGCCGTCGGGATCGGCGCCGCGCTCCTCCTCGGCCTGGCCTTCGCCGTCGTCCTGCACCTCTGCCCCGCCCTGCGCCGCGGCGTGTACCCGCTGCTCGTCGGCTCGCAGACGGTGCCGATCCCGATCATCGCCCCGCTGCTCGTCGTGTGGTTCGGCTTCGGCCTCGCCCCGAAGGTCTCGATCATCGCGCTCGTCTGCTTCTTCCCGATCGTCGTCCCGACGCTCGACGCGCTCGGCCGCGTCGACCCCGACCTGCGCAAGCTCATGCGCAGCTTCGGCTCGACGCGCTGGCAGACGTTCCGGATCGTCGAGGCGCCGGCCGCGCTGCCGGGCCTCTTCACCGGCGCGAAGCTCAGCGTGGCGATCGCGACGATCGCGGCGGTGCTCGCCGAGCAGGCGGGCTCGGAGAACGGGCTCGGCTGGCTGTTCCTGCAGGCTCTGCCGCAGTTCGAGACCCCGCGCGCCTACGCCGCGGTGTTCGTGCTGTCCTCCTTCGCCGTGCTGCTGTTCTGGCTGCTTGCGCTCGCCGAGCGCCGGCTGCTGCCCTGGTCCCGCCAACCGAGAGGAACCGCCCCGTGATCCGCCGCGTCCTGCCCGTCGTGCTCGCCGTCCTCGTCGTCGCGGGCCTCACGGCCTGCGGCGAGCGCAAGGAGCCGGCCGCCGGCGCGCGCTCGCTCGAGCGCGTCGACCTCGTCCTGGACTTCTTCCCGAACGCCGACCACGCCGGCCTCTACGCGGCGGCCGGGTCGGGCGAGTTCAAGAAGGCGGGCCTCGACGTGAACTTCCGCACGCCGTCGGATCCGTCCGCGCCGCTGAAGCTCGTCGCCGCGGGCCGCGCGGACCTCGCGATCTCCTACGAGCCCGAGCTGCTGCTCGCCCGCGCCAAGGGCGCCAAGCTCGTCGCGATCGGCGCGCTCGTGCAGAAGCCGCTCACGTCGATCATCTCGATCGAGCCCAAGCCGATCAGCGAGCCCGGCGAGCTCGAGGGCAAGAAGCTCGGCACCGCCGGGATCCCCTACCAGGACGCGTACCTCAAGACGATCATCAAGCAGGCCGGGATCGACGAGCAGCGCGTGCACGCCATCAACCTCGGCTTCAACCTCGTCGGGCCGCTGCTGTCGCACCGGGTCGACGCGGTGCTCGGGGCGTTCTGGAACGTCGAGGGCGTCCAGCTCGACCGCCAGGACAAGAAGCCGAAGATCCTGCGCATGGACCAGATCGGCGTGCCGACGTACAACGAGCTGATCATCGTCGCGCGCGAGCAGGACGTGCGCTCTCGCGGCCCGCTGCTGCGGCGCTTCATGCGCGCCGTCGCCCGCGGCCACCAGCTGCTGCGGACGAACATCGACGCCGGCGTCGACCCGCTCGTCAAGGCCAACCCGGAACTCGATCGCAAGCTCCAGACGGCCCAGGTCAACGCGACGCTGCCGGTGTTCTTCCCGACCGCCAAGTCGCGCCCGTTCGGGTTCCAGGAACCCGCCGAATGGCACCGCTACGCGGCCTGGATGAGCGAGAACGGGCTGATCTCAACCCCGGCGATCGCGCAGCGGGCGTTCACGAACGAGTTCCTGCCCGGCCAGGGGATCTAGTGGGCCCTCCGGCGGCTTGAGCCCGCGCGTCGTCTCGCCCGCACACGCGCGCCGGCTGGCGCTGCACGCGCAGGGCCTCGCCGCGGCGCCCCCGCCCGGCGGCGCGGGACCGGACGCCGTCGCGGCGGTCGCCGAGCGGATCGGCTGCCTGCAGCTGGACCCCGTCAGCGCCGTCGCCCGCAGCCCGCTGCTCGTGCTGTTCGCCCGCCTCGGGCGCGTGCGCGACGCGGCGCTCGAGCGCGCCGCCTACGAGCGGCGGACGCTCTTCGACGCCTGGGCGCACGAGGCGTCGCTCGTCGCGACGGCCGACCTGCCGCTGCACCGCTGGGCGATGCGGACGTATCTCGACGCGCCGACGACGCGCGCGGCGCGGGCGCGCGAGTTTCTCGCCGCCAACGCCGCCTTCTGCGACGAGCTCGTCGAGGAGCTGCGCGAGCGCGGCCCGCTGCGCGCCCGCGACCTCGAGGACCGCTCGGCCGAGCCCTGGCGTCACGGCTGGTGGACCGACGAGGTCTCAGCCCGCCAGACGATCGCGCGCCTGCTGCACGTGCTCTGGGTGACGGGGCGCATCGGGGTCGGGCGCCGCGTCGCCGGAGAGCGCCTGTGGGACGTCTTCGAGCGCTGCGTGCCCGACGGGGCGGCGGCGGCTGTGCTCGCGCTCGACGACGACGCCGCCGAGCGCGCGGCGGTGCTGCGGGCCGTGCGGATGCTCGGTGTGGCCCGCCCCGCGCACGTCCGCGCGCACTTCCTGCGCCGCCGCTACCCGCGGCTGCCCGCGACGCTCGCGGCGCTGACGGCCGCCGGCGCGCTCGAGTGCGTCTCGGTCGGCGGCCTGCGCGGCGACTGGTACGCCGCGCCGCAGGACCTCGACGCGCTGCCCGGCCTCGCGCCCGGCGCGCGGACGACCGTGCTGTCGCCGTTCGACAACCTCCTCTGCGACCGCGCGCGGACGGCCGAGCTGTTCGGCTTCGACCATCGCCTCGAGATCTACGTCCCCGCCGCCCAGCGGCGCTGGGGCTACTACGTCCTGCCGATCCTCCACCGCGAGCGGCTCGTCGCGCGCGCCGACGCCGTCCTGGACCGCGACGCCGGCCTGCTGCGCGTCAACGCGCTCTACGACGAGCCCGGCGTGCGCCGCACCCCGGCGCTCGAGCGGGCGATCGACCGGGCGCTGCAGCGGCTGGCGGCGTGGCGCGGGGTGAGCGGCGTCGACGTCGCCGCGCGCATGCCGGCCGGCTGAACGTCGCGCGGCGCGATCAGCGCGGGGCGGACTGCTGCGCGGCCGGCCCGCCTGCGACGCCCCGCACATGCGAGTCGGCGGGCGCCGCCGGGGCGGCGGCGGCCACGACGAGCGCCACGACGACCGCGCCAGTGAGCTTCGCCGCTGCCGTGAGGATCGTGCTCATACGCACGTATCGGCAACGGGCCGATCCGCTTGAGCGTCACCTGCCCGGAAGGTCAGGCGACCGCGGCGCGCGCCGGCGCGGGGGCGCGCAGCGCGTGCGCGGCCGCCAGGCCGCGCCACTCGCCGAAGCGCGCGAACAGCGCGCGGACTTCGGCCTCGTCGGCGCGCGCGGCGGGGTTGCCGCCCGACCGCCAGTGGCCGAGGAGCTTGAGGTACCCGAGGTCGCCGGCGGGGACGACGTCGTAGCGGCCCTGGCCCTGCGTCGCGAGCATCTCGACGGTCCAGCGGCCGATCGTCGGGATCGCCAGCAGCCGCCGCCACGCGCGCTCGTGGTCGGGCCCGTCGAGGTCGAGGCGGCCGGCCGCGACCTCGCGGGCGACGCGGACGAGCGCGATCGCCCGGCGCCCGGCGAGCCCGAAGGACTCCAGGCGCGCGGGCGCGCAGCCGGCGAGCACCGCCGCGGAGGGCACGTCGCGCAGCCCGCTGGCGGGGTCGCGCGGCCCGAGCGCGCGCACG
>DATJEE010000061.1:0-43533 GCA_035496995.1 Solirubrobacteraceae bacterium | reverse complement strand
CTCTCGTCGCTGACGGTCATGGCGATCTTCACCGTCGTGCGCGGCGTGGGCCCGCCGGCGGGCTCGGCCGTCGCCGCGTCGCTCGGCGCGGGCCTCGTCGGCATCCTCGGCCTGACGGCCTTCTACCGGGCCCTGGCGATCGGCACGATGAGCATCGTCGCCCCGATCGCGGCCACGGGCGTCGCGCTGCCGGTGCTCGTCGGAATCGCGACGGGCGACCGCCCGGGGCTCGTGCGCTCGATCGGCCTCGGCGCGGCGGTCGTCGGGATCGTGCTGGCCTCGCGCGAGGACGACGGCGGCCCGGTCGACGCCGAGCAGCAGCGCCAGAGCGCCGTGCTGGCGGTCTTCGCGGGCCTCGGCTTCGGGTCGTACTTCGTGCTCGCGAACATCGGGTCGGACGCCGACATCGCGTGGGCGCTGCTGCTCTCGCGCGTCGCGGCCGCGCCGTTCGTCGTCGCGTTCGCGATCCTCGCCGTGCGGCGCGGCGGCCGGCGCCCGCGCGGGTGGGAGATCGCGACGCTCGCGGGGATCGGGATGATCGACCTCGTCGCGAACCTCGCGTTCAACTACGCGACGACGATCGGCGAGCTGTCGACCGTCGCCGTCGGCAGCTCGCTGTATCCCGTCATGACGGTGTTCATGGCCGCGCTCGTCCTCGGGGAGCGCATCCGCGGGATCCAGCGCGTGGGCGTCGTCGTGGCGCTCGCCGCGGTGGTGATGATCTCCGCCGGCGGTTGAGGAGACGGTGGGTTTGACGACCGCACCGGCCGGGCATCACGGCGCCGTAAGACCAGATTCCGGATCATGGCGACCGAGAACCCCCTCCTGGACCGGCGAGAGCTCTTCAAGCTCGGGGTGTTCAGCAGTGCCGCGCTGGCGCTGCCGGTGGAGCGCGTGGCCCGCATGCAGGTGGCGCTGAGCAACCGGATCGCGCAGAGCGCCCTGCCGCAGCCGTTCACGATCCCGTTCAAGACGCCGCCGGTGCTCGCCCCCGACTGCCGGACGCAGGACATCGACTACTACACGATCCACCAGCGCCAGGCGACCGCCGAGATCCTCCCGGGAAAGCTGACGGACATCTGGGGCTACAACGGCCTCCTGCCGGGACCGACGATCGTCGCGACGCAGGGCCGGCAGACCGTCGTCCAGCAGGTCAACGACCTGCCGGCGGTGCATCCGACGCTGCGCTACAACGTCCGGACGTCGACGCACCTGCACGGCTCGTGCTCCGAGCCGCAGTACGACGGCTATGCGAGCGACACGACGGATGGCGCGTCGTGGAAGGACTACGTCTATCCCGATCTGCAGACCGCGCGAACGCTGTGGTACCACGACCACGCGGTCCACACGACGGCGCCGAACGTCTTCATGGGCCTCGCGGCGATGTACATCCTGCACGACGCCGACGAGCTCGCCCTGCCGATCCCGCACGGCGCCTATGACGTCCCGTTCGTCCTGACCGACGCGATGTTCGAGGACAACGGCGCGCTGTTGTTCGACGCCAACGACGACTCGGGCTTCCACGGCGACGTGCTGCTGGTCAACGGGGTGCCGTGGCCGGCGATGGCGGTCGAGCGGCGCAGGTATCGCTTCCGCATCCTCAACGCATCGGTGTCGCGGTCCTACGGACTGCAACTCGACAGCGGCGAGCCGCTGACCGTCGTCGCCACGGATGCCGGCCTCGTGCCGCACCCGATCGCGACGTCGCGCCTGAAGATCGGCATGGGCGAGCGCTACGAGGTCGTGATCGACTTCTCCGGGCACCAGATCGGCCAGCGCGTCGTGATGCAGAACGTCTCGCCGAAGAACAACACGGACTTCGCCACGACCGGCGTCGTGATGGCCTTCGACGTCGCCGCGGAGGCAAGCGACCTGTCCGACAACGAAGTGCCGGTCGACCTCGACCCGGGCTGCCCGACGATGGCGCTCGCCGAGGCCGACGCGCTGCGCACGCGGCGGCTCGAGTTCAAGCGCGACGGCGGCCAATGGACGATCAACGGCACGACCTGGGACGACGTCGTCAACAGCGGCTATCAGAAGGTGCTCGCCAACCCCGGGTACGACGACGTCGAGATCTGGGAGCTGTCCAACCCGCACGGCGGCTGGTTTCACCCGGTCCACATCCACCTCGTCGACTTCAGGGTCCTCGACCGCAACGGCCGGGCGCCGTTCGACTACGAGCAGGGCCCGAAGGACGTCGTGTACGTCGGCGAGAACGAGACCGTCCGGGTGATCGCGAGGTTCGAGCACCAGCAGGGCCGCTACATGACGCACTGCCACAACCTCGTCCACGAGGACCACGCCATGATGGGCCAGTTCCTCGTCGGCGCGGACGCGCCCTCCTACGACCCGATCGATGCCGCCCCCGCGCAGCACAAGCCGGCGCGACCCGTGTGCGACCGCCTCGACGAGCCCACCGCGGCCGCAGGCGCCACCGGTCCTGCGGGGCCGACGGCGTCCGCCATCCGCAGGTGCACGCCGAAGAAGCGCAAGATCGCCGGCAAGCCGAAGCGCCCCGTCGCCAAGCGCAAGAGCAAGCCCGCCTCCGCGACCTGCGCGCCCGCCAAGCGCAAGCCCGTGGCCCGGCGCAGGCGCAGACGCAGACGCCACTAGCGCCACCGGAGGCTCAGCGGGCCCCGAGCCCTGCCACCCTGTCCGTTGATGGACCAGCTCGCCGCCGCCGGCCTGCAGTTCGCGCCGCTGCAACTCGCCCCCGCGCTCGTCGTCGGGGCGATGTACGGCGTGCGTGCGCGCACCCTCGCCGCCCGCGGCAAGCCCGTGCCGGCCTGGCGGCGGTGGTGCTTCGGATCCGGGCTCGCGGTGATCGTCCTGACGCTCGTCTCGCCGATCGGCGCGCTGGACACCGAGCTCTTCGCCGCACACATGGCCGAGCACCTGCTGATCGCCGACATCGGCGCCCTGCTGCTCGTGCTCGGGCTCACCGGACCGCTGCTCGCGCCGCTGCTGCGCACGCCCGGGCTGGCCTGGCTGCGCCACCTCGCCCATCCCGTGCCGGCCTTCGGGCTGTGGGCCGTCGACCTCATGTTCTGGCACCTCGTCGGGCCACACGAGGCGGCGGTGCGCCATGACGGGATCCACGCGCTGGAGCACCTGCTGTTCGTCGGCCTCGGGATCAACATGTGGCTGGCGCTCCTGGGCCCGCTGCCCAAGCCCCTGTGGTTCGGCAACCTCGGCCGCCTGGGCTACATCATCGCCGTGCGCTTCACGACGACGGTGCTCGCGAACATCTTCGTCTGGACCGACCGCGCGTACTTCGACGTCTACCGCGCCGGCGAGCGGGCGCACGACATCTCGGCGCAGTCCGACCAGGTCATCGCCGGCGGGATCATGATGGTCGAGGGCTCGATCCTCACGGTCTGCCTCTTCGGCTGGCTGTTCCTGCGCAGCGCGCGCGAGGGCGAGGAGCGCCAGGAGCTGCTCGAGCTCGCCGCCGCCGGCGGCGTGGCGCTCGACGAGCGCCGGGCGGCGCGCGCGGTCGCCGCGGGCCGCGGCGCGGAGCTGCGCCAGCGCATCAAGGACGGCGAGGGCATGGGCTAACTTCTAGTCATGTCTCTGCTCAAGAAGCTCACCGACTACGCCAACTCGCCCGAAGCCAAGGCCAAGGCCTCCGAGCTCGCCGAGAAGGCCAAGCAGTTCGCGAACGACCCGAAGCGCAAGGAGGAGTTCGAGAACCTCAAGCACAAGGTCTCCGAGAAGCTCGGCAAGGACGACGCGCCCCCGGCGAAGACCGCCGACGACGCAGGCGCTGCCAAGCCCGACGCAGAGTCGGGCGGCACGAAGCCCGCCGCCTGAACCACCGTCTCAGTCGCCGAGCGCCCGCGCGCGCTCGGCGAGCTCGATCACGCCGTCGCCGAAGCCCTTGAGCCAGGGGTCGTCGGTCGTGCCGCTCTGCGCGCGGCGGACGTTGCCCTCCATGAACACCGCCGCCTTCCAGAGCGCGAGCGCGCGGTACCAGCGGATGTCCGTCATCGCCCGCCCGCTGCGCTCCTCGTAGCGCGCGACGAGCTCGTCGCGCGTGAGGAAGCCGGCGCCGCGGGTGACCCCGCCGAACTCGAACAGCGCCGGCAGCGGCGGGTCGTCGTCCTGCACCCACATCGAGCAGAGATACCCGAGGTCGGCGAGCGGGTCGCCGATCGTCGCCATCTCCCAGTCGAAGATCGCCACGAGCCGGGCCGGCGCGGTGGCGGCCATCATCGCGTTGCCGAGGCGGTAGTCGCCGTGGACGATCGACGCCGGCCCCGAGCGCGGCACGTGCTCGGCGAGCCACGCGCCGACCGCGTCGACGGCCTCGACGTCGCGCGTCTTCAGGTGCGCCCAGAGGCCGCCGAAGCGGCGCAGCTGGCGCTCGAGGTAGCCGCCGGGGTCGCGCGAGAAGCCGCCGAGGCCGTGCGCGCGCCAGTCGACGGCGTGGACCTCGACGAGCGCGTCGACGAGCTCCTCGCCGAGCCGCCGGCGCTCGGCGGCGGTGTCGAGCGCGGCCGGGACGCTGTCGGTGACGACGACGCCCGCGACATGCTCCATGACGTAGAACGGCGCGCCGATGACGGCCGCGTCGTCGCCGATCGCGAGGACGCGCGGCACGCGCGCCCCGGTCGGCTCGAGCGCCCGCAGCAGGCGCGCCTCGCGCAGCACGTCGTGGGCGCTCGGCGGCAGCGGGCCGCGCGGCGGGCGGCGCAGCACGAGCTCGTCGCCGCCGCTGCGCAGGAGGTACGTGACGTTCGAGTGGCCCTCGCCGATCGGCTGCGCCTGCAGCTCGCCGCCGTCGCCGAGCCCGTGGGCGTCGAGGAACGTCCGCAGCGGCTCGAGGACGAGCAGCGGCTCGCGCGCGTTGGCGGCCGCCGCGGCGTGCGTGGCGACGACGTCGTCGTAGGAAGGGGCGCTCATGGGTAGGGGCCGAGGGTAGGCTGCCAATCCGCAACCTTGCCCCGCTTCCGGGGGTTATGCCAACTGTGCGCCGACTTCTCCCCCTCACTCTCCTGCTCAGCCTCCTGCTCGTCGCTCCCGCGAGCGCGAACAAGTCGCAGGCCCTGACCTTCGAGGCGCCGCGCGACCTCATGAACCCGGCGACCCGTCCCGCGGCGCTGGCGGAGCTCGAATCGCTCGGCGTGCGCTCGCTGCGCGTGATCCTGACGTGGCACGACGTCGCGCCGTCACCGGACTCCTCGACGCGCCCGGACTTCGAGCCGACGAACCCCGACGCCTACGACTGGGGCGAGTACGACGCGCTGATGGCGGCCGCGAAGGCCCGCAACTGGCCCGTCCTGCTGACGATCTCCGGCCCCGTGCCGAAGTGGGCGACGAAGGCCAAGCTCGACAAGCTCACGCGCCCGAGCGCCTCCGCGTTCGCGGCCTTCGTCACGGCCGTCGGGCGCCACTACGGCGACCAGGTCAACACGTGGGCGATCTGGAACGAGCCCAACCAGCCGCAGTTCCTGCGCCCGCAGTTCGGCGACGGCGGCAAGGCGATCTCGCCGGGGATCTACCGCGGCCTCTACAAGGCCGGCGTGCGCGGCCTGACGAAGTCCGGCCAGGGCAACGACAGGATCCTGCTCGGCGAGACCTCCCCGCGCGGCACCGGCCGCGTCGTCGCCCCGCTCGCGTTCCTGCGCGGCACGCTGTGCCTCAACCGCAAGTACGTGCGCCGCAAGTCGTGCGGGCCGCTGCCCGCCAGCGGCTACGCCCATCACGCCTACACGACGCGCCAGGGCCCGTTCTTCAAGCCCGCCAACCCCGACGACGTCACGATCGGCGTCCTCGGGCGCCTGTCGAAGGCGCTGGACCGGGCGCGCAAGGCCGGCGCGCTGACGAAGAAGCTGTCGATCTACCTCACGGAGTTCGGCATCCAGTCCACGCCCGACACGCAGAGCGGCGTGTCGCTCGCCAAGCAGGTCGAGTACCGCGCGATCGCCGAGCGGATCGCCTACGACAACCCGCGCGTGACGGCGTTCTCGCAGTACCTCCTGCGCGACAGCGACCCGACCGGTCCCAAGCAGTACGGCGGCTTCGAGTCCGGCCTGCGCTTCGCCGACGGCAAGCCGAAGCCGTCGCTGCCGGCCTTCCGCCTGCCGCTGGCGGCCCGCCGCACCGGCGCGAGGAAGGTCTCGATCTGGGGGCTCGTCCGGCCCGCGTCGCTGGCGATCCTCGGCGGCATCACGCCGATCACGCCGCCCGGTACCGGCGTCACGACCGTGACGATCGTCTACGCCGATCGCGGCTCGTCGAAGTTCATGACCCTGCGCACGGTGAAGACCGACGCGCGCGGCTACTGCACCTTCAGCTCCGCCTATCGGGCGGGCCGGCGCTGGAACGTCCGCTGGACGACGTTCTCCGGGACCCCGGTCGGGGCCTACCGGCGCTGACGCGCGCTACGCCCGCCGGGCGATGAGCATGAACGTGTGGCCGAGCCAGCGCATCCCCGGGGCCGACCCGAAGCGGTCCAGCGCGCCGACCGCGCGCTGCGCGCGGACCGGCAGCCGCCGCCAGGTGTAGCTCACGGCGTGCAGCTCGGGCTCCAGGCCCGCCGCGCGCGCGGCCGCCGCGAGGCGCCGCGGCGACAGCGGGATGTCGTCGGGCGTGCCGTGGACCTTCACGCCGAGCCCCGCGCGGTTGGCGAGCGCGAGGGCGGCGCCGACGGGATAGAAGACGTTGGGCTCGATCGCGACGAGCGCGCCGCCGGGGCGCAGCAGGCGCCGCGCCTCGGCGAGACAGGGCTCGAGCGGGCCGGCGTAGGCGACGTGGTGCAGCACGAGGCGGTGCAGGACGACGTCGAAGGAGGCGTCGGGGAGCGCGTCGAGCGCGCCGGCGGCGCCCTGCAGCCCCTCGTCGGCCTCGCCCGTCGCCACGGCGTGCGCGGGGCGCGCGGGGTCGAGGTCGGCGGCGACGAGCCGCCACGCGGGCCTGGGCAGCAGGTGGCGGCCCGGGTGCCAGCCGCAGCCGATCGAGATCGCGTCGCCGCCGGACAGGCCGAGATGGCGGTCGAGCAGCTCGCGCTCGCGGCGCTTGCCGCGCTCGTACTGCGCCGCGAGCGTCGCGGGATCGCTGATCCGGTCGAGCAGGTTCTCGGGCGTGTAGATCTCGCTCATGCGACGCCCACCGTACGCTAGCTGGCGTGTCGCGCTGGGCTGCGGAGAACGTCTACGGGACGGCCAAGCCGGGCCTGCGGGCCCGCCTGGCCGCGGTCGCCAGCGGCCGCGCGCGCGAGCGCCGCCACGCGCAGCTCTTCGGGCTGACCGGCGCCACGCCGCAGACGCGGATCCTCGACATCGGCTGCGGGCGCCTCGGCCTGCGCCGCCACGCGCCCGACCACGACATCACGGGCGTCGACCTCTCGCCGCGCCCGGACTACCCGGGGCCGTTCGTGCAGGCCGACGTCCTCGCGGGCCTGCCGTTCGCCGACGGCGCCTTCGACCTCGCCTACTGCAGCAGCGTCATCGAGCACGTCGCGCCCGCCGACCGGCCGGCGTTCGCGCGCGAGCTGCGCCGCGTCGCCGGCGGCTGGTACGTCCAGACGCCGGCCTATTCGTTCCCCGTCGAGCCGCACGCGCTGCTGCCCTTCGCCCACTGGCTGCCGCACGCGCTGCGCCGCCCGTACTGGCGCCTCGGGGTCGCCGGGGAGTGGGAGGCGATCGAGCTCCTGCGCCGCGCGGAGATGGAGGCGCTCTTCGGCGCGCCGCGCGCCGAGCGCCTGGGCCCGCTCGTCAAGAGCTGGGTCAGTGTGCGGCCGATAGATTCCGGTTGATGGCGCAACAACTGTGGTTTCTGCGGCACGGCGAGGCCGAGCCGCACGGCGCGCGCCCGGATCACGACCGGCGCCTGACGCCTCGCGGCGAGGAGCAGTCGCGCGCCGCGGGCCGGGCGCTCGTCGCGCTCGAGCTCGCCTTCCAGCTCGTCGTGACGAGCCCGCGCGTGCGCGCGCTGGACACCGCGCGCCTGGCCTGCGAGGTGCTCGGCTGCGAGCCGGTCGTCGACGAGGCGCTGAGCAGCGGCTTCGACGTCCACGCCGCGCTCGAGCTCGCGCACGCCGCGGGCGAGAACAAGCGCGTGCTGTTCGTCGGCCACAACCCGGACTTCGCCGAGATCGTCGGCGACCTCACCGGCGCGACGATCGAGCTGAAGAAGGGCGGCATCGCCGGCGTGCGCCGCAATGGGCACCGCGGCGACCTCATCGCGCTCCTGCGCCCGCGCGAGCTCGACCGGATCCGGTGAGCCGGGGTGGTTGAGCGGTGCCGGGAGCGCCTCGGCTGGGCGCTCCCGTTCGCCGTCGTGCTCCCGATGCTCGCGCTGGCGAACGCCATCGGCGTCCACGCGATCATCTTCCCCGAGGGCGCCGCGCTCGTCATGGGCGTCTCGGTGCTCCGCCTGCCGGGCTGGGCGGCCTCGCGCCTGCACGTCGCGACGCTGCCGCCGCTGTGTGCGCTGGCGGGGACGCTGCTCGTGCGCGCGCACCAGCCCGCCTGGGCCGCCGCGATCCTCGGTGCGGCGGTCGCGCTGCTCGTCCTGCACAGCGCCGACAGCCGGCTCGCCCCGTCGGTGTCGGCCGCCGTGCTCCCGATCGTCTTCGGCGTCGACGACTGGAGCTATCCGGTCGCGGTGCTCGTGATCTGCCTCGTCATCGCCGGCGCGATGCCCTGGACGACGCGCCTGCGGCCCGCCTCCGCGCCCCCGCCGCTGCCCGCCGACCGCCCCGGCCGCTACCCCTGGGCCGTCGCCGCCGCCGGGCTCGGCGCGATCACCGCCTGGATCCTGCTCGGCGGCGAACTGCTCGCGCTGCCCGTCGCGGCGCTCGCCCCGCCGCTGTTCGTGTCGGCGCTGGAGTGGCTCGCGCAGGGCGCCTGCACGCTGCGGCGCGGGCTGCGACGCTGGCTGCTGCTCGTCTGCGCGGGGTTCGCGGGCGCCGTGGCCGAGCAGCTCGTCGCGGTCGACTGGATCGCGGGCGGGCTCGCGCTCGCGGCGGCGCTCGGGCTCATGTGGCTGCTCGCGACGCCGCATCCCCCGGCGCTGGCGATCGCGCTCATCCCGCAGATCCTCGGCGACGCCGACCCGCTGGCCTACGCCGCCGCGATCGGCGCCGGGGCGGGCGCCCTCTACCTCGCGATGCTCGCGCTGGACCGGCTCGCGCCGCTCACTTCAGCAGCCGCGACAGCCGCCGGTCCTTGAGGACCTTGCCGCCGGTCTGCTCGGCCGGGCAGTAGCACATGACGTAGTCCTCGTAGTGGACGGCCTCGATCGTCGCGCCGCAGCGCGGGCACGGCTCGCCCGCCCTGCGGTGGACCTGCAGCGGGAGCGGCAGCTTGTCGGGGATCGGCAGCTTCACGACCTGCTCGTAGTGCTCGAGCGCGCCGTCGAGCGTCGCGATGATCGCCGCGCGCAGGGCGGCGGCGTCCTCGTCGGTGAGGTCGTTGCCGCGCTTGAACGGCGACAGCCGCGCCGTCCAGAGGATCTCGTCGACCCACGAGCGCCCGATGCCGGCGATGACGCGCTGGTCGCGCAGCAGCGTGTGCAGCGGCCGCGGCGCCCGCAGCAGCGCGCGCAGGTCCTGCGGCGGCTGCGGCCAGGCCTCGGGGCCGAGCGTCTTGAGCATCTCGTCGTCCTCGAGCTCCTCGGCGCGCAGGAGCTTGACCCAGGCCGCCTGCCTGGTGCCGAACTCGCGCAGGCGCAGCTCGCGGCCGTCGTCGATCCTGACCAGCAGGCGGGACGTGCGGTCCCTCGGGCCGGCGCGCTTGTCGTAGAGCTGCAGGCGCCCGGCGCTCATGAGGTGGACGAGGATCACGAGCCCGCCCGAGATCTGCACGACGAGCTGCTTGCCGCGCCGCCCGACGCCCTCGATCGTCCGGCCCGCGAGCGCCGACAGCGGCGGGTCGAAGGTCTTCAGCGCGTTGATGCCCGGCGCCTGCGCGGACTCGATCGTCGCGCCGCGCAGCGCGGCGTCCAGGCGCCGCGCCGTGATCTCGACCTCCGGCAGCTCGGGCATGCCGACAAGGCTACGCCCCGGCCTACGGCCTCAGGCGACGCCGTGCAGCGGGTTGAGCAGCTCGACGTAGATCGCGCGGGCGTCGATGTCGCCCGCGAGCTCGTCGAGGTCGTGCATCCGCGTCTGGAGGTTGCCCTTGCATGGCCACGTCGCGCCGTCGAGCAGGCGATCGAGCAGCGTCGCGGGGTAGCGGCCGCCGCGCTCGCGCTCGCCCGCCAGCAGCGCCTTGAGATCGCCGAGCAGCGTCGTCTCGTCGACCGTGCCGGCCACGCCGAGCGCGTTGATGACGCCGAGCGCGTTGTTGAAGAACGGGTAGTAGACGAGCCGCTGGTCGGCCAGCGCCTCGGGGAGCTCGGCGTCGTGGCCGTCGGCGATCTCGGGCAGCAGCGCCGCGAGATCGTCGCGCGCCGCCGCGCGGTGGTACAGGCCGTTGCCGTCGCGGTAGACCGCGCGCACGGGCCAGCCGTCCTCGAGCTCGAGCACGACGCTCTGCTGATGGGGCTCGAGGCACAGCCCGAGATCGAGATGCAGCCGCAGCACGCCGACGAGCACGATCTCGGCGTAGCGCTTGAACCACTCCCGCGCGACGTCGCCCTCCTCGCGGCCATCGCGCGCGGCGATCGCGCCGACGATCTGCGCGAGCCGGCTGCGCCCGCCGTAGGGGTGGTCCTGGCAGAGCGTCGTCAGCGCGCTGACATCGCCCGCGCCGGACTCGCCGCGCCAGCGGTTGTCGCGCAGGACCACCGACAGCCCGTTGATGAGCTGGCCGCCGTGGCGCACCGCGAGGTAGGCGGGGTCCTGCAGCAGGACGAGGCCCGGGGCGAGCTCCTGCGCCCGGCCGCCGACGTCGGTCCGCAGCAGCCGCGCGGCCTGCACGCCGCGATGCAGCTCACGCGGCGTCGTCACGCGCAGGGCGTTCGTGACGCGCACGTGGAGGGAGAACTTCGGCTGCCAGTCCCAGTCGGCGTTGTAGACCGTCCGGACGGAGGTCGTCGGCGTCGCGGCGCTGCCGAGCGGGCCGAGGTCGACGATCTGGCCGTCCTCGAGGAGCGCCGCCACGACGCTGTCGTTCGCGCGCAGGTACTCGAGCTCCCACGGATGGGCGGGGATGAGGATCCGCTCGCCGAGCCCCTCGAGGGCCGCGTCGAGCGCCGCGCCGTCGACGGCCGGGTCGTCGCGCAGCAGCCGCTCGGCGAGCTCGGGCGCCGGTGTCCCCGTCGCGCTGTCGTGCTCGACGAGGTCGGCGGCGACGGCGAGCCAGTGCAGCTGGAACTGCGCCGCGGTCTCGGGCGCGTAGGCCAGCAGCGCGTCGTCGGTCATCTCCGTCCGGCTCTTGGGCGTCGGATGCAGCATGTGGCCGAGCAGCAGCGCCTGCTCGCTCTCGATGAAGCTCAGCGGGGCGGCGCCGAAGAGCTCGTCGATCTCGCCGTCGCGTGCCGCGAGGAACGCGCCGACGGCCTTCGTGCTCGCGCGGATGCGGTACAGCAGGGCGGTCGGGTCGGGGCCGCGGCGGTCGGCGGAGACGGGATCGTCGCCGAGGCCGGGGTCGCCGAGCTGGTCGACGAGCATGCCCGCGACGGTGTCGAGCGACACCGCGACGGGGTTGCCGCCGGCCATCGCGATCTCGACGGGAAGGCGAAAGCGGTGGCGGTGCGTCGGCGACAGGTGGGTGATGCCGATGAGGAGCATCGCCCGCAGGTCCTCGAACGGCATCGCGGCGAGATGGGTGTCGCCGGGGTGGGCGAGCTGCGGGACGCTGTCGGCCGGCACGGGGCGCCACTCGCCGCCCTCCCGCATGTAGCAGTTCAGCAGCGCCTCGGTGGCGGCCTCGCCGGCGGCGGCCTGCGCGCGGGCGGTCGTCGTGTCGTCGGAAGTCGTCTCGGTGGGCTCGTTCATCGCCCCCCATGCTACGAACACTGCCCAGGCTGCCGCCCGACCCGGCGCGGGGGCGGTCTGCGAACATCGTGCTCGTGATCGGCGCCGGCGCCTCAGCCCCCGACTTCGAGCTGCCCGACCAGGACGGCGAGCTCGTCCGCCTGTCGGCGCTGCGCGGCCGCACGATCGTCCTCTATTTCTACCCCAAGGCCGACACGCCGGGCTGCACGACGCAGGCCTGCTCGATCCGCGACCGCGGCGCGGAGTACACCGCCGCCGGCGTGAAGGTCATCGGCGTCTCGCCGGACCCGGTGAAGAAGGTCAAGAAGTTCCACGAGGGCAAGGAGCTGAACTTCACGCTGCTCGCCGACGAGGACCACGCCGTCTGCGACGAGTACGGCGTCTGGGTCGAGAAGTCGATGTACGGGCGCAAGTACATGGGCGCCCAGCGCTCGACGTTCATCATCGGCCCCGACGGCATCGTCCGCCACGTCATCGAGAAGGCCTCGCCGAAGACGCACGACGACGCGGTGCTCAAGGCGATCGCCGACCTCGAGCTCGCGTCGGGCTGACCTGCGCCGGCGCGAAGTCGCCGCGGCTCGGACACATCCGGGCGAGCGCGCAGGCGTCGCAGGCCGGACGCTGGGAGTGGCAGGTGCGCCGGCCGTGGCGCAGGAGATTGACGTGCAACTCGAGCTCGGCACCCGGCGGCGTGAGCGCGACCATCGCGTCGTGCAGCTCCTCGAACGGCGCCTTCGGCCGCAGGAGCCCCAGGCGCGTGCCGACGCGTGAGACGTGCGTGTCGACCGGCACGTCGCGCAGGCCGTAGGCGAACAGCAGGACGCAGGCGGCCGTCTTGCGCCCGACGCCCGGCAGCGCGCAGAGGTAGTCCTGGGACTCGGGCACCGGCGCGTCGCGCATCCAGGACAGGTCCAAATCCCGCCCACCCGCCCCGATCGCCTCGAGGATCGCCTTGATGCGCGCGGACTTCACCTTCGAGATGCCGCCGGGGCGGATCGCCTCCTCGATCTCCTCCACCGGCGCGTCGCGGACGGCCTCCCAGCTCGGGAAGCGCTCGCGCAGGCGCAGGAACGCGACGTCGCGGTTGCGGTCGTTCGTGGACTGCGACAGGACCGTGAGGACGAGCTCGGCGAGCGCGTCGCCGTGGGGCGCCATGACCGGGACGCCGTAGACCTCGGCGAGACGCGCGCGGATGCGGGCGACGCGGGCCCGATTCGGACCCACCCACCCGCGCCAGTCGGCCCGGCTCACTCCAGCGCGGGCGGGCGGGCTCGCATCCCGCACGGGCACTACTCCAAGGCTCCCCAGCGTTCACACGCGGCGGCGGCCTGGGCGGCGGCCTCGGGCAGCGCGGCGGCGAGCGCCGGCGGGTAGTAGTCGGTCATCCCCATGTGCGCGAGCAGGACGCCGAGGAAGACGTCCCCGGCGCCGACCGTGCTGCGCACCGTCACCGCGGGCGCGGCGACGTCGAAGCGCATCCCCTTCCCGCGCAGGATCGCCCCGCGCGCCCCGAGCGTGACGATCGCGTGCTCGGCCCCCGCGGCCAGCAGCGACGCCGCCGCCGCCTCGGGATCGTCCTCGCCGGTCATGAGGCGCGCCTCCTCCTCGTTGCACTTCACGAGGAACGCGCCCGGGACACAGGCGCCGGCGGCAGCACCGGCGCGGCCGGGGTTGCCCTGCCAGCGCCCGACGCGCAGGCTCGCGTCGAAGACGATCGGGCGGCCGAGCTTCAGCGCGCGCGCGCGGGCGGCCGTCGTGATCTCCGCCGACGCCGGCTGCGTGAGCGTGTTGGACGTGAAGAACAGCGCGTCGCAGGCGTCGACGGCATCCAGCAGCTGGCCGTCGAGCGCCTGCACGAGCGCCGCGATCCCGTCGCCGTAGACCTCGTAGGCGGGCTCGCCGGCGTCGTCGAGCGTGATGAACGCCAGCGCCGTGGCGGGTCCCGCGGCGAGGGCGAACCAGCGCAGGTCCAGGCCCTCGGCCCCGAGCCGGTCGCGCACCCACGCGCCCCAGCGGTCGTCGCCCGCGCCGCCCGCCAGGACGACGTCGGCGCCCCCGCGCGCCGCGGCGACGGCGACGTTCGCCGTCACGCCGCCGGCGTAGGGCACGAAGGCGTCGGCCTCGTGCAGCGAGCTGACGGGGCGCTGGCAGATGAGATCGACGATCGCCTCGCCGACACAGAGGGTGCGCACGCGCAGGAGGCTATCTTCCGCGGCCATGACCGGCACCGCTGTAACCGAGGAGACGATCGAGCTCGACGAGCAGCCCGTCTTCCTGCGCCGCGCCGGCGACGACGAGGTGCCGATCCTCTACCTGCACGGCGTCCCGACGAGCTCCTTGGACTGGGTCGACGTCCTGGCGCTCGGCGGCGGGATCGCCGTCGACCTCCCGGGCTTCGGGCGCAGCGGCAAGCGCGGCGACCTCGACTACTCGCTCGCCGGCCACGTCTCGTTCCTCGAGCGCCTGCTCGACCGGCTCGCGCTCGATCGCGTGCGCCTGTGCATGCACGACTGGGGCGCGGCGGTCGGGCTGGCCTGGGCGACGGCGCACCCCGAGCGCGTCGAGCGGCTCGTCATCGTCGACGGCGTCCCGCTGCTGCCGGGCTTTCAGTGGCGCGGGCCGGCGCGGGTCGTGCGCATGGCGGGCCTGGGGCCGATCGCCGTCGGCTCGGCCATCAAGCCGGTGATGCGCCGCCTGTCGCGGCGCGGCTGGACCGGCGACGGGCCGATGCCCAAGCCGTTCGTCGACGACGTCGCGCAGAGCTTCGACCTCGGCACGCAGCGCGCGATCGTCCGCCTGCTGCGCAGCGCGTCACCGGACCTGCTCGCCCTCGCCGGCCGGGACCTCGGCACGATCACCGCCCCGGCGCTCGTGCTCTGGGGCGCCGAGGACCGCTGGATCGCGCCGCGCTTCGGCGCCGGCTACGCGGCGAAGCTCGGCGACGCGACGCTCGAGGTCGTCGAGGGCGCCGGCCACTGGCCGTGGATCGACAAGCCCGAGCTCTGCGCGCGGATCGTCGAGCACCTCGACGGGTGACCGGGTGGTTCGTTGCGCCGCGCAACGAACCACCTGCGAGGGTTGGCGCCGTGAGCCGGCGCCTGCCATTGCGGCTGCACCCGGTGGTCGTCGCGGCGCTCGGCGCCCTCGCCTACCTCGTCATACAGCCCGCGAGCGCCGACCTCGCCGCGCAGGAGTACCGCGCCGGCCTCGTGCGCCGCGCGGGCCTCGCGCTGTGGGACAACGGCTGGTACGCGGGCCACCACACCGCGGCCTACAGCGTCCTGTTCCCGCCGCTCGGCGCGGCACTCGGGGTCGGCCTCGCGGGTGCGCTGGCGGCGATCGCGGCGACGGCGCTGTTCGCGCGCCTCGCGGGGCGGCGCTGGGCGGCCGGCCCCGCGCAGGCCGCCGCGCTGTGGTTCGCCGCGGCGACGGTCGCGACGCTGCTCAGCGGGCGCCTGACGTTCCTGCTCGGCGCCGCCGTCGGCCTCGGCGCGCTGCTCGCGCTCGCCGCCGGGCGGCGGGTCGCGGCGGTCGCGCTGGCCGTCCTGACGACGCTCGCGAGCCCCGTCGCCGCGCTCTTCCTCGCGCTCGCGGTCGTCGCCTGGGGGCTCGCCGCGCCGGGACGGCGGCCGACCGCCGCGATCGTCGCCGCCGCCGCGCTCGCACCCGCGGCCGCGCTCGCGCTGCTCTTCCCCGAGGGCGGCAGCGAGCCGTTCGTCGCCTCGGCGTTCTGGCCGGCGCTCGCCGCGATCGTCCTCGTCGGCGTGCTGCTGCCCGCGCGCGAGCGCGCGCTGCGGATCGGCGCCGGCCTCTACGCGCTGGCGACCGTCGCGGCCTTCGCCTTCGCGACCCCGCTGGGCGGCAACGTCAGCCGCCTCGGCGCGCTCGTCGCGGGCCCGGTCGTCCTCGGCGCGCTCGCCGGCCGGCGCCGCCCGGCGCTGCTCGTCGCGATCGCGCTGCCGCTCGCCTACTGGCAGCTGTACCCCGCCGTCCGCGACGTCGCCCGCGCCGCCGGCGACCCCGCCGTCGCGGCGGCGTACTACGCGCCGCTGCTGCGCGACCTCGCCGCCCGCGCCCCGCAGGACGTCCGCGTCGAGATCCCGTTCACCGAGAACCACTGGGAGGCGGCGCGCGTCGCGCCGCACGTCGCGCTCGCACGCGGCTGGGAGCGCCAGCTCGACCGCCGCTACGGCGCGCTGTTCTACGACGGCACGCTGAGCGCCGCGACGTACCGGAGGTGGCTCGACGAGCACGCCGTCGCGTACGTCGCGCTCCCCGACGCGGCCCTGGACTACGCCGCCCGCGACGAGGCGCGCCTCGTCGAGCGCGGGCCGGCGTACCTGCACCAGGTCTGGCACGACGCGCACTGGCGCCTGTTCGCCGTGCGCGATCCGGCGCCGCTCGTCAGCGGTGCCGCGCGCGGCCCGCTGGAGCTCGGGGTCGACGGCTTCACGCTGCGGGCACGGCGCCCCGGCAGCGCCGTGGTCCGCGTCCGCGACTCGCGCTGGTGGCGCGTGACGGCGGGCCGCGCGTGCGTCGCGCCCGGCCCGGACGGGATGACGCGGCTGCGCGTGCTCGCGCCCGGGACCGTGCGCGTCCAGGCGCGGCTGAGCGGCGCGCGCTGCCGGCGGTGACAGGGCGGATACACGCGCTCGGGTGGCGGAATGTGAAGATCGGTCGCGGCATTCTGAACACCGGTCAGAGGTGGCCGATAGGATGGCCTGCGTCCCATGACCGCACGCCTCAGCTCGTTCCAGGCGCGCCTCTTGCCCCACGGTCTTTTCGACGTGGTGCGCCAGGTGCTGCTCTTCATGGCCGCCTACCAGCTCTACCGGCTGACGCGGGGGTTCGTGAACCACCCCGACTCTGCGACGGTGGCCTTCCAGCACGCGCGCGACCTGATCGGCGTCGAGCGCACGCTGAACATCTTCTGGGAGCCCTCGCTGCAGGCGTTCGCGGCCGGCCAGCAGTGGCTCCTGGACGGGTCGTCGTGGATGTACATCAACGCCCAGACCTCGATCACGCTCGGCGCCCTCGCCTGGCTGTACCTCTTTCGTAACCCGAGCTTCTACTTCGTGCGCAACATGTTCCTCGTCGCCTTCCTCGTCGCCTGCGTCGGCTACGCGGTCTTCCCGACGGCCCCGCCGCGCTTCTTCCCGGAGTGGGGCTTCTTCGACGCCGTCTCGGACTTCACCGGTGTGCCGCAGGACAGCGTCACGATCGGCAAGCTCTTCAACCCGTACGCGGCGGTGCCCTCGATGCACGTCGGCTTCGCGCTCATGATCAGCATCCCGCTGGCGCGACTCGTGCGCTGGCGCGCGCTGAAGATCTTCTGGTCGATCTACCCGCTGATCGTCGTCTTCGTCATCGTCGTGACCGCCAACCACTTCATCGCCGACGCCTTCCTCGGCGCCTGCGCCGCCGGCATCGGCGCGCTCGTGGCACGGCAGATGGCCCGGCTGCGACCCGACGTCTGGCGCTTCCAACCCGCACCGCGCACGGACGACGCGGCGCTCGCGCCCGGCACCGACGTCGCGCCGGCAACGTCTTGATGCGGGCGGACACGCAGCAGCCGCCGCCGCCGACCGACTCCGCGCCGCCGCCCGAGCGCCGGCCCCGGCGCGACACGCCGACCGCGCGCCGGCTGGAGGCCCTGCGCGACAAGCTCGTCGCCTCGCGCCTGACGCCGAATCAGATCTCGATGGCGGGCTTCGTCCTGAACGTCGTCGCGGCCGTCCTCGTCTGGCAGCACGAGTTCTTCATCGGCGGGGTCGTCTTCATCATCGGGTCGATCTGCGACACGCTCGACGGCGGCTACTCGCGGATGTCCGGCAAGGGCACGCCGTTCGGCGCCTTCCTGGACTCGACGCTGGACCGCATCGTCGAGGGCTTCGTCCTCACCGGCATCGCCGTGACGTTCACCCAGGACGGCGACGAGCTGGCGGTCGCGGCCGTCGTCGTGGCGGTCATGGCCTCGCTCGTCGTGTCCTACACGCGGGCGCGCGCCGAGGCGCTGGGCGTCGAATGCAAGGTCGGCATCGCCGACCGCCTCGTCCGCGTCATCATCCTGTCGGCGGGGCTCGTGTTCGCCGATCTCGGGGCGCTCGCGCCGGCGGTCTACGTGCTCGCGGCCCTCACGAGCTTCACGGTCGTCCAGCGCATCCTCCACGTCAAGCGCCAGCTCCAGCAGCCGGCGCCCGTGTAACGAGCCATTGGTCACGGGGTGTTAGCCCCGGAACGGTCTTACGAAGGGAACTGAACAGCACATGAGCCCCAGCAACGGCAACGGCGCACACTCCACGAACGGCGCTTCGCGCTACCAGACCGACAAGGTCCGCGTCGCGATCGTCGGCGTCGGCAACTGCGCGAACGCCTTCGTGCAGGGCGTGCACTACTACCGCGACGCCGACCCGACGGTCGACGTCCCCGGCCTCATGCACGTCGACCTCGGCGGCTACCACATCTCGGACATCGAGTTCACGGCGGCCTTCGACATCGACGCCGAGAAGGTCGGCAAGGACCTCGGGACGGCGATCTGGTCGGGCCAGAACGACACGATCAAGTTCGCCGACGTGCCCGAGCACCTCGGCGTCCCGGTCTACCGCGGCATGACGCACGACGGCCTCGGCAAGTACCTCAAGGAGAAGATCACCAAGGCGCCCGGCGAGACCGCCGACATCGTCCAGATCCTCAAGGACACGCACACCGACGTCGTCGTGTCCTACCTCCCGGTCGGGTCCGAGCTCGCGACGAAGTGGTACGTCGAGCAGATCCTCGAGGCCGGCTGCGGCTTCGTGAACTGCATCCCGGTCTTCATCGCCCGCGAGGAGTACTGGCACAAGCGCTTCAAGAAGGCCGGCCTGCCGATCGTCGGCGACGACATCAAGTCCCAGGTCGGCGCGACGATCGTGCACCGCAACCTCGCGCGCCTGTTCCACGACCGCGGCGTGAAGCTCATGCGCACGTCGCAGCTCAACGTCGGCGGCAACATGGACTTCTACAACATGCTCGAGCGCGAGCGCCTGGAGTCCAAGAAGATCTCCAAGACGAACGCCGTGACGTCGATCATGGGCCACGACCTGCCGCCGGGCGACGTCCACGTCGGCCCGTCGGACTACGTGCCGTGGCTCACGGACCGCAAGTGGGCGCACATCCGCCTCGAGGGCCAGGCCTTCGGCGACGTCCCGCTGACCGCCGAGCTCAAGCTCGAGGTCTGGGACTCCCCGAACAGCGCCGGGATCGTCATCGACGCGACCCGCTGCTGCAAGCTCGCGATGAACCACGGGCTCTCCGGCCAGCTCGACGGCCCGTCGTCGTACCTCATGAAGTCGCCGATGAACCAGCGCCCCGACGAGGAGGCGCACGCCGACACGGAGAAGTTCATCGCGAAGTACAAGCGCCAGCCGGGCACGGCGCCGAAGGCGGGCAAGGCCGCGGCGAAGAAGAAGGCCTCCGCGTCCTGACGCTCTGAACGCAACTACGTGGCTGCGACGAGGTTGCAGCCACATGGTGCGTCTCGGACCCCTGCTCGCGGCAGCATTCGCCGTTGCCGCGATCGCCCCCGCTGTCGCGCACGCCGCGCCGCCCCCGCTCACGCCGTCCGTCGTCGGCGAGGATCCCAACGGCGGGGGCGTGTTCCGGTTCGTCCAGGCGGTCGCCTTCTCGCCCGGCGGCGCGACGGTCTTCGCCGCCGACCAGTACAGCGGCGTCGTGCAGGCCTTCGGCCGCGACGGCAGCTACCGCTTCAGCGTCGGCTCGCGCGCGGCGCGGCGCGAGCCGGGCCGCCTCGGCATCGTCGGCGGCGTCGCGACCGACCGCGCCGGCCACCTCTACGTCCTCGACAGCGAGAACGACCGCGTCCAGATCTTCAGTGCCGCCGACGGGACGCCGCTCGCGAGCTTCGGCGACGCGTCGGTCTTCGACCTCTCGGCGAACGACCCGGCGATCGGCGCGGGCATCAGCGCGAGCGGCATCGCGGTCGACCAGCGCTCGCCGGCATCCGCACCGACGGTCTACGTCGCCGACCAGGGCCGCGACCGCGTCGCGCGCTTCACCCTGGACCCCGCGACGCTCCTGCCGGCCGGGCCGCCGGCGTTCAGCGACCCGAGCCTCGGGCTCGCGGCGCCGCAGGGCATCGCCGTCGACCCCGCCGGCACGCGCGTGTACGTCGCCGACGACCAGAACGACCGCGTCGTCGTCCTCGACCCGCAGAGCCTCGTGCTCGTCGGCCAGGTCGGCTCGAGCGGCGGCGGACCGGGCCAGTTCCAGGCGCCCTACGACGTCGCCGTCGACGCGCACGTGCCGCCGCGGCTGTACGTCGGCGACAACCTCAACAACCGCGTCGACGTCTTCGACGCGCCGAGCCTCGGCTTCCTCGGCGTGCTCGGGGGATTCGGGCGCACGCCGGGGCTGTTCTCGATCGTGCGCGGCGTCGGCGGGCTGAGCGACGACCCGCAGGGCGGCGTCGCCGTCGCCGACACGGCGAACAACCGCATCCACGTCTACACCGGTGACGGCGCGCTCACGGCGGCGTGGGGGATCGCCGGCCGCAGCGCGGGCTACTTCACGCGCCCGCGCGGCGTCGCGTTCGCGCCCGACGGCGGGATCGCCGTCGCCGACAGCTTCAACCACCGCATCGAGCGCATCGACCCCGACGGCGGCTTCGGCGGCCAGCTCGGGCTCATCAGCACGTTCACCGGCTACCCGAGCGAGGGCGACGCGCCGGGGCAGTTCAGCCTGCCGTCGGCGGTGACGTACGACGCCGCCGGCGACACCGTCGTCGCCGACACCGGCAACGATCGCGTCGTCGTCTTCGGCCCCGACGGCAGCATCGTGCGCACGACCGCCCCGGGGCAGCTCGCCGACCCGCAGGCGCTGGCGCCCGGCCCGTCGGCGGGCAGCGCGTTCGTCGCGGACACGGCGAACAACCGCATCGTGCTGCTGGCCGAGGACGGGACCGTGACGCCCGCGCGCACGGGCCTCTCGCATCCGATCGCGCTCGCGGCCGACGGCGGGACGCGCCTCTAC
The DNA here is from genome assembly GCA_035496995.1 of Solirubrobacteraceae bacterium. Lineage (GTDB taxonomy): Bacteria > Actinomycetota > Thermoleophilia > Solirubrobacterales > Solirubrobacteraceae > CADCVQ01. The sequence continues at coordinate 22,619 of DATJEE010000061.1, read as the reverse complement.
GTCGCCGACGACACGCGCGTGTTCGAGGCCGTGACGATGACCGACGTCGCGCCGCCCCTGGGCGCCGCGGCCTGGGATCACCCCGACGGCCTCGCGATCGACCCGGCCGACGGCACGCTCTACGTGTCCGAGCTGCGGCCGGGCACGCCGAACGGCGCCCGCGTGCTGCGCGGGACGCCGGCCGCGGGCGGCACCTTCGCATGGGACGTCCTCGCCACCGAGGGCAGCGGCAGCCGCGAGGTCATCCAGCCCGGCGGGCTCGCGCTGAGCGCCGACGGCGCGACGCTGCTCGTCGCCGACTACGGCAACAACCGCGTCGTGCGCTTCGACGCCCCCGGTCACGGCCCCGCGCCGACGATGGCGCTGACGGTCGGGATCGACGGCGTCACGCGCGGGACCGTCACGAGCAACCCGCTCGGGATCGCCTGCGCGACCGACTGCGCGCAGCACTTCGGGGCCGGGCGCCGCGTGACGCTCACGGCGGCGCCGCTGGCGGGCGCGCGCTTCGCCGGCTGGACGGGCGCCTGTGCCGCCGCGGGCGCCGTCCCGGTCTGCACGGTGACGATGGACGCCGACCGCAGCGTCGGGGCGTCGTTCGCGCAGGCGCCTGCCGCCGTCGTACCGCCGCCGCCACCACCGCCGCCGCGCGTGACCGTCACGCGGCTGCGGATCGTCCCCTCGACGCTGCACCGCGCGCGCAGGGCCGACCGGCGCCGTCACGTCCGGGCGCGCAGGGCCACGCGCGCGAAGGTCCGCCTGACGCTCTCGCGTCCCGCGAAGATCACCGTGACGATCGCCACCGCACGCACGGGCGTGCGCCGCGGCTCGCGCTGCATCGCGCCGCCGCGCAGGCACCGCAAGAGCGACCGCGCCTGCACGCGTTACGTGACGCGCAAGGGCACGCGGACGGTGTCGCTCAACAGCGGCCCGCGCTCGTTCACGCTCACGCCGCTGTTCGCCGGCCGCACGCTGCCGGCGGGAAGCTACCGGCTGGACCTCGTGGCCCTCGACGCGAGCGCCAACCGCGTCGGCCCGGTCAGCGCGCGCTTCCGCGTCGTGCGGTAGGCCGCCGCGCCGGCGTCGGCGCATCTTCTGCGCCGCAGGCCCGTTGTCGGCACATGACCAAGCGCTCACCCGGCCTGACGGCCCTGCTGCTCACCGCCCTCGTCCTCGTGGCTGCTCCGGCACAGGCCGGCTCACCGCCCAACGACGGCCGCGATCGGGCGGTGAGCGTCGGGACTCTGCCGGCGCACCTGTCCGGGCGCACGGCGGGATCGACGACGCAGTCCGGCGAGCCCGGATCGCCGTGCGCGGCGATCGCGGGGTCCGTCTGGTATCGCCTCGACGCCACGGCGTCACGGCGCGTCGTCGTGCGCCTGCGGGCGGCGGGCGATCTCGACGCCACGGTCGACGTCTTCGAGCGCTTCCGCTCCCAGCAGCGCCTGCAGACCTGCGATGTCAGCGACACGCACGGCCGCGCCGCCGCGAGCTTCACCGCCCGTCGCGGCCACAGCTACCTCGTCCGCGTCGGCCGCCGCGCCGGCTCCGCGCGCGGGCCGTTCACACTCGCGCTCGCGGCGGTCCGCGGGCCGCGGCTGCCCGGCCCCGCGCTGCCACCGACCGGGGTCTCGGGGTCGCTGGACCGCGTCGCGCGCACCGCGCAGCCGTGGTCGGTCCCGCTGCGGGCCGGGGTGCGCTACCGGATCGCCGTCGTCCACCGCGGTGCGGGCTGCGTGCGGGCGTCGCTGTATCGCCCGCACACGTCGCCCGCGACTCCCGGCGACCCGGCGGCGGTCATCGGCTGCGACGGCTACGGGCTCTTCACCCCGCGCGACGGCCAGGGCGGGCGCTACAGCGTCCTCGTCCGCGCGACCGAGCAGGTCCGCGGGCCCCAGCGCTACCACCTGCAGATCGCCCGCGCCGGCCGCGACGACTCGGCGCCCGGCCTGTTCGTCCGCAACTACGCCCGCGTCCCGGGCTCGCTCGACGGCCGCGGCGTCGACGCCGTCGACCTCTACCGCTTCGACGTGACCCGCCGCAGCGTCCTGTTCCTGCACCTCCAGGCCCGCGCACAGCGCCAGTTCGACCTCGTCCTGCTCGACGCCTCCGGCCATCGCCTCGGGTGCGCCTGCGACGGCCGCGGCGAGCAGGCGCTGCACAAGGGGCTGCGGCCGGGGCGCTTCTTCGTCGCGGTGCGGGCGCGCAACGGCAGCTCCGGGGGCTACCGCCTCCTGCGGGCCTCGCGGACGATCACGAAGACCGTGCTGCGCGTCGCCGACGCCGAGATCGCGCCCGGCAGCGCGGCGCGCTTCACCGTCGCGACGGCGCCGGGCGTGACCGGGCCGGTCACGGTCGACGTCGAGCAGCTCGACCCGCTGTCGGGCTGGCAGTTCGTCCGGGCGCTGCACGCGCGCGCCGTCGACGGCGTCGCGACGCTCGACTACGCGCTGCCGACGGTCGGCCGCTGGCGCGCGCGGGCGACGTTCGACGGCACGCAGTCCAGCGCGCCGAGCCGCACCGCGGGCTTCGTGAGGCTGCTCGTGGCCGAGCGTCTGCGCGACTGAGGCGCCGCGCAGCGGGGCGGCGCTCCCCGGCGCGCTGCGTAGGATCTGCGCCATGAGCACGGATGACGCAGGCACCCCGGCCGCAGCCCCGGCCCCCGCCCCGGCCCCGACGCCCGCCCCGGAGGCGCCGCCCGCAGCGACGCTCGCGACGCTCGTCCTGGACGCCGCCGCCGCCCACCGCGGGGTGGCGCTGCGCTTCGCGCACGGCGGCGGCTGGAAGCAGATCACCTACCCGGGGCTCGGCGAGGGCGCCCGGCAGATCGCCAAGGCGCTCATCGCGCTCGGCGTCAGCGCCGGCGACCGCGTCGCGATCCTCTCCAACACCCGCGCCGAGTGGACGCTCGCCGACTGCGGCGCGATCTGCGCGGGCGCGGTCGTCGTGCCGGTCTACCAGACCAACTCGCCCGAGGAGTGCCAGTACGTCCTCGAGCACTCGGGCGCGACCGTCATCTTCTGCGAGGACGCCCATCAGCTCGAGAAGCTCGCCGAGATCCGCGCCGCGCTGCCGGCGCTGCGCCACGTCATCGCCTTCGAGGGCGAGCACGAGGACGTCCTGTCGCTCGAGGCGCTGCGCGACCGCAGCGCCGACGTGACCGACGAGCAGCTGCACGAGCGCGTCGCCGCGATCGCGGCCGGCGACGTCGCGACGATCGTCTACACGTCGGGGACGACCGGCCCGCCGAAGGGCTGCATGCTGACCCACGACAACATGCGGTCGGTCGTCGGGATGGTCCGCGAGCGGCTGGGCGAGCAGCCCGCCGACGACGTGATCTACATCTTCCTGCCGCTCGCGCACGTCCTCACGCGCCTCGTGCAGTTCTTCGGCATCGATGCCGGGGCCGAGCTCGCCTACTGGCGCCGCGACCCGAAGAAGATCGTCGAGGACGTCGCGATCACGAAGCCGACCTACCTGCCCTCGGTTCCGCGCATCTTCGAGAAGATCTACACCGCCGCGACGGCGAAGGTGCAGGAGGCCGGCGGCGCGAAGCTCAAGCTCTTCAACTGGGCGTTCGGCGTCGGGCGCAGGGTCCGCGAGCGCGAGCGCCAGGGCAAGCCGATCGGCCGCCTGCTCGGCTACCAGCACCAGCTCGCCGAGACGCTCGTGCTCAGCAAGGTCCGCGCGCTGTTCGGCGGGCGCATCAAGCTCGCGCTCACCGGCGCCGCGCCGATCGACGAGGAGATCCTGAGGTTCTTCCACGCCGCCGGCGTCTGGGTGCTCGAGGGCTTCGGCATGACCGAGACGTCCGCGGTCGTGACGCTCAACTCGATCCCCGAGCACAAGGTCGGCACGGTCGGGCGCCCGCTGCCCGGCACCGACGTGCGGATCGCCGAGGACGGCGAGATCCTCCTGCGCGGGCCGCAGATCTTCACGGGCTACTACAACGACCCCGCGGCGACCGCCGCGACGCTGCGCGACGGCTGGCTGCATTCCGGCGACCTCGGCGAGATCGACGCCGACGGCTACGTGCGCATCACCGGCCGCAAGAAGGACCTCATCATCACGTCGAGCGGGAAGAACGTGTCGCCGTCGAACCTCGAGAGCGCGCTGGCGCAGTCGCGCTGGATCTCGCGGGCGGTCGTCTACGGCGACCGCCGCCAGTACCTCACCGCGGTGCTGACGATCGACGCCGACGAGGCCGCGGCGCTCGCCGAGAAGGCCGGCGTCAGCGCCGACCTCGACATCGCCGCGCTCTCGGCCGAGCCGGCCGTCCGCGCCGAGCTGCAGGCGGCCGTCGACGAGACGAACAAGCGCTTTGCCCGCATCGAGCAGATCAAGCGCTTCGCGATCCTCGAGCGCGACCTCTCACAGGAGCACGAGGAGCTCACGCCGACGCTGAAGGTCAAGCGCAACGTCGTCTACGAGCGCTACGCGGACGTCTTCAAGGGGCTCTACGACAACAGCTGACACGCCGGCGGCGTGTTGTCCCCTCGCGTGGACATCTGTCCGATCTTCCGCGTCCTCCGGTTGTAGGACGTCGCACGCGCGCCTTTAATTTGCCGTAGCGGCCACGGACGGCCGCCTCGTCACCGCGTGCCCCGGCGCGCCGATCACCCCATGGAGGTCCATCTCATGGCGCCCCGTGTTCGCGGGCATCTGTCGTTCGCGAACGTCACGTCGTGCATCGCGCTCATGGTCGCTCTCGGCGGCACGAGCTACGCAGCCGCCACGCTCCCGCGCAACAGCGTCGGCGCGAAGCAGATCAAGTCCAACGCCGTGACGTCGTCGAAGGTGAAGAACGGCTCGCTCACGGCGATCGACTTCAAGACCGGGGCGCTCCCACGCGGCGCGGCCGGCCCGGCGGGCCCGGCCGGCGCTCCCGGCACCCCGGGCGCCGCAGGAACACCGGGCGCCAAGGGCGACCCCGGTGACCCCGGCACGCCCGGCCTGCAGGGTCCGGCCGGGCTCCTGGCGAGCGTCGTCGTCCGCCGCACGGACGTCGCCCTGCCGGCGGGCACCGGCGCCGGCGTCCCGGGCGCGATCACGAGCGGCTTCGCGACCTGCGCGGCGGGAGAGAAGATCATCGGCGGCAGCGTCAACATCGGCAACGTCGTCGCCCCGGCGGAGCAGGAGACGATCGTCTCCAGGCCCTCCGTCGACAACGTCGGCAACGGCACCGTCCCGGCGAACGGCGGCTCGTTCGCGTTCTGGAAGGGCACCGGGCGCACGCTGACGAACGTCGCCGGCACGATGCGCGTCTTCGCGTTCTGCGCGCCCGCGCCCGCGCCGTAGGACCCGCGCCGGGGTCCGAGGCGCGGCCGGGCAGGCTCGATCTCGCCCCTCCGTATCCTCAGGGCGTGACCCAAGAGCCCCTCGCGATCGCCCACGTGACCCCCTACCCGTGGGGCGGCGGCCGCCACGAGATCACGGCCTACGTCGAGCGCGTGACGGCCGAGCTCGCCGCCCGCGGGCACCGCGTGCTGATCGTGGCCCCCTCGCGCTCGCAGGACGCCGTGCGCGACACGCGCGCCGCGATCCGCGCCGCGGTCGACGATCCCGCGTCGCTGCTGCCGGAGCCCGGCGCACCTCCGCGCGTGCTCGCCGTCGGCGACGCGCTGCCCGACCTGCCGGGCGCCGGGCGGCGCGTGCCGGCGCTCCCCGTCGACGTCTCGCGGACGATCGAGGACCTCCTGACGATCGTCCCGCTCGACGTCTGCCACGTGCACGAGCCGTTCGCGCCGTCGACCTCCAGCGCCGCGCTGCGCCACTCGCGGGCGCTGAACGTCGGCACCTTCCACGCGCCGACCGAGCGGCTGCTGTCGACACAGGTCGCGCGCAAGGTCGTCCAGCTCGTGTTCGGGCGCCTCGACGCCCGCACCGCGAGCTTCGCGACGACCTGCGAGCTCATGCAGCGCTGGTTTCCCGCCGAGTACCGCGTCCTGCTGCCGGGCGCCGACCCGGTGCCTCCGCGTGCCGACCGCGCCAGCGGCGGGCCCATCCGGATCGGCTTCGCCGACGACGAGGAGCGCGGCGCGCTGCGCCTCTTCCTGCGCGCGCTGCGCCGCCTCGAGGCCGAGGCCGACTGGGAGGTGACGGTCGTCTCCGCGCGCGGGCCGTCGAGCAGCACCCCGTTGCGCTCCGACCTCGAGGAGCGCGTGCGCTACATCACGCCCGAGCAGGTCACCGAGGAGGACGGCCTCGGGCGCCTCGACGTGCTCGTCGCGGCCTCCGACGGCGCCGCGCCCGTCCCGACGCTGCTCCTGCGGGCGATGAACGCCGGTGTCGTGCCGCTCGCGTCGCGCCTGCCCGTCTACGAGGAGGCGCTCGACCACGGCGAGCGCGGGCTGCTCTTCGAGCCGCGCGACATCGACACGCTCGCCGCGCAGCTCGCGCGCCTCGTCGACGACGGCGCGCTGCGCGAGCGCCTGCGCGACGCCGCCGCACCGCTGCGCGAGCTGCTGACCTGGCAGCGCGTCGCCGACGAGCTCGAGGACGTCTACGCCGGCGTCGTCGCGCGCCGCCATCCGCTGGAGGGCAACCCCGAGCTCGGCGCGCGCCTGCGCAGCCGGCCGTGGATCGACATCGACCTGCACATGCACACCGACCACTCGCACGACTGCGCGACGCCGGTCGAGGTGCTGCTCGCAACCGCCCGCGAGCAGGGGCTCGGCGCGATCGCCGTGACGGACCACAACGTCATCACGGGGGCGCTGGAGGCGCGCGAGAAGGCCGCGGAGTTCGGCATGAAGGTCATCGTGGCCGAGGAGGTCAAGACCGCCGACCAGGGCGAGGTCATCGGCCTCTTCATCGAGGAGCAGATCCCGCGCGGCCTGACGCTCGCCGAGACGATCGCCGAGATCAAGCGCCAGGGCGGGCTCGTCTACGTCCCGCACCCGTTCGACCGCATGCACGCCGTGCCCGACTACGAGCACCTCCTCGGGATCGTCGACGACATCGACGCGATCGAGATCTACAACCCGCGCGTGGCGATCGGCTCGTTCAACGAGGAGGCCGAGCGCTTCGCCGCGAAGTACCGGATCGTCGCCGGGGCGGGCTCGGACTCCCACGTCGCGCAGGGGCTCGGCTCGGTGCGCGTGCGGGTGCCGGACTTCGACGGGCCGGAGGAGTTCCTCGAGGCCCTGCGTCACGCCGAGATCACGACGAAGCCGTCCTCGCTGCTCTACGTGCAGGCGCTGAAGTTCCTCGAGACCAAGGCGACGCCCCCCGGCGCGCGGGCCGCGCGGCGCGAGCGGCGCGTGCGGCGGGCGACGCGCAAGTCGTGATGCACGCGCAGGGTCGGCCCTCGCGCCCGTCGAAACCACGGCCAGCCATGCCTGCGACCGACGACGAGATCCGCGAGAAGTACCTCGAGCGCGCCATCCGCGAGCTCAACACCTTCACGCGCGAGCTGCAGGAGTGCTCGCAGTGCCCGCGGGGACAGCTCATGCCGGTCCTGGGCTCCGGCCACCCGCAGGCCGACATCCTCCTGCTCAAGCACGCGCCGATGCCGCCGGAGATCGAGGAGGGCGTCGCGTTCTACGGCCGCGCCGGCGCCGCGCTCGTGAAGGCCTTCAAGCGCCTGGCGATCGACCCGCTCGCCGTCTACGGCACGCTCTGCGTGAAGTGCCCGGTGCCCGACACGTCGCTCGCCGACCCGCACTGCATCGCGCGGCTCGTCGAGGAGATCGCGATCGTGCAGCCGAAGATCGTCGTCGTGATGGGCGAGGACGCGCTCGCGGTGCTCAACGACCTCGCCCTGCCGCTCGCGCAGGAGGTGCTCGCGCAGCCCGGCGTCCTGCAGGCGCTCACGCCCTCGATCGAGGCGCTCTACGTGCCGAACATCGACGCCGCGCTCGACGAGGAGACGGCCAAGCGCGCGTTCTGGTCGGCCTTCAGGGTGCTCGGCGAGTGGTACGCCGACCTTCCCCCGTACTAGCGCCATGGCACGAAAACGCCGTCGGCGGCGGCCGGGCGCCGGGACCGTCGCGCTCCTGACGCCGCTCGTCGCGCTCGCCTACTTCCTCGCCGCGCCCGCGCTCCCCGCGCTGCCCGCCGGTGACACGGAGACGCTCGTCGCCGGCGGCGTCGGGCTCGTCATGATCGCCGCGAGCGCGCTCGCGATCGTGCCGGCGGCGGAGAGCCTCTTCGGCCCGCTGCTGATCGTGTTCGGCGCGGGGCTCATCGTCGGCGCGCTGAATGCCGGCGGGGCGGGCGGCGTCGGCGCCGGGGCGAACGTCGCCGAGGCGATGCTCTCCGCCGCGGTCGGCCTGCTGTTCGCGCGCTGGCTGGAGACCCGCGTCGTCGCGATCGCGGTGCCGATCATCGTCGCCGGGATCGACATCTGGTCGGTCGCCAGCGGGCCGGCCTCCAAGCTCCTGGAGAACGGCACCGACCGGGTCGACCCGCTGAGCTTCGACCTCCCCGCCTGGGGCGGGATGGGCAGCGCGGGGCACCTCGGGCTCTCCGACGCGTTCTTTCTCTCGATGTTCGCCGCCTGGTCGTGGCGCTACGGCCTGCGCCGCGGGCCGACGATGATCGGCATGACGCTCGGGCTGGTCGCCTCGCTCGGCGTCAGCGTCGGGCTGGACCGCGCGATCCCGGCGCTGCCGCTCGTCGCCGCCGGCTACCTGCTGCCGAACCTCGACCGCATCCCGGCGCTCCTGCGCCACGAGGGCGCCTGAGCCTCAGCTCCGGCGCCCGATCACGGCGTGAGGATGATCTTGCCGAGCTTGCCGCCGGCGGCGAAGCGCTCGTAGGCCGCGGCGACGTCGTCGAGCGCGAACGTCTCGGCGACCGGAACGGTCAGGGCGCCACGCGCGAACAGCGGCAGCACCTCGCGCTCGACCGCGCGCGCCGTCGCCGCCTTCTGCTCGAGCGGGCGCGCGCGCAGCGTCGAGGCCATGATGCGGCCGCGCTTGCCCATGAGGATCGCGAGGTTCAGCTCGGCCTTCGCGCCCGCGGCGATGCCGATGACGACGATCCGGCCCTCGGTGTTCAGCGCCTTGACGTTGCCGGCGAGGTTCGGCGCGCCGACGAGCTCGAGCACGACGTCGAACGGGCCGTGCTGCTCGAAGCCCTCGGGGTCGATGACGTCGTCGGCGCCGAGCTGCGCGACGGCGTCGCGCGCGCCGGGGTTGCGCACCGTCGCCGTGACGTGCGCGCCCAGCGCGTGTGCGAGCTGGACGGCGGCGGTGCCGACGCCGCCCGCGGCGCCGTGGACGAGCAGCCGCTCGCCGGGGCGCAGCCCGGCCTGGGTGAAGAGCGCGTCATGGGCCGTCGTGAAGACCTCCGGCAGGCCGCCCGCGGCGGGGAAGGCGACGGCGTCGGGCACGGGCATGAGCTGGCGCTCGTGCACGACCGCGAGCTCGGCCTGCCCGCCGCCGCCGGCGATGCCCATGACGCGATCGCCCGCGGCGAAGCGCGTCGCGCCGGGTCCGAGCCCGGCCACCTCGCCGGCGAGCTCGAGACCCGGGATGTCCTGCGGGCTGCCCGCGGGCGCCGGATAGCGCCCGCGGCGCTGGAGCATGTCGGCGCCGTTGATGCCCGCGCCGCGGACGCGGACGAGCACCTCGCCGGCACCGGGCTCGGGGTCGGGATGCTCCTCGACGAGAACCTCGCCCTCGCGGATCGTGGCGGCACGCACTGGTCGTGAGTCTAGACGCGGATCGCCGATCGGCCGGTGGGCGTAAGCTCCGTGCTGTGTCGACGCCCGCGGAGGCCTACCGGCTGACCGGCATCTCGCCGAAGGCCTACGAGCACCCGGCCGACCGCGCCGCGACCGCGGCGCTGGCCTCGATTCCGATGCTCGACCTCGTCGTGCGCAAGCTCATCGAGTTCGGCTACGAGCGCGCGCTGCGCCAGACGTACCTCGGCGCCTCGGTGCGCCTCGGCAACGACCAGCTGCCGGACATCTGGACGCGCTACCAGCACGTCCTCGGCGTGCTCGACATGCCCGAGGAGTACGACCTCTACCTCACCGCCGAGCCCGTCGCCAACGCGATGGCGGTCGGGTCGGGCAAGCCGATCGTCGTCCTCAACAGCGGCACGGTCGAGCTGCTCGGCGACGATCAGCTCGAGGCGGTCATCGCGCACGAGGTCGCGCACATCCTCTCCGACCACGTGCTCTACCGCACCGCGCTGCAGATCCTCCTGCGGCTCACGACGACGCGCCTGCCGATGGGCGCCAACCTGCCGCTCATGGCGGTGCAGCACGCGCTGCTGGAGTGGTCGCGCGCGACGGAGCTCACGTGCGACCGCGCCGCGGCGATCGTCACCCGCGACCCGCGCCTGGTCTGCAAGATGCTCATGACGATGTCCGCCGGGGCGCGGGCCGACGAGCTCAACCTCGACGCGTTCATGCGCCAGGCGATGGAGTACACGGAGACCGGCGAGGGCTTCGACCGCCTGCAGCGCCTGCTGACGGACATGCGCCAGACGCATTCGCTGCCGGTCAAGCGCGTCCACGAGCTGCTGGCGTGGGTACGCGACGGCGAGTACGACCGGATCGTCGGCGGCGAGTACCTCCGCCGCGGCCAGGAGCGCCCGGCGCGCGAGGAGGCCGCCGACGCCGCCGCCCACTACTCCGAGCGCTTCAAGGACCTCTTCAGTGAGGCCGGCGGGCACGTCAACAGCGCCGGCCAGCAGTTCTCGGACTGGCTGCGCAACCTCCAGGACAAGAACAAGCCCCCCAAGGGCGGGCCCACCGACGAGTAGTGGATCTCACGCCGGCCGAGATCCGCGTCCTGGGCTGCCTCCTGGAGAAGCAGCGCACGACGCCCGACTACTACCCGCTGACGCTCAACGCGCTGCGCTCGGCGTGCAACCAGTCGACGAACCGCGACCCCGTCGTCGCCTACGACGAGTCGACGATCCGCGACGCGATCACGCGCCTGAACCGGCGCCGCTGGGCGCGGCTGTCCAGCGGAGCGGGCAGCCGCACCTCGAAGTACCGCCATCTCCTCGACGAGGCGCTGACGAGCGCGCCGGACGAGCTCGCGGTGCTCTGCGTCCTGATGCTGCGCGGCGCGCAGACGCCGGGTGAGCTGAAGGGCCGCACGGAGCGCCTGCACCCGTTCGCGGACCTCGCGGCGGTCCACGACACGCTCGCCGCGCTCATCGAGCGCGAGCTCGTCGCGCAGCTGCCGCGCCGGCCGGGGCAGAAGGAGGAGCGCTACGCCCACCGGCTCAGCGACGACGACGTGCCCGAGCCCGTCGCGCCCATGGGCGCCGTGCCGGTGCCGGAGATCCCGGCGCCGGTCGTCCGCGCGCCCGGCCGGCCGATGCCGGTCGCCCCCGAGCGCGAGCCGGTCGCCGAGCTGCCGCTGGAGCAGCGCGTCGCGCGCCTGGAGGCCGAGATCGTGCAGCTACGGGCGGAGCTGCGGGCGCTGCGGGGACGCTGAGCGCGGCTCGGCGGCGCGCCCCTCGGCGCGACCGCGGCGCTTGCGCCCGTCGAGGTACGCCGGCAGCACCGCCGCAACGATGGCGGCGGTGACCGCGACCCAGAGGACCTCGAGGCCGAGCGCGGTCCCGACGAGCGCGGACGCCGCGCCGATCGCGAAGGCGAGGCTCAGCCACCAGCCGGCGCCTCCGGTGCGGAAGGTCGATGCCCGTTCAGGCACGGGCGAGCCTGCGAAGCGCCATCGCCGTGGCCCTGCCCAGGCGTGACGCGGGCGAAACCGATGTCGGATCCGCTATATATCTCCGGATGTCCGTTCTCGGCGACCACCTTCGCGCCGCGCGCGTGCGCCACGGTGTGTCGCAGCGCTCGCTCGCGCGACGCGCCGCGACGACGCAGACGGCGATCAGCCGCATCGAGGCCGGTCACGAATCACCGAGCTTCGAGCGCTTCACCCAGTTGCTGCTCGCGCTCGGCGAGCGGCCGGTGCTGGCCGTCGCGCCGCTGGAGCTCGACGTCGATCCAGGCGACCTCGCCCACGGACGCCGGCTGACCCCGGAGCAGCGGCTGGCGGAGTCGGCATCGTGGAACCTCGTCGCAACGCGGCTGGAGATCGAGGGGGCCCGGGCCCGGGCGACGCGCTGATGGACGCCCGCGCGCCGACCGCGCCGCTCGATCTGCGCGCGTTGCTCGCGACGCTGCAGCGCCACGGCGTCGAGTACACGGTCATCGGCGGCGTCGCGGTGCAGGTCCACGGCCACCGGCGCACGACCAAGGACCTCGACGTGATCCCTGGCCCCGAGCGCGCCAACCTGCAACGGCTCGCAGCCGCGCTCGCGGACCTCCGAGCGCATCCGCGCGACGTCCCCGGCGGCGCACCGACGGCGGAACACCTGGAGACGGCACCGATCGTCCCGCCGCTGACGACGGACCACGGCGAGCTGCACATCCTCCGCGACGTCCCGGGGGCGCCGGCCTACGCCGACCTGCGAGCGCGGGCGCTCGTCATCGACTTCGACGGGATCACACTGGCGATCGCCGGCCTCGACGACCTCATCGCGATGAAACGTGCCAGCGGCCGGCCGGCCGACGAGCGCGACATCGCCGCCCTGACGGCGCTGCCGGGGCTCTGATCGGTGAAGATGCGCGTCGTGAAGCTGCGCGCCGTCACGATCGTGGTCCTCGCCTGCCTCCTCGGCGGCGGTGGGGTGGCCGCGGCCACGAAGACGTCGGTCGGCGCCCCCTTCGCCGGAAGTTGGGGCGCGCACGAGACGAGCCTCGTCATCACGAGGGCCGGCACCGGCCGAGAGAACTACGCCGACCTGCGGCGCTGCCCGACCTGCTCCTTCGCGACCGCGCCCCGCGGGACCATCACGTTCAAGCTGACGTCGGGAACGCGCCGCACGGCGAGGGGTCACGTCACCGCCAGCTCGGATTCCAGGACCGCGGTCAAGGGCGAGCGGGTCCGCCTCAAGCTGCTCGCGGGGTCGCCGGGCACCCTGCTGCAGCTCACCATCGGCGCCTCGCAACAGGTGTTCTGCAACCGCACGTCCGCCAACCAGTGCGGCGCCTGAGTCTCAGCCGTCGCTAACGCGCAGGCGTCCAGATGCTGAGCAGGTGCACGGGCTCGGCGCCGGCGGCCGAGATGGCATGCGCGACCCCGGCCGGCACCTGCGCCCAGGAGCCCGCGGGCGCCTGTATGTCACGCTCGCCGCCGCTGAGCGTCAGCTCGCCCGCGAGGACGTAGAACGACACGACGTGGCCCGGCAGCGCCGCCGGCCCCGGCGCGGCGCCCGGCGCGCAGCTCAGGCGCACGACCGCGATCTCCGCGGTGTCGGCGAGCACCGGGCCGTCGCGGGTGACGATGACGTCCGTCGGCGGGCGCCCGCCGTCCGGCGGCGGGTCCCACTGGTCGTAGGCGGCCGGGCGGCCGTCGCGCAGCGCGCGCATGTAGTCCGCGAAGCCGCGCCCGGGCGCGTGGAGGTTGAGGTAGCGCACGTCGGCGTCGCTGCCGTTGCGAAAGCCGTGCACGACGAGCGGCGGCACGAGCGCCAGCGACCCCGCGGGCACGACGACCTCGTCGCCCGTCGGGCCGCGCCGCAGCGTCAGCTCGCCCTCGAGGACGTAGAAGAGATCGGTGTGCCGCTCGTGGACGTGGAGGTCGGCGCCGTCGCGGCCGGCGGCGAAGCGCGACCAGGTCGCGTGCAGGCCGTCGACGTCGGAGAGGATCTCGACGCGCCGGTCGGGCGCGTCGCCGATGATCTCCCCGGCCCGCGGCGCGATGACGGTCGCGCTACGTATAGCGCGCCTCGATCTCCGCGAGGAAGCCGTCCGCGAGGAGCCGGAAGTCGTCCGCACCGAGCCTGATCTCGTCACCGACCTCGTGGTGCAGCAGCGACGTCTCGGCCTTGAGCTTGATCGTCTTGTCGGCGACGAGGCGCCCGCCGCCCTCCATGATCGACGTGCACAGCACGCGGACCTCGTTGAGCGGGTTGCCGTCCTTGCCCTCCCGCCCGCGCAGCCGGTGACAGAAGTAGTGGTCGAGCGCGAGGACCATGTGGTTGAAGAACAGCGGCTCGAACGCGTCCGTGCCGCGCACCTGCTCGTAGGCCGCGAGTTGCGCCTGGACCGCCGCGCGGCAGCCGTCGATGTACTCCTGGGGATACGTGCTGACGCCGAGCATGTGCGCCTACCTTTGCAATTCCGGTTTGACGTGTCGCCCGTAGACGAACGGCGCGCGGCGAAATCGACAGCTACGCGCGCTCCAGCAGCGCCACGCACTCGATGTGCGGCGTCTGCGGGAACATGTCGACCGGCACGACGCGGCGCAGCGCGTAGCCGGCCTCGACGAGCTGCGCGGCGTTCGGCGCGAGCGTCGTCGGGTTGCAGGAGATGTAGACGATCCTCCGCGGGTTGGCCTCGATGACGCGGCGCACGATCTTCTGCGACAGGCCGGCGCGGGGCGGGTCGAGCAGGCAGACGTCGGGGCGGCCGGCCTCCTCGGCGAGCTCGCGCAGGGCGAGGCGGACGTCGCCGGCGAAGAACTTCGCGTTGCCGATCCCGTTGCGGCGCGCGTTGGAGATCGCGTCCGCGACCGCCTCCTCGACGATCTCCAGGCCCCAGATCTCGCCGGCGCGCGCGGCGAGGCTCAGGCCGACGGTGCCGATCCCGCAGTAGAGGTCGTAGACGCGCTCCCAGCCCTTGAGGTCCGCGAGCTCGGCGGCGACGGCGTAGAGCTGCTCCGCCATCTCCGTGTTGGTCTGAAAGAACGCCAGCGGCGAGACCGAGAAGCTGAGCCCCGCGAGCTCCTCCTGCAGCTTGCGCGAGCCGGAGACGAGCTCGGTCTTGCCGCCGACGGTCGTCTCGGCGAGCGCCTCGGTCCGCGTCCAGTGCAGGCCCTCGCAGTCGACCGCCGCGGCGAGGCTCGCCGTGTCGAGCTCGCCGGGGCCGGTGACGAGCCGGACCTGGATCTCCCCGGTGCGCCGGCCTTCGCGGATGACGACGTTGCGCAGCAGGCCCGTGTGCGTGCGCCGGTCCATCGCCTCCAGTCCCTGCTCGCGACACCAGGCGACGACCTGGTCGCGCACGGCGTTGGAGCGCTCGGAGGCCAGCATGCAGTCGCCGATCGGCACGATCTCGTGCCACGAGCCCGGCGCGTGGAAGCCGCAGACGAGCGCGCCCGCATCGTCGGTGCCGAAGGAGTACTCGAGCTTGTTGCGGTAGCGCCACTGCGCGACCGCGGGGACGATGTCGTCGAGGACGAAGTCCTCGAGGCGCCCGATCCGCGTCAGCGCATCGCGCACCTGCTCGTGCTTGACGGCGAGCTGGCGCTCGTAGGGCAGGACCTGCCACGGCGCGCCCGGGTGGTCGGCGATCGGGGCGATCCGGTCGGGGCTCGGCTCGACGACCTCGAGCGCCCGCGCCTCGGCGTAGCCGCGCTTGCGCTTCGTGACGACCGCGCGGACGAGGTCGCCGGGCAGGGCGCCGGAGACGAAGACGACGTAGCCGCGGCCGCCGTCCGCGCCGGCGTCGAGGCGGGCGATGCCGTTGCCGCCGTAGGCGAGCGCGTCGACGCGCAGGTCGAGCACCGCGCCGCGCTCGGGACGGGTGAAGGTGGAGGACTCCATGTGCCCTCCAGCATGGCAGTCGAGCTCGGCGGCTGAGTTCGCCGCGGACGCAGCCGCCTACCGCAGCTGCTTCTCGATCGCGGCGAGGATCGACTTGCGGTTCGCGTTGCGGCGCTCGTGGTCGCGGACCTTGCGCAGCTCGGCCGCCGTCAGCTCGCCGAGCCGGCCCTTGACCTGCGCCGCCGTGAGCTCGTCGTAGCCGCTGATCGGAAACGACGAGCCCAGGCCGGCGGCGCGGCGGGCGCGATCGACGGCCCGCAGCGCGCGGTCGGTGCCGGGCGCGTGGCGCGCGGCCGACGCCACGCGGCCGACGCGGGCGCGCGCCAGCCGGCGCGTCTGCGAGGCCGAGCGCCCGACGACGCTCTCGAGCTCGGCGATCGCGTCCTGCGTCTGCAGGCGCCCGATCTGCAGGAGGTTGGCGACGAGCTCCTCGGCGTCGACGCGCGTCATGCGCCCGCGCTTGACGGCCTCGTCGACCGTCTCCTGGAGGCGATCGGCGGTGATGACGAGCCCGCGCGCGAGCAGGTCGCGCACGGTCGCGAGCGCCGCCTGCAGCGCGTCGTCGGTGCGCTCGGACGCGGGGGCGGCGGCCGGTGGCGGCTTCTTCGGGGCCGCCGAGCTCGCCGGCTTGCGCGCTCTGGGCTTGCCCGCCGACGCCTTGCGGGCCGGCGAGTGGGGCTTCTTGGGCTGCGGCACGGCGGCCTCCTGCGAAGTCGCTCTCCTTGCAGGCGACGTTAGCGCAGCAGCAGCTCGAGCAGGGCCTTCTGGGCGTGGCGGCGGTTCTCGGCCTGGTCCCAGATGCGCTCGCGCCCGCCGTACAGGACCTCGGCGGTGATCTCCTCGCCCGGGTGCGCCGGCAGGCAGTGCAGCGCGATCGCGCCGGGGGCGGCGAGGTCCAGCAGCGCGTCGTCGATGCGGTATGGCGCGAGCGCGATCCGCCGCTCGGCGGCGGTGTCCTCGTCGCCCATGCTCACCCAGACGTCGGTGTAGACGGCGTGCGCGCCCGCGACGGCCTCGGCGGGGTCGGTCGTCAGCAGCGCGCCGGGCACGCCCGTCAGGGCGTAGCCGTCCGGCGAGGCGACGGCGACCTCGATGCCGGCGATCGCGCCGACGATCGCGAGCGAGCGCGCGACGTTGTTGCCGTCGCCGACGTACGCGAGCTTCAGGCCCTCGAGGCGGCCGAACGCCTCGCGCAGCGTCATGAGGTCGGCGAGCGCCTGGCACGGGTGGTGGCCGGCGGTGAGCATGTTGAAGACCGGCACCGTCGCGACCTCGGCGAGCTCCTCCAGCAGCGCGTCGGGCCCGGTGCGCACGCCGATCGCGGCCATGTGCCGCGAGAGGATCCGCGCGGTGTCCGCGACGGACTCGCCGCGCGAGAGCTGCAGGTCGTCGCGTCGCAGGACGACGGGCTGGCCGCCGAGCTCGAAGATCCCGGCCTCGAACGACAGCCGCGTGCGCGTGGAGTGCTTCTCGAAGATCAGCGCGACGCTGCGCCCCTCGAGCGCCCGCGACGACAGCGGCGCCGCCTTCAGGGCGTCGGCGCGATCGAGCAGCGCGAGCAGCTCGTCGCGATCGAGTTCGGCCCCGGTGAGCAGGTGGCGCGTCAAGCCGGGCAGTCTAGGGTCTAACTCGGCGGGAGTCGTGCGAGGCCCGCCGAGTCAGACCCGGTGCCGACGATGCAGATCCTGACCTGGAACCTCTTCCACGGCCGGGCGGTCCCGCCCGCGGGCCGCGACCTGCACCGCGAGTTCGCGGCCGCGCTCGCCGGCTGGACGTGGGACGTCGCGCTGTTGCAGGAGGTGCCGCCGTGGTGGGCGCCCGCGCTCGCGCGCGCCTGCGACGCCCATGCGCGCACGGCGCTGACGTCGCGCAACGAGCTGCCCGCGCTGCGCCGGGCCGTGGCCGATCGCGCACCCGACCTCGTCAAGTCCGGCGGCGGGGGCGCGAACGTCATCCTCGTCCGCGCCGCGGCGGCGCGGATCGCAGACCACCGGCGCGTGCTCCTGCGCCGATGGCCGGAGCGGCGCGTCTGCCACGCGGTCCGCCTCGGCGGCGGCCTGTGGTGCGCGAACCTCCACGCGCAGGTGCACTCGGTCGCACGGGCACAGGCCGACATCGACCGGGCCGCCGCGGCGACGCGCGCGTGGGCCGGCGGCGAGCCCGCGCTGCTCGGCGGCGACTTCAACATCCGGGCGCCCGCGGCCGCCGGGTTCGACCATCTCGGCGGCGACGGCGTCGATCACGTCCTCGGATACGGCGTCGCGGCGGCGGGCCCGGTGCGGGTTCTGAAGCGCGGCCCGCTGTCGGATCACGCCCCGCTGCTCGTCACCGTGTCGGCACGTGCCGCGGGCCCGGCGGGCTAATCTCGCAGCGGTACTGCCGCCCAAGACCCTTCAGGAGGACCCATGTCCCGTCCGACCATCATCGCGCTCATGTGCGGCGCCCTGGCCCTCGGTGGCGCCTTCGTCGCCGGCTGCGGCAGCAGCGACAAGAAGGCCTCGACGACCCCGGCCGCCCCCGCTGGGTCGACGTCGGGCACCACGGCCACCCCGGCCACGCCGGGCACCCCGGCGACGGGCGCCGTCAACGTCGTCATGCAGAACAACCTCTTCTCGCCCGAGGAGATCAAGGTGAAGGTCGGCCAGAAGATCCACTGGACGAACAACGACCCGTATCCGCACAACGTCACCGCGAAGAACGGCGCGTTCAAGTCCGGCAACCTCAACGGCGGCAAGACGTTCGACTTCACCGCCAAGAAGGTCGGGCGGATCCCCTACGTCTGCACGATCCACTCCGGCCAGAAGGGCGCGATCGTCGTCACGGCGTAGCTCAACGTCCGCCGCGCAGCCCGAAGCCGCGCAGGAGCAGCAGCGCGCGCTCGCCGACCGAGCCGGGCTTGGGCAGGACGCCGAGCTGGATCGCGGCGTCGTAGAGATCGAAGAAGGCCCGGATGCGCCACAGGCGCGCCCGGGCCTCGTCGAGCTCGCAGTAGAGGACCGCGTGCACGGCGATCGCCCGGCCGGTCGGCGGGAAGGCGCCCGCCTCGACCTCGCCGGTGTGCGTCGCCAGCAGCCGCACCGGCGCGGCGACGAACTGCCCGTCCGACAGGCGCTCGCCGACGCGCTCCAGGCGCGCGTCGGGCGCCGCCGCGCGCAGCCGCGCGGCGTGCTCGGTGAGCGCGGCGGGCCCGTGCAGCGGTCCCTTGAACGTCAGCGGGTCCTCGTAGTGCAGGTCGGGCGCGCAGGTCGCGGCGAACTCCGCGCCGACGTCGGCGCCCGACCACGCGGCGAGGAAGCGCCCGACGAGCTCGTCGACGCCGGCGCTCATCGCGAGCGGCCGCCTTCGGGTTCGCGACGGACGAGCGTCGAGCAATGACTCGACGTCACTCCGCGAACTCCGGCAAGCCCTCCACGGGCGAGCTCGGGCGGGCGTGCGTACGCCGCGCGATCCGCCCGGCGCCGCGCGCGAGCGCGCCGGCGAGCACGGCGTGGCGGATCGCGTGCGCCATCGCGACGGGGTCGGTGGCGCGCGAGATCGCGCTCGCGCAGAGCACGGCGTCGCAGCCGAGCTCGATCGCGAGCGCGGCGTCGGAGGCCGTGCCGACGCCGGCGTCGAGGATCACCGGCACGCCCGCCTGCTCGACGATGAGCGTGAGGTTCGCGGGGTTCGCGATGCCCTGGCCGCTGCCGATCGGCGAGCCCAGCGGCATGACGGCCGCGCAGCCGATGTCCTCGAGGCGGCGGGCGAGGACGGGGTCGTCGTTCGTGTAGGGCAGGACGATGAAGCCGTCGTCGACGAGCTGCTCGGCCGCGACGAGCAGCTCGGGCGCGTCGGGCAGGAGCGTGCGCTCGTCGCCGATGACCTCGAGCTTGACCCAGTCGGTCTCCAGGGCCTCGCGCGCGAGCTGGGCCGTGCGGACGGCGTCGCGGGCGGTGAAGCAGCCCGCCGTGTTGGGCAGCACGTCGACGCCCTTCGCCGCGATGACGTCGAGCAGCGAGCCGTCGGCGCCGGGCTCGACGCGCCGCATCGCGACGGTCACGAGCTCCGTCTCGCAGGCGTCGATCGCGTCGCCGAGCGTCGCCATGCGCGTGAAGCCGCCGGTCCCGAGCAACAGGCGGGAGCCGAAGGTCCGGCCGGCGATGACGAGCGGAGCGATCATCCGCCCTGCGTCGCCGTGACGATCTCGATGTGGGCACCGTCGTCGACGATCTGCGTCGGCCAGGCGCCGCGCCGCGCGACCTCGGCATCGACGGCGACCGCGATGCCGGCGCGGTCGGGGTCGATGTCGACCGCGAGCAGGACGTCGCGGATCGTCGGCCGCTCGCCGGCCTGCACCGGCTTGCCGTTGACGGTGATCACGCCGCCGCCCCCGCGCGGGCGCGCGCGAAACGGCCCGGCGCGAACGCCGCCGGGGCGGCGTCGCCGTCGAGCACGCCCGCGACGATCTCGGCGGTCACGGGCGCGAGCAGGATCCCGTTGCGGTGGTGGCCCGTCGCCCAGACGAGGCCCGCGACGTCCTGCGCGCGGCCGAGCAGCGGCGCGTTGTCGGGCGTCGCGGGGCGCAGGCCGGCCGCGGTCTCCTCGACGACGAGCTCGTGGATGCCGGGGACGAGCTCACCGGCGTCGCGCAGCAGCTCGTACAGGCCGCCGGCGGTGACCGTCGTGTCGAAGCCGCGCTCCTCCATCGTCGCGCCGAGGACGTAGCGCCCGTCACCGCGCGGGACGAGGTAGCCGCCCTCGAAGCGCACGATGCGCTCGAGCAGCCCCGGGCCCTCGGGGTCGCGCAGCCGCATGATCTGGCCCTTGACCGGCCGCAGCGCGATCGGCGCCAGGCCGGTGAGCGCGCCGCTCCAGGCGCCGGCGGCGACGACGACCTCGCGCGCGGCGAGGACCTCGCCGCCGCGCAGCTCGACGCCCGTCACACGCCCGTGCTCGACGCGCACCCCGTTCACGGTCGTCGCGGTCCGCAGCTGGACGCCCGCGGCGCGCGCGGCCCCGGCGAGCGCGAGGACGAGCGCGCGCGGATCGGCGGCGTGGTCGCCGGGGACCGCGAGCGCGAGGCGCAGCGTCGGCGCGAGCGCGGGCTCCAGGCGCCGCGCGGCGCTCGGCAGCAGCCGCTCGACGTCGAGGCCGAGCTCGAGGCGCAGGGCGAGCTCGCGCTCGAGCGCCGCGGCCTCGTCGCCGTCGCGGGCGACGACGAGCGCGCCGCAGCGGCGCAGCCCGGGATCGGCGCCCGAGGCGGCGGCGAGCTCGTCGGCGAACGCCGGCCAGGCGCGCGCGCTGCGCAGCCCGAGCTCGAGCAGCGCAAGCTCGCCGGCGTCGGCCTCGGTCACCGGCGCGAGCATGCCCGCCGCGACGTGCGAGGCGCCGGCCCCGAGCTCGCCGCGCTCGAGCACGCAGACCGAGTGCCCGCGCTGGGCGGCGCGCCAGGCGACGGAGAGCCCGATGGCGCCGCCGCCGATGACGACGACGTTCGATGCTGTTGCGTCCTGCGGCATGACACCTCGCTTCGCCGGCATGACCCGGATCAGCTGTTGACGGTCGGCGTGACGCCCTCTCAGCCCGCGGTCACGGGCTCCCGTTAGACCTCGAATCCTAGCCACTCCCGCGCGCCCCACGGCGGGCGTTGCGACAATGGCGGTCGTGCCCGATCTCGACGACCGGCGCGCCCGGCTGCAGCGGGCCGCGCTCTACCTCGTCTGCGACACGCAGCCCGGCGGCCGCGCGCTCGCCGACGTCCTCGGGCCGGCCCTCGCGGGCGGCGTCGACATCGTCCAGCTGCGCGACAAGTCCGCCGCCGACGCGGCGCTGCTGGCCGCCGCCGCGGTCGCCCGCCGGCTCTGCGACGAGGCCGGCGCGCTGCTGATCGTCAACGACCGCCCCGACCTCGTCGGGGCGACCGGCGCCGACGGCTGTCACGTCGGCCAGGACGACATGGACATCGCGCAGGCGCGCGCGCTCGCCGGCCCGCAGGCGCTCGTCGGCCGCTCGACGCACGGTCCCGAGGACATCGCCGCCGCCGGGGACGCCGACTACATCGGCGTCGGCCCCGTCCACGCGACGCCGACGAAGCCCGGTCGCGCGCCCGTCGGCCTCGATCTCGTCCGCCACGCCGCAGCGCACGCGACGGTCCCGTTCTTCGCGATCGGCGGCATCGACGCGACGAACGTCGGCGCGGTCCTCGCCGCGGGCGCGCGGCGGATCGCCGTCGTGCGCGCGATCGCCGCGGCCGCCGACCCGCGCGCCGCCGCCGCGGCACTGCGCGCCACCCTCGACCGGGAGCTCGCCCATGGGCTCCCGTAGCCGCAAGCGCGGACGCCGGACCCAGGCGGCGCTACCCGCGCCGCCACCGGAGCCCGCGGCGCTGCCCGCGCCCGAGCCCGAGCCCGACGACGACACGCTGGCGCGCGGCTACGCCCGCGGCCGCGCCCGCGACGACGCGATCCGCGCCGGGCTCGAGCCGCTCGCCCCCGGCGAGCGGCCCGGCATCGTGACCTTCGCGGCCGGCGTCGCGTTCGTCTTCGCGATCGGCAACATCCTCACGGCGCTCAGCGGCAAGGACCTCGCGGGCGCGAGCGGCGACCCGGTCGTCACGACCGCCGTCACGACGGCGCTGCTGCTCATGGCGGGGATCGGGATGCTCCTGCGCCAGTACTGGGCCGTGCTCGGCTTCCAGACGATCCTCGGCCTGCAGATCGTCTTCCTCTCGCTCTATCTCATCGGCGTGCAGAAGTGGTGGCAGGGGGTCGTCTGCGCCGTCGCGATCGGGCTCATGGGCTGGCTCTTCTGGAAGCTCGTGCGGCCGATGGCGCGACTCCAGATGCCTGCCCGGCCAACTCGCTAGGGTCCTCAGGACATGCCTGAGTCCTCCTATGACTGCATCGTCATCGGCTCCGGGCCGGGCGGCTACGTCGCCGCCATCCGGGCCGCCCAGCTCGGCATGCGCACCGCGATCGTCGAGTCCGACCAGATCGGCGGGCGCTGCCTGAACTACGCCTGCATCCCCGCCAAGGCCGTGCTGCGCGTCGCCGACGTCCTGACGGAGATCCGCGGCGCCGGCGACTTCGGCATCACCGTCGGCGCGCCGGAGATCG
>DATJEE010000060.1:0-6657 GCA_035496995.1 Solirubrobacteraceae bacterium | reverse complement strand
GCGTCGACGAAGCCGACGAGCTCGGCGAAGCGCGCGCGCTCGGAGCCGATCGAGATCGCGACCTCGTGCATGTCGTGGCGGTCCTCGCGGCGCTCGGGCTTGTGCGTGCGGCGCGAGTAGATGCCGAGCGTGCCGAGGAGGATCTGGACGTCCTCCGTCCAGCGCTCGCCGATGACGGCGAAGCCGATCCGCGCGTTCTCACAGTCGCCGTCGCGACGGACGCTGACGTAGCCGTCGGCCTGGAAGATGCTGCGCAGGTACGCGGAGATCTCCTCATGTGAGGCCGTCCAGAGCTGGTGGGGCACCGTCATCTCGGTCCCGCGCTCGAGCAGGTTCCAGCGCTCGACGAAGTCGGCGAGGACCTCGCCGTAGAGGCGGATGCGCTGCACTGCAGTCTCGAGCGTGTCGGCGTCGCGGACGTGACGGTGGACGTCTGGCAGCGCGACGTCGAGGTGCTCCTCGACCCACGCGCGCTCCTCGTCGTCGGCGACCTGGAACTCGACCGTCAGCGAGCGGTGGGTCCCGTGGTCGTACTGCCCGACGAAGCCGTCGGCCTGCAGCCAGCCGGCGAGCGCCGCCTCGGAGACCTTCACCGGATCGACCGCCACCGGGCCCTCGTCGGCGAACGCCGCGCCCGCGCCCGCGGTGACCAGCGCCGACGCGTCGACCTTCGCCCGGTGCGGGTGCAGGTGCATCCGCATGCCGGCCTCGAGCTGATCGACGCGCAGCCACTGCGGCTCCGCGCGCCGCTCGCGCACCGCCTTGACGACGTGGTCGGCGGTCGCCTCGACGAAGCTGCCGTTGCGCAGCCGCACGCGGTAGACGGGCTTGATGCCGTTGGCCTGCGTCGCGACGATCCGCGTCACGCCGTCGGCGTCGTAGACCTCACGGCCGACCTCGTCGCGGTCGACGAGCTCGCCGATCTGGACCATCCCGTCCGGCGTCGAGATGAGCGCGCCGTATGGCTGACACGCACTGCATTGCGGGCTCTCCTCGAAGCCGACGTTGAACCAGACCGGCGAGTTGAACGCCGCCATCTGGTGCAGGAGCACGTACGTCAGCTCGGCCTCGAAGGCGTCGCCGTCCTCGACGGACGCGAAGTACCCGCGCGAACGCCCCCAGTCGGCGATCGTCCCCGCGACGCGACCGACCATCTGCTTGACGGAGTGCTCGCGCGACGGCGTGTCGAGCTGCCCGCGGAAGTACTTCTGCGCGACGATGTTCGTCGCGTTCTGCGACCACGTCTTCGGGAACTCGACGCCGCGCTGCTCGAAGGCGACCTTGCCGCCGTGGCCGATGCGTGCGTCGCGCAGCTCCCACTCGACGCTCTCGTAGGGGTGGACGCCGGGCGTCGTGAAGAGGCGCTCGATGGAGAGGGGCTCGCCGGCTCTGGTGCCGGTCTGTACTGGGGTCTGCGAAGTGCCTTCCATCGTCCTGCTCCTCTTCTCGCCGCGGCGAAATTCCCGGTCGTTGCGGCGCGTCGTCTGCGATCACGCGGGCGTCGCATTCAACGCCTTGGTTCGGACGGAACGGTGGTGCCCGAGCCCGGTCGGCGCGAGTCGTTGCAACGCATCCATTCTACCGAGCGACGGCCCCCGATCCGGCGGCCCGGACGGCCGTTTCACCGACGATGCGGGCTCGCGATCGCGCTGCGGCCGGCGGCGCGCGATCGCGATCCGCGATGCCCGCGAGGAGGAGCTCTCGCCGGGCGCAGCGCACGAGATCGACCACCGCCGCTTGCCGCGCGGCAGGGCGCTCGTCGGCACCCATCGACCGACCCCTTTGCATTTCGACACATCCACCCGGTCTGTCGAACCTGGGTAACGCGGCCCCCATAGACGGGTGAGGGCTGTTAGATGACTCCGATGCCGACAAGTACCGCTGTGCTCTTTCCCGGTCAGGGAAGCCACTCCGAGGGGATGGACGCGCCGTTTCGCTCCCACCCGCTGCTCGTGCGCGGGATCGAGCTGCTCGGCTTCGACCCCTTCGTCGACCTCGCCGCGGGGACGCGCTCCCACCAGCCGGCGCTCTTTCTCTGCTCGATCGCCCAGTGGGCATCGCGCGAGGACCACGACGCCGACCCGCTCGCCGCGGCGGGCCACTCGCTCGGCGAGTACGCCGCGCTGACCGCCGCCGGCGCGATCGACTTCGAGGACGCCGTGCGGCTCGTCCACGCCCGCGCCGACGCGATGGCGCACGCCGCGCAGCTCGAGCCCGGCGGCATGGTCGCGATGCTCGGCGGGGAGCGCGACGACGTGCTGGCGCTCGCCGACGCGCTCGGCCTCTCGCTCGCCAACGACAACGCGCCCGGCCAGATCGTCCTCTCCGGCCGCATGGCCGCCGTCGACGACGCCGTCGAGCGCGCCGAGCAGATCGGCTGCCGCGCGCGCAAGCTCGCCGTCGGCGGCGCCTTTCACTCGCCGCTCATGGCGCCCGCCGCCGAGGCGCTGCAGCGCGCGCTCGCCGACACGGCGATCGGCGAGCCCGCGTTCCCCGTGCTCTCCAACGGCAGCACGCAGCCCTTCACCGACGTGCGCGCCGAGCTCGCCGAGAACCTCCTCAAGCCGGTCCGCTGGCGCGAGACGCTGCTCGAGCTCGATGGCATGGGCGTCACGGACTACGTCGAGTGCGGCCCGGGCGCGGTGCTCAAGGGCCTCGTCAAGCGCACGCTGCGCGCGACTCCGGAGCGCAGGCCGGCACGATGAAGGCGGGCGTCTTCGGGATCGGCTCGGCCCTGCCCGAGCACATCGTCACGAACGCCGACTTCGCCGCCTACCTCGACACGAGCGACGAGTGGATCCAGCGTCGCACCGGCATCAAGGAGCGCCGGCGCCTCAACGGCTCGCGCTCGCTCACCGACCTCGCGGTGGAGGCCTGCAACGCGGCGCTCGCCGACGCCGGCCGTGAGGCCGAGGACGTCGACCACGTCATCGTCTCGACGCTCACGCCGGACCGCCTCATGCCCGGCCTGGCGCCCGGCATCGCCGACCTGATCGGCGCCAACGGCGCCGCCGCGATCGACGTCAACGCCGCCTGCTCGGGCTTTCTCTACGCGCTCGACCAGGCGGCCGCGCTCGTCGAGTCCGGGCGCTGCAAGCTCGTCCTCGTCTGCGCCGCCGAGGCGCTGAGCCGCATCACCGACCACAACGACCGCGGCACGGCGATCCTCTTCGCCGACGGCGCCGCCGCCGTCGTCGTCGGCGGGGGCGATCTCGCGCTCGGCTGCATCCCGTTCGTCCTGCACTCCGACGGCGTCCACGCCGACCTGCTCTACGCGTCCAGCGACGAGCGGCTGCTGCGGATGGAGGGCCAGGAGGTCTACCGCCACGCCGTCGCGCGGATGGTCGAGGCGACCGCCGAGGCGCTCGTCCGCGCGCGCATGACCGTCGACGACATCGACCTCTTCGTCGCCCACCAGGCCAACGCCCGCATCATCGAGGCCGCCGCCCGGCGCCTCGGCGTGCCGGAGGAGAAGGTCGTCATCAACGTCGACATCGTCGCCAACACGTCGAGCGCGTCGATCCCGCTCGCCCTGCACCAGGCCGAGCGCGAGGGGCGCCTGAAGCCGGGCGCGACGATCGCGCTCGCGGCCTTCGGCGCGGGCTTCGTGTGGGGCGCCGGGGTCATGGGCTGGAAGGAGCAGGTCCATGCCGCGGCCTGACAGCCCGGTCGCCCTCGTCACCGGCGGCTCGCGCGGCATCGGCAAGGCGATCGCCGAGCGCCTCGCGCAGGACGGCTTCACCGTCGCGACGCTCGGGCGCACGAGCGGCGACGTCCAGGCCGACGTCGGCGACGCCGCCTCCGTCGAGGCCGCCTTCGCCGAGGTGCGCGAGCGCTTCGGGCCCGTGCTCGTGCTCGTCAACAACGCCGGCGAGCGCCAGGACGGCCTCGCGATCCGCATGAGCGCCGACCAGTGGGAATCGGTCGTCGGCACGAACCTCAACGGCGCCTTTCACTGCATGCGCCGCGCGCTGGACGACATGCTCTCCGCGCGCTGGGGCCGGATCGTGAACATCTCCTCCGTCGTCGCCGAGCGCGCGAACCCGGGCCAGGCCAACTACGGCGCCGCGAAGGCCGGGATGCTGTCGCTCACGCGCACCGTCGCGCGCGAGATGGCGCGCAAGGGGATCACCTGCAACGCCGTGACGCCCGGGGTCATCGAGACGGACATGACCGAGGGCATCTCGGACAAGCTTCTGGCCGGCGTTCCAGCCGGCCGGGTCGGGCAGCCCGAAGAGGTCGCCCACGCCGTCTCGTTCTTGTGTACGGACGGAGCGGCATACATCAACGGGGCAACGCTCGCCGTCGACGGCGCGCTTGCCGCATAGGACAAAGGGGAGAACCAACGCATGGCTGTCAACGAGAACGACGTACTCGAAGAGATCCGCGACCAGCTCGAGTCGATCAAGGTCCCGGGCGCCCGCGAGGCGACGCCGGAGAACACCTGGAACGACCTCGACGTCGACTCGCTCGACCTCGTCGAGCTCGTCAAGGCGCTGGAGGACCGCTTCGCGATCACGATCAGCGACGACGATCTCAAGCCGATCGAGTCCGTCGGCGACGCCATCTCCCTCACGATCCGCCTCGTGGAGGCCAAGGAAGGCGCGCCTGCATGAGCTGGCATCCGTCCCCTGAGGTTGAGATCGCGATCACCGGACGCGGGGTCGTCTCGTCGATCGGCGAGGGGGCGGACGCGTTCGTCGACGCGCTGCTCGAGCGCCGCTCGGGCATCGTCGACGGCATGGCTCCCTGCTCGGAGTTCGATCCCGAGTCCGCGATGAGCGCGAAGCTCGCGCGCCGCTCGGACCGCTACACGCAGCTCGCCTTCGCGGCTGCGATGCAGGCCGCCGAGGAGGCCGGCCTGCCGGGCAACGTCGACCTCGAGCGGCTGGCGATCCTCGTCGGCACCGGCGTCGGCGGCCTGAAGACGCTCGAGGACGAGTGCCGGGCGTTCGTCGACGGCGGCGAGCGGGCCGTCTCGCCGCACTTCGTCCCGATGATGATGCCCAACGCCGCTGCCGGCGCGATCGCGATGGAGCTCGGCGCCCACGGGCCCGGCTTCAGCGTGTCGTCGGCGTGCGCGACGGGCAGCCACGCGATCGGCGAGGCCAAGCGGATGCTCGAGCGCGGTGAGGCCGACGTCGTCGTCGCCGGCGGCACCGAGGCCGCGATCACGCCGCTGTGCGTCGCCGCGTTCAAGCGCATGGGCGCGCTGTCGCGCGAGGGCGTCTCGCGCCCGTTCGACATGCGCCGCGACGGCTTCGTCATGGGCGAGGGCTCGGGCGTCATCGTCATGGAGCGCGCGGAGCACGCGCGGGCTCGCGGGGCGAAGATCCTCGGCTACGTCGCGGGCTACGGGGCGTCCAACGACGCCTTCCACATGACGCAGCCCGACGCCGAGGGCCGCGGGGCGCTGAAGGCGATGCGCGCCGCGCTCGCCGACGCCGGCGTCACCCCGGAGCAGGTCGGCTACATCAACGCGCACGGCACGTCGACGCCGTTCAACGACCGCATCGAGACACGCGCGATCCACTCCGTCTTCAACGGCGGCTCGCCGCCGGTGTCGAGCACGAAGTCCGCGATCGGGCACCTGCTCGGCGGGGCGGGCGCGGTCGAGGCCGTCGCCGTCCTCGGCGCGCTGCAGCGCGGGCTGCTGCCGCCGACGCTGAACTTCGAGGAGCCCGATCCCGACTGCGATCTGGACTACATCCCCGACGGCCCGCGCGAGGCGCCGGGCCTGGAGATCGCGCTGAGCAACTCGTTCGGGTTCGGCGGGCAGAACGCCTGCCTGGCCTTCCGCAAGGCATGAGTACCGAGGCAGCCGCGCCCGACGTGGCGGTCATCGCCGAGCCCGAGCCCGAGCCGGCGCTGCCCGCGATCGCGCGCATCGAGCTGCTCTGCGACGACGGCTCGTTTCACCAGATCCGCAGCGAGTCCGGGGACGGCGTCATCGCCGGGTCCGGGCGCGTCGGCGGGCGGCCGATCCGCGTCTGGTCGCAGAACGTCAAGCACAAGGGCGGCTCGCTCGGCCAAGGCGGCGGGGCGACGATCGTCAGCACGATCCAGGCCGCCGACAAGGCCGGCGTGCCGGTCGTCGGCTTCCTGCACTCCGGCGGCGCGCGCCTGCAGGAGGGCATCGGCGCGCTCGGCGCGTACGCGTCGATCTTCCGCGCGACGTCGCGGGCGAAGGTGCCGCAGATCAGCGTCATCGTCGGGCCCTGCGCGGGCGGCGCGGCCTACTCGCCGTCGCTCGGCACGCTCGTGATGATGGTCGGCGACGGCGCGCAGATGTTCCTCACCGGCCCGCGCGTCATCGCGAAGGTCACGCGCGAGAAGGTCACCGGCGTCGAGCTCGGCGGCCCGCGCGTGCACCGCAAGTCCGGCGTCTCGCACGTCGAGGCCGACACCGACGAGGAGGCCGCCGACCTCATCCGCCAGGCGCTCTCGTACTTCCCGTCCAAGCTCGGCGGCCCGCTGCCGGTCCGCGAGCCGGTCGAGCCGATGGCCGGGGAGCCCGACGCGACGATCCCGAAGAACCAGCGCCTCGTCTACGACGTGCGCGACGTCATCCGCCACCTCGTCGACGCCGGCGAGTTCTTCGAGCTGAGCAAGCGCTACGCGAAGAACATGGTCGTCGGCTTCGGGCGCATCGAGGGC
>DATJEE010000059.1:0-27910 GCA_035496995.1 Solirubrobacteraceae bacterium | reverse complement strand
CCGGACGTCGGAGCTCGCCTACGTGCTCAACCAGTCGGGAGTCAGGCTGCTCGTGGCCGCGACGGCGTTCAAGACGAGCGACTACGTGCAGATGGTCGACGACGTCCGCGGCGACTGCGCCGCGCTCGAGCGGGTCGTGTTTCTCGGACGCGACTGGGAGGAGCTCATCGCCGGCGGCGAGCGCGTGAGCGCAGACGAACTGCGCGAGCGCCAGGACGCGACGCAGTTCGACGACCCGATCAACATCCAGTACACGAGCGGCACGACCGGCTTCCCGAAGGGCGCGACGCTCAGCCACCACAACATCCTCAACAACGGCTATTTCGTCGGCCGCGGCTGTCGCTACAGCGAGCAGGACCGGGTCTGCATCCCCGTGCCCTACTACCACTGCTTCGGCATGGTCATGGGCAACCTCGCCTGCACCTCGCACGGCGCGTGCATGGTGATCCCGGCGCCGGCGTTCGAACCGGTCGCGACCCTGCAGGCCGTCCAGGACGAGCGCTGCACGTCGCTGTACGGCGTGCCGACGATGTTCATCGCCGAGCTCGAGCACCCGGAGTTCGGGACGTTCGATCTCACGTCGCTGCGGACGGGGATCATGGCCGGCTCGCCGTGCCCGATCGAGACGATGAAGCGCTGCGTCGACGAGA
Organism: Solirubrobacteraceae bacterium; assembly: GCA_035496995.1. Lineage (GTDB taxonomy): Bacteria > Actinomycetota > Thermoleophilia > Solirubrobacterales > Solirubrobacteraceae > CADCVQ01. The sequence continues at coordinate 27,260 of DATJEE010000059.1, read as the reverse complement.
TGCACATGGAGGAGGTGACGATCTGTTACGGGATGACCGAGACGTCGCCGGTCTCGACGCAGACGGGCGCCGACGACGCGCTGGCGAAGCGGGTCGGGACGGTGGGGCGGGTGCACCCGCACGTCGAGGTCAAGATCGTCGATCCCGAGAGCGGCGCGATCGTCGAGCGCGGCCGTCCGGGCGAGCTCTGCACCCGCGCGTACAGCGTCATGCTCGGCTACTGGGACGAGCCCGAGAAGACCGCCGACGCGATCGACCGCGCGCGGTGGATGCACACCGGCGACCTCGCGCAGATGGACGACGAGGGCTACCTGAAGATCGTCGGCCGCATCAAGGACATGGTCATCCGGGGCGGGGAGAACGTCTACCCGCGCGAGCTCGAGGAGTTCCTCATGACGCACCCCGACGTGCAGGACGTCCAGGTCGTCGGCGTCCCCGATCCGGTGTACGGCGAAGAGCTGCTGGCCTGCGTCGTGACCCGTGGCGGCGCCGACCTGCACCGCGACACGGTGGCCGAGTTCTGCAGCGGGAAGATCGCCCACTACAAGGTGCCGCGCTACGTCCGGGTGGTGACCGAGTTCCCGATGACCGTGACCGGCAAGGTCCAGAAGTTCAAGCTGCGCGAGCAGGCGATCGAGGAACTCGGGCTCGCCGAGGTGGAAACGGCCTGATCGGCCGGAGGTGTCGCGGGTCGTGGGTTCACCAGCACCGCGCCGCTGACCGGCGAGCCGGCGGCGACAGCGGGTGCGATCGCCGATACTCACCGGGGATGTCGGTACGCCTCATCTTCCGCTGTCAGTTCTGCGACGCGCAGCCTGATCCGCTGACCCAGCTCAACCTCGAGAAGGCGATGCGCGAGAACACCTGGGGCGCGTATCAGAACGCGCTGCCCGAGAACTGGCTCGTCTTCCACGGGCGCGGTCTGTACGGCTCGGCGCGCTACGCCTGCGCCGAGCACCGCGGCGACCTCGTCGCCTACCTGCGCGAGCACTTCGGCACGATCGGCTCGCACGTCTGGAAGCGCCCGCCGTATCCCTCGAGCCTCGCGCACGCCGACACCGATCGCACCTGGATCGCCGCGACGCGCCGGCAGGGGAACGCCTGGTAGGACGACCCGCGTCGCGCGTCAGCCCGCGGCGTCGCGATCGTGGCGGAAGCGCCACGTCGTGCCGACCCCGTCGGTGACGACGGCGCTCTCGTAGCGGAAGCCGGACTTGCCGAGCACGCGCACGGACGGCCCGGTCTCGGGCAGCGTGTGGGCGATGACGCTGTGGACGCCGGGCGCGGCGTAGGCGTCGCGCAGCAGCTCGCCGACCGCGGCCGTCGCGATCCCGCGGCCCTCCCAGCTCGGGGAGATCGCGTAGCCGAGCTCGACGACGCCGTCGCGCGGCAGGCCCTTGAAGCCGCCCCAGCCGACGAGCGTGCGGGGCGTCTGCAGGACGAACAGCCGCGAACCCCAGCGCGTGCTCGCCGGGTCCGCGGCGACGGCGTCGCGGATGCGCCCGAGGGCCTGCCCGAACACGTCCCAGCCCTCGGCGACGTCGCAGCCGAGCGCCTGCTCGAGCGCCGGGCGCCCCTCGATGGCGGCGTCGAGCAACGCCAGGTCGGGCGTTACGAGCGATACGAGGCCGGCGTCGGGCGGACGCATTCCGACCGATGATCGCCGACATCGCGCGCCGTCGCCGTCAGGAACCGGCGGGCTGGATGCTCGCCTGCCGGTTCCGCCACAGCGCACCGAGCACGACGGCCAGCACGCACAGCGGCGCGAGAACGGCGCTGAGGATCACGCCGGAGCCGTAGGTGTGCCCGTGGTCCGGTGCGGTCGCGATCAGCACGGTCGCTGCGATTGCGTAGAGCACGACCTCCGCTGCGATGACCGTGGAGCGACTGGCGGCGAAGCGTGCGAGGAGCACGCCTCCGATGAGCGGGAGCAGAGCGGCCATGGTGACCTCCGTCGGGTTGGGATCGGACGCTTTGCAGTGTCGTTTTCGCACGTCGCCGCCGCCTCCGTGCGGGCGCGGCACTTGGCCCTCCGTGCAGGCACGGAGGTCAGCCGGCCGGTCGAGGTCCACACTGTCGCGATGGCCTTGCACCGGCGGCGGTTAGCGTGGGGACTCGCCGTGGTGTCGGCGGGTCTCACGGCGGCGGCGCTCGTCGTCGGGATTCACGACGCGATGCGCTGGCGCGACCTGCTCGACGCCGATCCGGGCCTGCAGGTGCTCATGGCGCTCACATTCCCGGTGCTCGGCGCGCTGCTGCTCGCGCGAACGCCCGAGAATCGGCTGGCCTGGGTGTTCATCGCCGCCGGCGTGTCACGCGGCCCGGCGCTGCTGGCCAAGAACTGGGCGTTGCACGACTATCGCGCGGGCGGGAGCTGGCCGCTGGCCGACGAGATGGCCTTCGTGGCCCTTGCGATGCTGTTCGTCGCGCCGTTGCTCGCACCGTTGATGGTGCTGTGGTTTCCCGACGGCGGTCTGCCCGACGGCCGGACGCGCTGGCGGGTGGCGCAGGGTCTGGTCCTGATGTCCGCTGTGGGCCTGCTGGTGTTCCTGTCCCAGGCGTGGACGCTGCCCGGGCCGTCGCTGCTCGACGACTCGCCGTCGCCGGGCGGGCTCGTCGACATCGCGCTCGCGGTGTTCGTGGCGGGCACGGTCGCCGGTGTTCTGGCGGGGTTGGCGGCGGTCGTGTCGCGGTTGCGCGGCGAGGATCGCGTCGTCCGTCAGCAGGTCAAGTGGTATCTCTACGGCGCCGCAGCCGCGCTGGCACTGAACCTCGCCGGCGACTTCCTTCCGAGCGCGGGCTACCTGAACCTGATCGGAACGCTGGCCTTCGAGGCGGCGATCCTCGTCGCCGTGAGGCGCCACGGCCTTTGGGACATCGACCGCATCCTCAACCGCACGGTCGTGTACGGGTCGCTCACCGCGACGCTCGCGGCGGTCTACGTCGGCACCGTTCTAGGACTCGGGCTGCTGCTCGGCGAGCTGAGCCTGGGTCGCAGCATCTCGGTCGCGGCGGCGACGCTCGCGGCGGCGATCATCGCGGCGCCGGCGCGTCGCGAGCTGCAGGCGCGCGTGGACCGTCGCTTTGACCGGCGGACCCATGACGCCGTGCAGCGCGTCACGCAGTACGCCGACGAGGCGTCGATGGCAGGGCCGGCGCCCGGTGAGCTCGAGCGCCTGCTGCGCGACGTCCTGCGCGACCCGGACCTGCGGCTCCTGTTTCGCTGTCAGGACGGCGACCTCGTCGACGCCCGGGGCAGGAGGGTGGATGAGCCACAGGCCGCGGCGAGTTCGCTGCGCGGCGGCGCCGGCGAGCTGGCGCTGCTCGTGCACCGCCCGTTTCCCGCCTACGAGCAGGGGCTGCTCGAATCCGTCCGTCGCGCGGCGATGCGAGCCGTCGCGCAGGCCCGGTTGCAAGCCGAGCTGCTCGTGCAGGTCACGGTCGTAGAGCAGTCGCGCCGGCGCATCGTCGAAGCCGCCGACGCCGAGCGCCGGCGGGTCGAGCGTGACCTGCACGACGGCGCGCAGCAGCGGCTCGTCGCGCTCGCGTTGCGGCTGCGCTCAGAGCAGCGCCGCCACGCACCGCAGCTTGGTTCGCAGGCCGATCACATCATCGACCTGGGCGTCGCGGAGATCCGCGGATCGGTCGAGGACCTGCGTGCGCTCGCGGCCGGGCTGTTGCCCGGATCGCTCGTCTCAGAGGGGCTGGGCCCGGCACTGGGAGAGCTCATCGCGCGCCAGCCCGACCCGGTGCGATGCGTGCAGCACCTCGACCACCGCCATGCCCCCGAGATCGAGGCGACGGCATGGTTCGTCGCCGCCGAGGGACTCGCCAACTCGCTCAAGCACGCAGCGGGCTCCCACGTCAGCATCGAGGCGACCTGCGACGGCCACCGGCTGCAGATCGTCGTGCTGGACGACGGCCCAGGGGGCGCCAACGGCGGAGCCGGCCTCACCGGGCTCAACGACCGCGTGCTGGCCTGCGCGGGAAGCCTCGACGTCGACAGTCCGCTCGGCGCCGGCACGCGGGTCACGGCGGTATTGCCATGCGGGTAGTCGTCGCCGACGACTCGGCACTGCTCACCGAAGGCCTGACGCGCATCCTGAGCGACGACGGCCACGAAATCGTCGCGGTCGCGCACGACGAGCCGACGGCGCTGGCGACCGTCGAGGCGACGATGCCCGACCTCGTCGTCCTCGACGTCCGGATGCCGCCGGACTTCACCGACGAGGGCATCCGCGTCGCCCGCCGGCTCCGTCACACGCACCCCGGCACGGGGGTGCTGCTGCTCAGCCAGCACGTCCACCTCGGTGGCGCGCTGGAACTGTTCAAGAAGGACCACGGCGGTCTGGGCTACATGCTCAAGGACCGCGTCATCGAGATCGACAGCTTCCTCGACGCGGTCCGGCGCGTCGCCGAGGGCGGATCGGTCATCGACCCGCTGATCGTGCAGGCGCTCGTGACGCGGCAGGACCCCGCCCAACCGCTCGACGAGCTGACAGCGCGCGAGCTCGACGTGCTGACGCTGATGGCCGAGGGCATGTCCAACTCCGCGATCGCGACGCGCCTCGTGGTCAGCATCCGCACGGTCGAGACGCACGTCAACAACGTCTTTCTCAAGCTCAACCTCCCTCCGACGGCGACAGAGCACCGGCGCGTGTGCGCCGTGGTGACCTACCTCGGCCACCGCGCCTGATATCCGCGGGAACGCGAGGGCAGTCAGCCGCGCGCGGAGGCACGGGCGGCCGGCGTCCCGAACTCCAGCCAGCGGCACACCGCGGCGACGGCGGCGTCGGGGTGGCCGGGAGCGCCGGCGGGGCGCGAAGGAGCGACGACGGTCAGGGTCGGGTCGGCGCGGCGCAGGGCGGCGTCGAGTGTCGCGGCGTGTGCGGCGTAGCGCGCGGCGTACGTCACGGTGCCGTCCGGGCGGATGAGAAAGCAGACGATCGGGTGGTCACCGGTCCGGCGGACGTGGTCGCGCGCGACGGCGCCGTGCGACGCCTCGGCCTCGGGCCAGGTGTGCACCCGTCCGGACTCGTAGAGGATGCCCTTGGCGTGCTCCCCCGCGACCCGCCACAGCGCGTGCTGGGCGGGCGCGGTCGGGGAAAGGACGCCGGGCATCGTGAGAGCGTTGTCGGCAGACGCGCCGCGGTCTTTGACGACTCTCACCGCTGCTGGCCGGTCTGGTGCTACTTGACGACGAGCGCGCCGCGCATGCCCTGGGCGTAGTGACCGGGGATGTTGCAGACGTAGACGTAGCGGCCCGGCTTGAGGTCGAACGTCGTGCTCTTGGACACGCCGGTCTTGGTCTCGGAGATCTCGCCGACGCTCGCCGCCTCGCTGACGCGGCCGTTGGCGGCGACCTTCAGCGAGCCCGGGGCCGCGTCGGTCTTCAGCAGGACGAACTCGTGCTCGATCTGGCCGGCGTTGTCGAGCGTGATCTTGACCTTGCCGGCCGGTGCGTCGATGGCGGAGGCGCTGAACTTGAACTCCGTCGACTTCACGTTCGCCTGGCCCGACGAGGCGTCGAGGGCGGCACGCGGGATGACGCGCGGCTTGGCAGCCGCCGGGGCGGCGACCTTCTCGGCGTTCTTGCGGGCGGTGGTCGTCGCGCTCAGTCCTCCGAAGACGACGAGCATGGCGCCCGCCGCGAAGAGGGCGAGCAGGGTGGTTCCGGTGCGCAACATCGAGGGGACCTTTCGTCGGGACGGCGAATTCCCGCTTGCATCGTCAGCCCCGTTGCGCCGCTGGCGCGCCCCGCGCGCACCTGGACGGATGACGGGCGCGCGCGGCGCTGCCGGCCCGTGTGACCGGACATTTGACCGATCCGTGGCGGACGCCTCCGGAGGTCCGGCCACATCCACTAGATTCGGCCCGAATGATGGGGGCTCTCGTCAGCGTCACCACCGGACGCCGATCCCGGTGGGTCGTCGTCGGGGTCTGGCTTGCGCTCGTCGTCATCTGCGCGCCGCCGGCGATGAAGCTCAACCACGTCAAGGTCGACGAGACGACGAGCGTGGAGTCCGCCGGCTCGGACTCGGCGCGCGTCACGCAGACGCTCGCCAAGCGCTTCGCCGGCGGCTCGGGCGGCGCGACGGTCCTGCTCTACCGCCGTCCCGGCGGCCTGACGCCCGCCGACCAGGCGCGGATCGTCCGCGACGCGGCCGCGGCGGCGAAGGTCCCGCTCGCCGGCAACGCGCTGCCCGCCTTCATCCCCGGCCTCGGCGGCCGGCTCGCGGCCAACCCGCAGCTCGTGACGCCCGACGGCGCGACGGCGTTCACCGTCGTCCCGCTCGACAGCGGCACGGCCGAGCAGGTCAAGGCGTCGATCGACGAGCTGCGCGCGCTCGGCGGCGGGTCGTCCGGGGGCCTGGAGTACCACGTGACCGGCTCGCCGGCGCTGCTGAACGACATCAACAACGCCGTCGAGTCGGCCGACATCGTGCTCGTGCTGGCGACGGTGATCTTCGTCCTCGCGCTGCTGCTGGCGATCTACCGCTCGCCGATCCTCGCGTTCATCCCGCTGTTCGTCGTGATCGTGTCCTTCATGGTCTCCTCGGCGGTGATCTACCTCCTCGCGCGCCACGCCGGCCTGCAGGTGGACTCGGCGTCGACGGCGCTGCTGGCGGTGCTGATCTTCGGGGCGGGGACCGACTACTGCCTGCTGCTCGTCGCGCGCTATCGCGACGACCTGCGCCAGATCGAGGACGACCAGGAGGCGCTGCGCGCGGCGATGCCCAGCGCCGTGCCCGCGATCATCGCGAGCGGCTTCACCGTCGCCGCGGCGCTGCTGACGCTGCTGGCCTCCGAGCTCGGCACGAACAAGACGCTCGGGCCGGTCTGCGCCATCGGCGTCGTCGTGATCCTCATCGCGAGCATCACGCTGCTGCCGGCGCTGCTGAGCCTGCTCGGCCGCCGCGGGTTCTGGCCGGCGGCGAAGCAGGCGGCCTTCGACCCCGCGCGCTACGCCCCGCGCAAGCCGGTCCGGGGCGCGCCCAAGGCGCGCGAGGGGGAGGAGGCCGTCGACTACTCGCATCCCGCGACGCGCGCGCGGCTGGGGATCTGGACGCGCGTCGGCCTGCGCGTCCTGAGCCGGCCCGTGCCGGCACTGCTCGGCGGCTTGGCGCTGCTGGGCGCCGGGGCGTTCGGGCTGACGGTCTACGAGCCCGACGTCAACCCGGTCAAGGAGTTCCGCGCCGACCCGCCCTCGAAGGTCGGCTACGAGCTCTTCCGCGCGACCTTCCGGCCCGGCGCCGCGGCGCCGACGACGGTCCTCGTCGAGCGCAGCGACGGGTTGGTCACCGGGGGCGACGTCGCGCTCGTCAGAAACCGGCTGAAACGCTTCGACCATGTCGCGGCCGTGCTCCCTGCGCCCGTCGCGACGTCACGCGACGGCCGCATCGCGCGGCTGACGCTCGTCTTCACCGACGACCCCTTCCGGCCGCCCGCGACCGCGCGGATCGCCCGCATCCGCGCCGCCTTCGCCGATCCCGGACCCGGGCTGCGCGTGACGCTCGGCGACGGCGCCGCGCGCTTCCGCGACCACAGCGAGGCCGCCAAGCGCGACCTGCTCGTCCTCGCGCCGCTCGTCCTGCTCGTCATCTTCATCGTGCTCGTCGTGCTGCTGCGGGCGATCATCGCCCCGCTGTACCTGCTGGCGACGGTGATCCTCTCCTACCTCGGCACGCTCGGCCTCTCGCTGCTCGTCTTCCACACGCTCTTCGGCCGAACGGGGATCGACCCGATCCTCCCGATCCTGTCGTTCATCTTCCTCGTCGCGCTCGGCGTGGACTACAACATCTTCCTCATGAGCCGCATCCGCGAGGAGGCGGTCCGCCACGGCACGCGCCTGGGCGTCCTGCGCGGCCTCGTCGCGACCGGGCCGGTGATCACGAGCGCCGGCGTCATCCTCGCCGGCACGTTCGTCGTCCTCGCGACGCTGCCCGTCTGGACGCTGTTCGAGCTCGGCTTCACCGTCGCCCTCGGCGTGCTGCTCGATACGTTCCTCGTCCGCACGATCGTCGTGCCGGCGATCACGTCGCTGCTCGGCGACCGGGCGTGGTGGCCCTCACGGCTCATGCGCGCGCAGCCCGCGGCAGCTGACGGCTAAGCCTGAATCCACCGATCCTCGCGGCGAATCCCCGTCGCCGATCACGGCCCAGCGCCGATCGTCGGCTTCCGAAGGGCCCACCATTCGGGTGCGCCGCCGATCGGCCCTGGACCGCGCCGGCAACAGGGATTCATCCACGATCATCGGTGGATTCAGGCTAAGGCTGCCAGCCGGCGACCGTCTCGTGCGCGGCCTCGAGCGCCTCGCGGGCGGCCTCGCGGCCGCACACGCGCGCGCGGTCCAGACCCTTCCACTCGAGCATCCCGATGCCCTCCACGCGCGGCGCGATGACGAGGTCGGCGTGGCGCAGCGCGGCCGCCTCGGTGTCCGAGCTCGCGAGCGTCAGCGTCCGCAGGAGCGTCTCGGCCAGGCGCGGCAGCGGCTCCTCGCGGCCGGTGATCGCCAGCCGCACCCGGCGGGCGATGAGGCGCGTCCGCGGGCGGCCGCGCTCGACGATCGGCCGCGGCCGTGTCGCGATGTCGACGGCGATCACGGGCCCCTCGCCGGCGCGCTGCATCGTCTCGACCGGGAGGTTGTCGAGGACCCCGCCGTCGACGAGCAGGCGGCCGTGCTCGTCGGCGACCGGCGGGAAGATGCCGGGGATCGCGAGGCTCGAGTAGACCGCCTCATGCAGCAGCCCGCTGCGGTGGACGACCATCTGGCGCGAGATCAGGTCGCAGCTCACGCAGAAGAAGCGCAGCGCGAGCTCCTCGATCCGCACCGGCCCGAACGCCTCGGCGAGCATCTTGTACGTCCGCCGGCCGCGGATGAGCGAGAACGCCGGGATCGTGTAGTCGCTCGTCGGCCGGTTCTCGACGAAGCCGTAGCGGAAGAGCTCGTAGATCTCGTCGACGTCGCGGTCGGTGGCGGCGAGGCCGGCGACGATCGAGCCCATGCTCACGCCGGCGATCCGGTCGACGAGGATGCCCGCCGCGTGCAGCTCGTCGAGCACGCCGAGATGCGCGAACGCCCGCGCGCCGCCGCCCGAGAGCACGAGGCCGACCGAGCGCCCGGCCAGCCGGCGCGCGGTGATGTCCGCCGAGCGGCGCAGGTTCGACCCGCGGTGCAGCAGCTGCACCTCGCGCGGCGCGAACGCGTCGATCATCGCGTCGCTGATCCCGGGTGCGGCGACGACGAGCTCGCAGCCGCGCAGCGGCGCCGGGCGCTCGAGCCACGTGTCGTCGGGGACGCCGCTCGTGACCGCGACGATGATGTCGGCCTCGTGGCGGCAGAAGTCCGTCCACGCCTCGCCGCGCGCGGCCGGCCCCCCGTCGAGCAGGACGCGGTCGTTCGCGCCCTCGGCGCGGTCCAGCAGGGCGGGGAAGTCCGCCGCCGGGCGCTGCGGGTCGCGCGTGAGGTGCGCGCCCGTCCCGTAGCGGCCGAGCACGTGCGCGAGCCGCCCGGCGACCTGGTCGCAGGGCGCGCCGGCGTCGAGCGCGATGACCGCGATCGTCCGCGGCGGGCCGGGCGCGAGCGACGGCGCGCGGTTGGCCGCGACCTGCGCCCCCATGCTGCGCGTCAGGGCGAGGGCGAAGTCCGGGGCCTCGCGGATGAGCAGCTCGAACTGCGCGCGGCCGATCTCGATGAGCGAGCTGTCGCGCCGCGCGAGGACCGACGCGCTGCGCCTGCCCTCCTGGAGCAGCGCGAGCTCGCCGAGCACCGTGCCGCGCTTGACCGCGCGGATGACGACGGGCGGATCGCCCTCGGCGACGACGTCGAGGCGGCCGGAGCGCACGACGTACGCGCAGTGCGCGGCGTCGCCCTCGTGAAAGAGCCACTCGCCCGCGCTGACGGCGACCTCGCGCGCCTCGCAGCCCAGGCGCTCGCGCAGCGCGAGCGGCAGGTCCGCGAGCAGCGGGACCTCCGCCAGGCTCGCCGCGATCGACGCGCGCGCCATTACTAGGCGCCCATGTCAGACCGTGGGATAGGCGACGCGCTTGATGTTCTGCAGGTTCTGGTAGCTCACGTTGTCCGTCGTCGAGTTGCCGCCGAACGTCCCGCAGCCGAGCGTGAACGCCGGCGTCAGGCCCGTGACGACGCCGCAGAAGCCCATCGTCGCGGGCACGTTGACGAGGATCCGGCCGACCGGGATCTCCTCGGCGAAGCGCGCGATGCGCGCCTCGTCGCTCGTGTGGATGACGGCGGTGTGGCCGGCGCCCTCATAGGACAGCAGCCGCCGGCACAGCGCGATCGCCTCGTCGTCGCCGTCGACGGTGAACAGCGAGCAGACGGGCGCAAGGCGCTCCTTGCCGAGCGCCTCCTCCGGGACGTCCTCGGTGACGGGGAAGACGAGCAGCAGCGTGTCGTCGGGGACGGTCAGCCCGACCATGTCGGCGATCGTCGTCGCCGTGCGCCCGACGTAGGGCAGCAGCAGGTGGCCGTTGCCGTCGAACGCCTTCTCCATGATCTGCTTGGTCTCCTCGGCGCTCAGGACGTAGCCGCCGGCCTCGGCGAGCGCCGCGACGAGCTCGTCGCGCTTGGAGACGTCGCAGACGATGTGCTGCTCGGAGCCGCAGATCAGGCCGTTGTCGAAGGACTTGCTCGCGACGATCGCCGGGCCGGCCTCGGCGGCATCGGCGTCGTCGGTGACCCAGGCGGGCGCGTTGCCGGCGCCGACGCCGATCGCCGGCTTGCCGCAGGAGTACGCCGCCTTGACCATCCCCGGGCCGCCGGTCGCGAGGATCATCGCGACGTCGGGATGGCGCATGAACTTCGCGGTCCGCCGGCGGCTCGGGCGCGCCTGGACCAACTGCACGAGCTTCTCGGGCGCGCCGTGGCGGACGAGCACCTCGACGATCGCCTCGCCCGCCGAGTTCGCGACGCCCTGCGCCATGCGGTGGCAGCTCAGGATGATCGCGTTGCGCGACTTCAGCGCGATGAGCGACTTGTTGACGATCGTCGGCACCGGGTTCGTCACCGGCACGAGCGCGAAGATGACGCCCATCGGGCTGGCGACCTCGCGGATCTGCAGCTCCTCGTCGGTGTCCAGCGGGCCGGCGCCGCGCTTGCCCTTCAGCGACTCCCAGACCCACATCGAGCCGAAGAGGATCTTCATCGCCTTGTGCTCGGCGTTGCCGAGCGTCGTCTCGGCGACGGTCTGCGCGGCGAACTCGTCCGCGCGCGCGTTGATCGTCGTCGCGATGTCCTCCAGCAGCGCGTCGACGCGCTCCTCCGGCCAGGACTCGTACGCCTTCTGCGCGGCGACGGCGTCGGCGACCATCTCGTCGACGAGCGCGTCGGGCGCGTCGTCGGCGAGCGTCTCGGCGACGCGCGAGGACGCATCGCGCAGGCGGTTGGCCGTGTAGCGGCCCATCGCGCGCAGCACCGCGACGCCGTCCTTCGGGCTCTCCTCGTACAGGCGCCGCAGGTCGTCGGCGCCGACGCGGATGACCTTCATGTCGGTGTCGGCGACGGCGCTGGCCCAGCGCACCCCGCCGCCGAGCAGCGCCTCCTCGCCGAGGAAGTCGCCGGTCCCCGCGTACTCCAGGACCGCGTCGGTGTCGATGTCCTTCGTGCTGACCTCGATGCGGGCCTGGCCGTCGCTGATGATGTAGAACGCGTCGGCGATCGAGCCCTGCTCGAAGATCCGGTCGCCGGCGGCGAACGTGACCCGCTCGCAGATCGTGTAGATGGCGCCCAGCAGCTCCACTCCGAAGGCGTCGAGGACGGTGGACTGGGCTTCGGCCCGGGGCATGAGCGGATGCTACAGTCGCGATCGTTGGAGCCTTCTGAGGTCATCTTCCAGCCGCTGAAGTTTCGCAACCTCACGGTCTCCAACCGGCTGTTCCGGTCGAGCATCTCCGGCCGGATCGACAACTACGACGGCAGCGGCACGCTCGCCCGGATCAACTTCGAGAAGCAGTTCGCCGCCGGCGGGGTGGGGGCGATCATCTCCTCGCACGTCCCGATCGCCGTCCGCGGGCGGGTGCTCCCGAACTACGCGATGATCGATCGCGACGCGCGGATCCCGTTCTGGCGCGAGCTCATCCGCCAGGTCCACGAGTACGACTGCAAGTACATCGTGCAGCTCTCCTACGCCGGCCGCCAGAACGACATCCGCGGCATCGAGAACGCGCCGCACCCGACGCTGAGCGCGACGGGCCGGACCGGGCGCTTCCACGGCCTGCGGGCCCAGGCGATGACGAAGGCCGACATCAAGCGCATCCAGCGCCTGTTCGCAGAGGCCGCGGGGCGGGCGCGCGACGCGGGCGCCGACGGCCTCGAGCTGCACTCCTCCAACGGCTACCTCTTCACGCAGTTCCTCAGCTCGGCGATCAACGACCGCAAGGACGAGTACGGCGGCTCGCTGGAGAACCGCGCGCGCTTCATGCTCGAGGTCATCGCGGCCGTCCGCGCCGAGGTCGGCGCCGACATGTTCCTCTGCGCCAAGCTCAACGGCCGCGACCTGCACAACGCCGGCACCCTGCCGCTGGAGTGGAAGCGCGGCAACTCGCTGCAGGACGCGATCAGCGTCGCGCGCTGGGTCGAGGCGGCGGGCGTCGACGCGATCCACGTCTCGCGCGGGAGCTGGTTTCCGCACCCGCACAACCCCGCCGGCCCGATCGACTGGCGCTACACGTCGGGTCCCTACGAGGCGATGCTCGCCCAGGGCAAGCACACGGCGCGCAACTACCTGCTCTTCCGCACGCCCGGCCTGCGGCTGTTCCCGGCGGCGATGTGGGCGCGCACGCAGGGGGCCTTCGTCAAGGGCCGCCGCGCGATCCCGGAGAAGATCGAGGGCCTCAACGCCGCCGACGCGCGAGCGATCAAGGCGGCGGTGAAGATCCCCGTGCTCTGCACCGGCGGCTGGCAGACCGCGTCGCGGATCGCGCGGGCGATCAGCGACGGCGACTGCGACGCCGTGACGATCGCCCGCCCGCTGCTCGCCAACCCCGACCTGCCGCACATCCTGCGCTCCGGCAAGGACGGGCCCGAGCCCGGCAAGCGCTGCACGTACTGCAACAAGTGCCTCGTCAACGTCCTGGAGTACCCGCTCGGCTGCTACGAGGTCGACCGCTTCGCCGAGCACGGCGAAGACGCCTACGACCGGATGATCGAGCAGGTCATGTCGATCTACGAGGACGAGGTGCCGACGCATGCCGGCTGACCCCGAGCTCGCGCCGATCTGGCGCATCGTGTTCCGCCAGAAGGGCTTCTTCAACATGGCGTCGGCGGTGATCTTCATCGCCGGCGTGGCCGTCAGCGAGCCGTTCGCCGAGTGGACGCGGACCGACACCGCGGGCTCGATGATGTACTTCGACATCTTCCTGGCGCACGCGTTCTTCTTCGGCGCGATCTACTGGTGGATGGCCGACCATCCGCTGCGCCACCGGGCGATCCTCTACCTCAGCATCCCGATCGAGATCAGCTTCATGTCGATCGTCCTCGGCAACGCGATCGCGGGCGTCATCCCGGTCTGGCTGATCATCCCGGGCCTGCAGGACGGCCTCTGCGCCGTGCTCTTCACGATCCTCCTGCGCAACAACCCGGAGCCCGCCCGTGGCTGAGCCCGGCGCGGTCCCGCACGTCGTCATCCTCGGCGCGGGCTACGTCCCGATCACGATCTGCAAGCGGCTGCGCCCGGCGATCAAGCGCGGGGAGGTGCGCGTCACGGTCGTCGGGCGCGAGAACTTCCACGCCTTCCACGGCTTCATCGGGGAGATGATCACCGGGCGCGTCTCGGCGAGCCACATCCTCAGCCCGGTGCGGCGGATCTTCGCGCCCGCGGTGACGCACACGGCCGAGATCGAGCGCATCGACCTCGCGAACAAGCGCATCGTCACGAGCCGCCACATCGACGGCAGCCGCGTCGAGCTGACGTACGACCAGCTCGTCGTGGCGCTCGGCAGCGAGGAGCGCCTCGACGTCTATCCCGGCCTCGCCGAGCACGCCTTCCGCCTGAAGGCCTACGCCGACGACTTCCGCCTGCGCAACCACATCATCGAGATGTTCGAGCTCGCCGACATCGAGACCGACCCCGAGGAGCGCCGGCGGCTGCTGACGTTCTTCATCGCCGGCGGCGGCTACGCCGGCACCGAGGTCGCGGGCGAGCTCGCGAACCTCACCGAGCTCATGACGAGCGGCGAGTACCCGCGCATCGGCTTCGACGAGTGCCGCGTCGTGCTCGTCCACCCGGGCCCGAACATCGTGCCCGAGGTCTACCAGGCGGGCGTGCAGTCGACGAAGGCCCATCCGCGCCTCGGCGAGAAGGCCGTCGCGCGCCTCGAGGAGCTCGGCGTCGAGATCCGGACGAACACCCGCGTCCAGGCGGTGACGCCGCACGAGGTGACGCTCTCCAGCGGCGAGCGGATCCCGACGCGCACCGTCATCAGCTCGGTCGGCATGAAGGCCAACAGCCTCGTCGAGCGGATGCCCTTCGAAAAGGACGAGCGCGGCCGGATCGTCACCGACTGGGCGCTGCGCGTCCCCGGCTACCCCGGCGTCTGGGCGGCGGGCGACTGCGCGGCGGTGCCCAACCCGCGCGGCGAGGGGCCCTGCCCGCCGGTCGGCATCTACGCGCTGCACCACGGCCACACGATCGGGCGCAACATCCTGCGCGGGCTGCACGGTCGCAAGCCCCGGCGCTTCCACTTCACCGGCCTCGGGCAGGGCGCCTCCGTCGGCCGCCGCTACGCCGTCGCGGAGGTCAAGGGCGTCGAGCTCTGGGGCCTGCCGGCCTGGCTCGTCTGGCGCTTTTTGCTCTTCTGGTACTTCCCGAGCTGGGACCGCCGCCTGCGCCTGCTGGCCGACTGGATCATCTGGCCGCTCGTCGGGCGCGACATCGTCCAGCTGCGCGTCGATCGCAAGGACGACATGGTCGTGCGCAAGGCGCAGTTCCAGCCGGGGGAGATCATCGCGCGCGAGTCGCGCACCGGCAGCCGGATCCACGTCATCGTCGAGGGCGAGGTCGAGCTGCTCAACGAGCGCGACTGCGGCGAGGACGGCAAGGTCCTCGCCGAGCTCGGGCGCGGCGACCAGTTCGGCGCGCGCTGGATCGAGAGCTTCGAGCCCGAGGTCGCGCGCGCGAAGACCGTCGTGCGGACGCTGACGCTGCGCCGCGATCAGGCGCCGGAGCTGCAGGACGCGCTGCGCAGCGCGACGCCGCTGTCGCGCGAGTCCGGGCACTTCCCGATCATCGTCCCGGGCGTCACGCCGCGGCCCGAGAAGGGGCAGTAGGGCGTCAGGCCGCCGCCGCGTGCGCGGCGACGTCGTGCACCGCGGTGACGACGCCGTCGAGCTGGCGGCGCGAGAGCGTCCCGACGACCGGCGCGAGCGGGCCGCTGATCGTCCCGTGGTACGTGACGACCGTCCGGCCCTCGGCGTCGGTGGCGAGCAGGTGCTCGATGTGCAGCCGCGCGCCCGGCAGGAACGTCGTGATGACCCAGCGCGCGCCCTCCTCGTAGGCCGTGATCTCGAACTTCGAGCTCGGTCCGAGCTTCGGCTTGACCCTGCCCGTCGTCCCGGCGGCGAAGGGCCCGTCGCGCCGCGACCACTTCACGCCGCGGTTCCAGGCGCTCCAGTGCTCGACGTCGGCCCAGACCGCCCAGACCGCCGCGGGCGTCGCGGCGCTCACCGCCGACTCGCGCTTGTCCCACATGCGCCGCGATTGTATTCCCGGGTGCGCGACCCTCGTCAGGTCCGCCCGCCGAGGTCGTGGCCCGCGTGGCGCACCCGGTCGCGGGCCTCGGCGAGCCCGAGCGCCTCCCACGCGATCAGGCCGCAGGCCAGCGCCGCCACGACGGCGAGCGCCGCGAGCGCCGGCAGCTGCGTCGCGAGCGGCCAGAAGGCGAGCAGGAGCGCCGCGACGAGGGCGCGCCGCGCGTTCCAGGAACCGACGTTGCGGCGCTTGAAGGCGCTGAGCGCGAGGAGGTACAGCGCCAGGCCGCCGCAGAGCGCGAACGCCTCGACGGTGTGCAGGTGCTCGTCGACGTGGCCGAGGGTCTTCTTCAGCCCGACCGCGAAGACGACGATGCCGGCGACCATCGGCATGTGCAGATACGTGTAGGAGTCGCGCGCCATGCGGACCTGGGCGCCGCGCTCCATCGCCTTGAAGCGCCGCTCGGCGACGATCGCGGCGACGTCGAAGTACGCCCACCACATGGCGCCCGCGGCGGCGATCCCCAGCAGCGCGGCGGCGATGAGCTCGGCGCCGAGCGGGAGGCCCTGCGCGCCGACGCCGAGCGCGACGATCGACTCGCCCAGCGCGATGATGATGATGAGCCCGTGGCGCTCGGCGAAGTGCGCCGGCTCGACCTTCCAGCCCTCGACGCCGCGCAGGGCCAGGCCGCCGTAGTCGATCGTCAGCGCGAGCGCCCAGCAGACGCCGCGCGCCGTCCCGCCGACGAGCCCGGCCGCGGCGATGAGCGCCACCGCCGGCAGGACCGGCCCGGCGAGGCGCAGGACGACGCCGCGCAGCTCCGGGTCGTCGCGCGCGACGACGAGGTAGGCGCCGAGGTGCAGCAGCCGCACGCAGAGGTACGCGATGCCGAAGGCCAGCGCGTCGTCGCCGAAGGCCTGCGGGACGGCGAGCGACACGACGAGCAGCGCGCCCATCGCCGCGAGCAGCACGACGCGGACCGCGCCCTCGTCGGACGCGGCGGAGTTCGCGAGCCACGCGAACGAGACCCAGGCCCACCACAGCACGGCGAGGATCGCGAGCCCCTCGACGAGGCGCGTCCACGTCGGGTCGGCGCCGATGAAGCCCGTGACCTGCGTGATCGCGAACACGAGCACGAGGTCGAAGAAGAGCTCCAGCGGCGTGACCGGCTGGTCTGACTCGATCTCCGCGTGGCTCGTGCTCACCGAGCCGGAGCGTAGCCCCGCGATGTCGGTATTTCGTCCTTCGGTGGTCGCAGGCTCCCACCTCCGGACGACGTCACCTACGTGGCGACCTTCGCCGCCGACGTGAGGAACGTCGCCGACATGTCCTTGTCGCCGTGCTCGGCGACGCCCTCCTCCAGGCGCTCGCGGATCGCGCGCACGAGCGGGAGGTCGAGCCCGTGCTCGGCGGCGGCCTCCTCGACGAGCGCGGCGTCCTTGGCGGCGAGCCCGAGCCGGAACGCGGGCTCGAACGAGCGCGCGATCATCCCCCGGCCCTTCGTCTGCAGGTACGGCAGGTCGAGCGGGCCGCCGGCGACGGCGTCGAGCACGAGCGACGGGTCCAGGCCGAGGCCCTCGGCGAGCGCGAGCGTCTCGGCGGCGCCCTCGACGACCGACAGGATCCAGGTGTTGACGGCCATCTTCAGGCGCGTCCCGGTGCCGGCCTCGCCGACCCACATCGTCCGCTTGCCGACGACGTCGAAGATCGGCGCCATCCGCTCGTGCAGGTCGTCGGGGCCGGACGCGAGGACGACGAGCTCGCCCCGCTCGGCGGGCTGCTTGGTCCCGAGCACCGGGGCGTCGACGAACAGCAGGCCGTGGCGCTCGGCGAGCTCGGCGCAGCGCTGCGTGCCCTCGATGCCGATCGTGCTCATCTGCAGCCAGACGGCGCCCGCGGACGCCGTCGCCAGCGCGCCGTCGTCGCCCTCCATGACCTCGAGCACCGCGTCGGCGTCGCTGAGCATCGTGAGGATCACCGTCGCGCCGCGGGCCGTCTCGGCGGGCGTCGCGCACAGTCCGGCGCCCTCGTCGGCGAGCGGTTCGATCTTCTCGGGGGAGCGGTTCCAGGCGCGCACGATGAAGCCGATGCGCGCGAGGTTGCGCGTCATCGGCAAGCCCATCGTCCCGCCGGCACCGAGGACTGCGAGCGTCTCTCGTGTCGTCGTCATGGGTTCGAGGTACCCGTGGGGCGATCGGGGTAACGTCGGGGCGTGACCTACGTTCCCGCCGCACACCGCTACGACGCGATGCCCTACCGCCGCTGCGGGCGCAGCGGCCTCAAGCTGCCGCCGATCTCGCTCGGCCTCTGGCACAACTTCGGCGACGAGCAGCCGCTCGAGGAGCAGCGCGCGGTGCTGCGCCACGCCTTCGACCGCGGCATCACGCACTTCGACCTTGCGAACAACTACGGGCCGCCGGCGGGCTCGGCGGAGACGAACTTCGGGCGCGTCATGCGCGAGGACCTGCGCCCCTGGCGCGACGAGCTCATCGTCTCGACGAAGGCCGGCTACGACATGTGGCCGGGCCCCTACGGCGAGTGGGGATCGCGCAAGTACCTCCTCGCGAGCCTCGACCAGAGCCTCGCCCGCATGGGCCTGGACTACGTCGACATCTTCTACTCGCACCGCTTCGACCCCGACACGCCGCTGGAGGAGACGATGGGCGCGCTCGACACGGCAGTGCGCTCGGGCCGGGCGCTGTACGCCGGGATCTCCTCGTACTCCGGAGTGCGGACCGAGGAGGCGGCGCGGATCATGCGCGAGCTCGGCACGCCGCTGCTCATCCACCAGCCGTCCTACTCGCTGCTGAACCGCTGGATCGAGGAGGACCTGCTCGACGTGCTCGGCCAGGAGGGGATCGGGGCGATCGTCTTCTCACCGCTGGCGCAGGGGATGCTCACCGACAAGTACCTCGACGGGATCCCGGCCGGGTCGCGCGCCGCCGAGGGGCGCTTCCTCACGCCCGACATGCTCGACGAGCAGACGCTGACGCACGTCCGGGCGCTGAACGAGCTCGCCCGTGACCGCGGCCAGTCGCTCGCGCAGATGGCGATCGCCTGGACGCTGCGCGACCCGCGCGTGACCTCGGCGCTCGTCGGCGCCCGCAACGTCACGCAGCTCGACGACTCGCTCGGCGCGCTCGAGCGCCTGGAGTTCACCGACGAGGAGCTCGACGCGATCGACGCCCACGCCGTCGAGGCCGGCATCAACCTCTGGAAGGCCTCGAGCGACGGTTAGCGTTACGAGCCGAGGTGCTCGGCGCGGTCGGCGGCGTCGCGCTCGCGCGCGCGGTCCTCGCTGCGGCCGACGGCGAGGAAGGCCGCGGCGAGGAAGCCGACGAACGCCGTGCCGCCGAACATCGTCGCGAGGACCGTCCCCGCCACCGAGTCCGTCGCGGCGGAGAACACGATCGAGACGATGGCGAAGACGATGGAGGTTCCGACCAGCAGGCGCATTGGTTCCTAGAGGATTGCGCAGTCGCGGCGTAAGCTCGGCCTCATGCAGGAGGGCGAGCACCGCGATCTCATGATCCAGGCCATCGCGGCCGAGGGCCGGGCGCACGCCGCGCTGCTCGCGGGCGACCACGAGACGGCCCGCGCGACGTACGCCGAGGCGGCCGCCGGCTACCGCGCGTCGTGGGCGCTGGCGCCGCCGAAGAGCTACGGGCGGCTCGTCGGGCTCCTGAAGGCGTCGATCATCGCCGGCAGCGCCCAGCCCGCCGCCGAGGAGGTCCGCGCGGAGCTGCGCGAGGACCCCGACGCCGACGGCTCGCCCGTCGCCGCCTATGTCCGCGCCGTGGCCGCCGTCGCCGTCCACGACGACGCGGCCGTGCCGCCGCTGGCGGAGAAGATGGAGACCCGCGGCGAGGCCTTCGAGCGCACCGCCGCCGCGCTGCGCGCCCTGGCGCAGGACGACCGCGAGGCCTACGGCGCCGCGCTCGCCGCGATCGAGGCCGACTTCGCGGCGCGCGACGAGCATCTCACCGGCGTCGCGATCGCCGACACGGCGGTCATGCTCGAGCTGCTGGCCGACGAGCGCGGGCTCGCCGCGCGGCCCGACAGCCCGCTCGTGCCGGTTGCCTGACGTCCGGTCACGCCGTCACGCGCTGCTCGCCGCTGTAGACGTTGACGCGGTCGCCGCGCGCGAAGCCGGCGAGCGTCATGCCGCGGTCGGCGGCGAGCGCGACGGCCAGCGACGTCGGCGCTCCGACGCCGACGAGCACCGGCGCGCCCGCGACCGCGGCCGTCTGGACGAGCTCGAACGACAGCCGCCCGCTGACGCAGTGGATGCGCTCGTGCAGCGGGAGCAGCCCGTCGAGCAGCGCGCGGCCGACGACCTTGTCCATCGCGTTGTGGCGCCCGACGTCCTCGCGGACGATCAGCGGCTCGCCGCCGACGTCGAAGAGGCCCGTCGCGTGCATCCCGCCGGTGAGCGCGAAGCCCGGCTGGCGCAGGCGGGCGGGCAGCCCGGCGAGCAGGCCGCGTGCGACCGCGGGCCCGGCGGGCAGCGCCGGGGCGTGGACGGCGACCTCCGCGAGCGAGCCCTTGCCGCAGACGCCGCAGGAGGACGTCGTGTAGAAGCGCCGCGCGCCGGGGTCGCGCAGCAGCGGGCCGCCGACCTCGACGACGTTGGCCGCGAGATCGCCGCTGAGCCCGGCCGGGTGCGGCGCGTCGATGAGCCCCTCGCCGAAGAGAAAGCCGAGCGCGAGCTCCTCGTCGTGGCCGGGTGTGCGCATCGTGACCGTCAGCGCGGCGCCGTCGACGCGGATCTCCAGCGGCTCCTCGACGGCGACGTCGTCGCGCTCGCCGTCGTGGCGCACGAGCGCCGTCATGCGGCCGGCGATCGGCGCGTCGCCGTCGCCGCCGCCGCCGCCGCCGGCGCTCATGAGCGCGCGGCCACGCGGACGGCCTCGCCCGCGACGGTCACGACGTCGCCGGCGTGCAGCTGGCGCCCGCGCCGCGTCTCGACCTCGCCGTTGACGCGCGCGGCGCCCTGCTGCACGAGCTCGCGCGCCTCGCCGCCGGAGTCGGCGAGCCCAGCGAGCTTCAGGAGCTGCCCGAGCCGGATCGTCTGTTCGCGGATCGGGACGTCGCGCGGTGCGGCCATCGCACGCGTGAGTGTCGCTCATCGCATCCTGCGAAGCTTGCGCCGTGACGCAGCGCCAGCACCTGCCGGGCGTCCAGCACGTCAAGCCGAGCCGCTGGCGCCCGCGGCTGCACTACGAGCTGCTGGCCTGCGCGCTGGCCGGCCACGAGCTCATCGGCATCGACGCGCGCCGGCTGAACGCCGACGACACGCTCCTCGCGCGCGAGATCGACGGCGTGCGCTGGCACCGCTGCCTGCGCTGCGACTCCTGGCTGCCGGTCGCGGCGCCCGCCGCCCCGGCGCGCGACGAGCCGCCGGCCCGCGACGAGATCGACCTGCCGCTGCGCGGCAAGCCGCTGCGCGACAAGATCGTCCTGCGCCTCATCGCGGTCAACCGCCTCCTGCACTTCGTCGTGCTCGGCGCGATCGCCGTCGTGATCTTCCTGTTCGCCTCCCACCGCTCCGACCTGCGGGGGAGCTTCTACCGGATCGTCTCGGACCTCCAGATCGGCACGAGCGGCGCGCACACGCCGAGCCACGGCCTGCTGCACGAGATCGACCGCGCGTTCTCCCTGCAATCGAGCACGTTGCGGCTCGTCGGGGTGGTCTTCGTCGTCTACGCGCTCGTCGAGGGGATCGAGGCGGTCGGGCTCTGGTACGCGAAACGCTGGGCCGAGTACCTCACGCTCATCGTCACGGCCTCGCTGCTGCCGCTCGAGGTCTACGAGCTCGCCCACCGCGTGTCGGTGCTGAAGCTCATCACGATCACGATCAATCTCGCCGTCGTCGTGTACCTCCTGTTCGCCAAGCGGTTGTTCGGCGTCAACGGCGGGGTCGCGGCCGAGCACGCGATCCGCGAGCGCGACGTCGGCTGGCACGCGCTCGAGCGCAGCGCACCGGAGGCCGTCGGCTGATTGTCACAAGCGACCGCCCGGCTCGCTACAATGGATTGTGGCAATCCGCACGATCGAGAACGGGAGGTAGCTGTGCGCAATCCGATCCGGGGGGAACGCGACGCCTTTGCTCTCGCCTTCGGCGCCGCGGCGCTGATCTTCGCGTCGATCGTCGCGGGTGCCGTCCTCGATCCCGTCGTCGGGATCGCCGTGCTGCTCGGCGGTGGGGTGGGCGCCGTGGTGTGGTCCTTGCGCACCAGCGATCCGGACCGCCGCCGGCCGCTGCGCGAGGCCGCTGCCGAGGGCCGTCGCAGGGCGCCGCAGACCGCGCGCCGTCGTGTGCTCGTGATCGCCAACCGGACGCTGCAGGGCTCCGAGCTCGGGGAGATCATGCGTGGTCACGGTGACGCCGTGTTCCGCGTCGTCGCCCCGATCGTCGTCTCGCGGGTGCACTACCTCGCCTCCGACGTCGACCGCGAGCTCGCGGAGGCGCGCGAGCGCCTGGCCGCGGCGCTCGCCTGGGCCCGCGAGGAGGGCCTCGAGGCCAGCGGGACGGTCGGCGATCCGTTCGTCGCGCTCGGGGCGATCGAGGACGAGCTGCGCGTGTTCGGCCCCGACGAGGTCGTGATCTCCACGTACGCGCCCGGGAAGTCCAACTGGCTCGAGACCGGCATCGTCGCGCGGTTGCGCGAGGAGCTCGAGATCCCCGTGCGGCACGTGACGGTCGATCGCGAGCCGGCGGCGTCGCCGGCCCGCTGAGCCTGAGCCTTCAGCCGGCGGACCGCGCCGCCGCGCGCAGGCGCGCGAGGCCCTCGACGATCTGCGCCGGCCGGTGCGTCGTGAAGGACAGCCGCAGCGTGCGCGGGTCCGGGTCGACGGCGAAGAACGGCGCGCCCGGCACGAAGGCGACGTCGTGGCGCAGCGCCGCGACGAGCAGCTCGCCGGCGTCCCAGCCCTCCGGCAGCCGCGCCCAGACGAACATCCCGCCGGCGGGCCGGTTGAACGTCGAGCCCGCGGGCAGGACGCCGGCGAGGCCGTCGAGCAGCGCGTCGCGGCGGCGGCGATACTCGTCGCAGATGCGCCCGATGTGCTCGTCGATGTCGGCGGCCTGCAGCGAGACGCGGGCGGCGTGCTGGTCGACGGTCGACGTGTGCAGGTCGGCCGCCTGCTTGGCGATCGCCAGCGGGCGCAGGAGCGCCTCGGGCGCGCGCAGCCAGCCCAGGCGCAGCCCGGGGGCGAGGACCTTCGACAGCGACGACACGCTGACCGTCCGGTCGCCCGCGCCGGGGTAGGCGGCGATCGGGCGCAGCGGCTCGCCGTCGTAGCGCAGCTCGCCGTAGGGATCGTCCTCGACGATCCACAGGCCGTGCTCGGCGGCGACCTCGGCCAGCCTGCGCCGCCGGGCCTCGGGCAGCGTGCGGCCCGTCGGGTTCTGGAACGTCGGCACGAGATAGAGGAACTTCGGGTCGTGCGCGGCGATGAGGTCCGGCAGCGCGTCGGGGTCCAGGCCCTCGTCGTCGCAGGGCACGGGGATCATCCGCGCGCCGGCGAGCGAGAAGCACTGCAGCGCGGCGAGATAGGAGGGGTTCTCGACGAGGACCGTGTCGCCGCGGTCGACGAGGACGGCCGTCACGAGCCCGAGCGCCTGCTGCGAACCGGTCGTCACGAGCAGCTCGTCGGCATCGGCGGGCAGGCCGCGCAGGGCGAAGCGCTCGGCGAGCAGGGCGCGCAGCTGCGGGTCGCCCTCGGTCGAGGAGTACTGCAGCGCGCGGGCGGCGACGGTCGGCGCCAGCGCGGTCGCGAACGCGCTCGCGATCAGCTCGGCGGGGAAGAGCTCGGGGGCCGGCAGCCCGCCCGCGAAGGAGATGACCTCCTCGCGCTGCGTGAGCTCGAGGATGTCGCGCACGGGGGAGGAGCGGACGCCCGCGAGCTGGGCCGAAAGCGGGGGCAAAGGTCGCGTCATCCAGGGCAATCATCGCGGGTGAGCATGCGGACATGGGTTCGGCTGGCACCCGGGTACTGCTACGGTCTTGTGCATGGGCAGCGCCGCTGCCCGTGAGATTCTTTGCTTCGAGTGCGCTCACGCGGTTCGGGTCAGTCGGATCTCCCGAATCGTTTTGCGGTCAGATCAACCGGCCGCTGCTAGGAGCCATTCCATATGTCAGTGCAGTCCTTCGCCGACCTCGGCGTCTCTCGCGTGGTGGCCGATGCGCTCGCGGCGCGCGGCATCTCCACGCCGTTCGCCATCCAGTCGCTCGTCGTCCCCGACGTCCTCGCCGGCCATGACGTCCTCGCCAAGTCCCCCACGGGCTCGGGCAAGACGCTCGCCTTCGCCGTCCCGATCGTCGAGCGCCTGCAGGCGACCGACCGTCGCCCCAGCGCCCTGATCCTCGCCCCGACGCGCGAGCTCGCGCTGCAGATCGTCGACGACATGACGGAGATCGCCCACAAGCGCGCCCTCTCGGTCGCCGCGATCTACGGCGGCGCCGGCATCCAGCGCCAGATCCAGCAGGCCCGCAAGTCGCACATCCTCGTCGCGACGCCCGGCCGCCTCGAGGATCTCATGAACCGCCGCGCGGTCTCGCTCGAGCACATCCGCATCCTCGTCCTCGACGAGGCCGACCGGATGCTCGACATGGGCTTCCGCCCGGCCGTCGACCGCATCGTCGCGCGCACGCCGCGCAGCCGCCAGACGCTCTTCTTCTCCGCGACGCTCGAGGGCACGGCCGGCACGATTGCCGCCGCCTACACGAGCGACGCCCGCCGCCACGAGTTCGTGCCGGCCGTCGACCACAAGGCCGAGACCGAGCACCGCTTCGTCAAGGTCGCCCACGAGCACAAGGTCGACGCGCTCGTCCACGAGCTCAAGGACGCCGAGCGCGGGCTGACGATCGTCTTCGTCCGCACCAAGCGCGGCGCCGATCGCCTCGTCAAGCGGCTGAAGGACAACTACGTCACGGCCGTCGCGATGCACGGCGACAAGTCGCAGTCCCAGCGCGAGAAGGCGCTGGCGCGCTTCGAGCGCGGCGAGGTCGACACGCTCGTCGCGACCGACGTCGCCGCCCGCGGCATCGACGTGCGCGACGTGACGCACGTCATCAACTACGACGCCCCCGAGGACCGCGACGGCTACGTCCACCGCACCGGCCGCACGGGCCGCGCGGGCCGCGCCGGGATCAGCGTGACGTTCGTCCTCGGCGACCAGGCCAAGGACATGAGCAAGATCGCCGGCGACCTCGGGCTGCACAAGGAGTTCTCGCTCAGCGGCCTGCCGACGCCGACGAGCGGCGGCGGCCGCGGCGGCAGCAGCCAGCGCGGCGGGCGCCCGCAGCAGCGCCCCGGGCGCCGCGAGCGCGCGGCGGCCTCGGGTCGCAGCGGGCGGTAGTTCTCGGTGGCGCGGGTAGGGTGCCCGGCGATGGCCGAGGCACCCGCCCGCGTTGCAGCGCTGTTCACGCCGCTCGGCGACGGCTCCTTCGAGGCCGCGCCCAGCACGCGCGGGCCCTGGGACGCGGCGATGATGCACGGCGGTCCGCCGGCGGCGCTGCTCGCCCGCGCGGTGGAGCACACCGACCCGGGCTCCGAGCTCGTCGTGACGCGCCTGACGATCGAGCTGCTCGGCGGGGTGCCGATCGGCCCGCTGACCGTCGCCACGTCGCTTGCCAAGACCGGCCGGCGCTTTCAGATCGTCGACGCGACGATGCACGCGGGGGATCGCCTCGCGTGCCTCGCGCGGGCGGTGCGCATCCGGCGCGCCGACATCCCCGCGGCCGCGTCCGTGCCGCCGGGACATCGCGACGCGCCGTTGCCGGCGCCCGAGAGCGGCGACACGATGCCGCTCTACGTGCGCCCCGAGCGCGGCATGTTCTATCCCGACGGTGCGGAGATCCGCCACGTCGGCGGCGAGCTCGGCTCCGGTCACGTCGCCGTCTGGATCCGGCTGCGCGGTGACCTGCTGCCCGGCGAGCCGGCGTCGCCGCTGGCGCGCACCGCGGCGGCGTCGGACTTCGCCAACGGCGTGAGCGCCGGCCTGTCGTTCGACGACTGGCTGTTCGCCAACACCGAGATGACGATCCACCTGTACCGCCAGCCGGCCGGGGAATGGATCGGGCTGGACGCGCGGACGGTCACCGACGCGTCGGGCGCCGGCCTGTCGACCGGGACGCTGCACGACCTGCAGGGGCCGTTCGGCGTCTGCGCGCAGTCACTGTTCATCGACCGCCGCTAGCGTTCCTCGCGCCGGCTGCCGCAGGCCGATCGATCAGGGAATCGGGATCGGTGTGATGCCCCTGATGCTCGTGAGCGCCATCTTGAGCGTGCTGCCCGCGAGGTTGACGCTGATGTTCGCGGCGCTGGGGTCCAGGCGCGGAGCCGACTGGACGAGCACCTTGCTGGTCGTGCCGGTGTTGAGGCCGCCGCGTTGCGTGCCATCGGGCAGCACGATCCAACCGAGTTCGATCTCGCCCTTGCCGAGCGTGCCGTCCTGGCGTCGTACGTGCGCCGCCCGGTACAGCCCCGCGTCTCCGGACGCCGGTTGTGCGCTGAAGGCGCGCCGCGCGCCGCCGATCGTCACCTCGCCGCTCACGCCGTCGGCCGAGAAGGTCGCCCGCCCGAGCGCCTTCCCGCCCCGCGAGCTGAGGATCGCCGTGCCGCCGCGGATCGCGGCGACGTCGAGCCACCCCGACACCCGCTTGGAGTCGCAGACATAGCCCAGGACGCGCTTGGCGTCGGAGACCAGCGCGATGTAGGCGTCGCTGCCGTCGACCTTCCCGACGAAGGTGCCCTTCAGCGCGACCGCGTTCTTGGCTTGGGACGGCGCGCTCGCGCTCCCGCCGTCGTCACCGCCGCCGCAGCCGGCGAGCGCGACGCCGACCACGAGTGCCACTGTCCACGCGCGCATTCGCGGTTCTCCTCTCGTCCGGCGGGCTGTGCGGCCGCCGCGCAGATCTGCGGCGGCCGCGGTCGATGTCCGGAGTCTCGGGAGCGCCGGGGTTGTTACACGCCGGCGCTACGCGGCCCGCAGCCGGTCGGCGCGCAACTGCTCGCGGGTCAACCTCGACAGCGTCGAGAGTGTGTCGGTCGGAGTGCTCATCGAGCGTCTCGGCCGGCTCGGCGACGACAGGATGGTCGAGATCTGCGCGGCGCTGGAGGTCGCAGTGGACTGCGGCCACTGACCCGCACGGCCCCTGAACGCAGAAACCCCCGCGTGAGCGGGGGCTTCCTGGATGCGGATGAGAGGACTCGAACCTCCACGAGCTTGCACTCACGGCGACCTGAACGCCGCGCGTCTACCAATTCCGCCACATCCGCAGACCGCTCCACCTTACCGGTCGGCGTCACGACCGGCTCTCGCGAGGGCCGAGGTCCACGCGCCCGCCTTTGCTACCGTGGCACGGCGTCGCGCCGCTATCGTCTAGGGGACTAGGACGCCGCCCTCTCACGGCGGAAACCGGGGTTCGAATCCCCGTAGCGGTACTCCGAGAGCCCTGCAGAGCGCGGGGCTTTCGTCGTTCACGGACGACAGCGTGGCTCGTCGCGGCGGTGCGTCCGTCAGTCCTTCAGGCCCTTGAGCATCTT
>DATJEE010000058.1:0-2617 GCA_035496995.1 Solirubrobacteraceae bacterium | reverse complement strand
GGCGATGTGCACCGGCGCGCTGATCTTCGGCATGGTCGTCCTGCAGCTCGGCACCGACCGCGCGCCGCGCCTGTTCGCCAACCGGCTCATGCTCTGGATGGGCGCGCGCTCGTACTCGTTCTACCTCGCCCACATCGCGGTGCTGTTCGCGATCGATCACGCGCTCGGCGGGGGGGAGAGCATCGGCGCGCGCGTCGTGATCATGACCGCCGTCGGGCTGCCGGTCACGACGGCGATCGCCGCCCTCTCCTACCGCTACGTCGAGCTGCCGTTCCTCGCGCGCAAGCGCCGGGCGGTCACGCGCGGGACCGACGGCGGGCCGAGCGGTCCGCCGGTCGGCGCCGACCCGCTCCCGGCCGCCGCCGGCGCCGGCTGACGCGAGTGGTCTGCCCCGGAATGTAGGCTGCCGCGCCATGGGACGGCTCTCGCGGCGGCTTGCGGCGACCGTCACGGCGCTCGTCGCCGTGACGGCGGTCGCCGGCTGCGGCGGCGGCACCTCGACGAAGGAGAAGAACGCCTACGCGCGCGAGGTCAACGCGGCGCAGCAGCGCTTCGCGACGACCGTCAGCACCGTGGCGCAGCCCGGAACCGCCGGCTCGATCGCCACGCAGCAGCGGACGCTGACGCGCTTCAAGCGGGCGATCGACAGCGTCGTCCGGGATCTGCGCGGCATCGACGCGCCGTCGGAGGTCACCAAGCAGCACGAGCGGCTCGTCGCCGTCATGTCGGGCTTCGGCAAGGACATCGGCGAGGCCAGCGCCGCGATGCGCAACCCCACCCCGCAGCGGATCGAGCTCGCGAAGCGCCGGCTGGCCGGCGTGACGCAGTCCGTCAACGCCCGCGTCGCCGCCGCGATCGCCGCGATCAACGCGAAGCTGCGCGGCAAGTAGGGTCGGCGGCCGTGTCGCCCACCTGGATCTGGATGCAGATCGGCGTCGTCGTGTTCGTCGTCGCCGGGATGGTCATCGCGCTCGTGAAGCTCCTGTAAGGCCGATCCGCCTACCTGGCGCGTCCGCCTATCATCTGCGCGATCCGGTCGCGGACTCGATAGGAGAGGGATGTTCAGCTCGATCGTCGTGGGCACCGACGGGTCCGACACCGCCACGGAGGCGGTCCGCCAGGCCATCGAGCTGGCACGCTCGGTCGGCGCGCGGATCGAGCTCGTCAGCGCGTACGAGCCGGTGACCGACGCGCG
Source organism: Solirubrobacteraceae bacterium (assembly GCA_035496995.1). Lineage (GTDB taxonomy): Bacteria > Actinomycetota > Thermoleophilia > Solirubrobacterales > Solirubrobacteraceae > CADCVQ01. The sequence continues at coordinate 1,422 of DATJEE010000058.1, read as the reverse complement.
GCTGCACTCGACGATCCACGTGCCCGAGGACCTGCACTGGATGGTCAACCCGCGCGAGGACGTCGAGGCGACGCTCGAGGCCGCCGCAAGCGCGATCCGCGCCGCGGGGATCGAGGTCGAGGTCTTCGCCCGTCAGGGCGATCCGGCCGACGCGATCCTCGACGTCGCCGAGGAGCGCGGGAGCGATCTCATCGTCGTCGGCAACAAGGGCATGACCGGCGCCAAGCGCTTCCTCCTCGGGTCGGTGCCCAACAAGGTCTCCCACCACGCGCCGTGCTCGGTGCTCATCATCCGGACGGTGTAGCGGGCGCGGCCGTCAGCGGCGCCGTCGCCGCGGTCGCGTCGACGATCCCGGCGCCGTAGTAGCGGTCGCGGCCGGGTGCGCCGAGGTCGCGCGCCGTGCGCTCGATGTGCTGCTCGATCGCGGCCGGCGTCGGGTGCCGGCCGAGGACGCCCGAGGCGATGACGAGCGCCGCGACGCCCGACACATGCGGCGCGGCGGTGGAGGTCCCGCGGAAGCGCGGGACGATCTCGAAGTGCTGCGGCGTGCCGGTGGCGAAGCTCACGGCCGAGATGTCGCGGCCCGGGGGCGCGCTCGGCTGGCAGTCGGGATCGTCGGGGAGGTCGGCGTCGGCGCCGCCGCCGGGCGCGACGACGTCGACGCCGGGGCCGTGGTTGGAGTAGCTGCCGAGGCAGCCGTGCTCCGTCGTGCCGCCGACGTTCAGCGCGAGCGTGTCGTAGCGCTTGCCGGGGACGCGGGCGTCGAAGCTGTTGCCCGCGGCCGCGACGACGAGCACGCCCGCGCGGCGGGCGTCGCCCAGCGCGGAGCGGACGCTCGGCGACGCCGTGACGCTGCGCGGCACGGGCAGGGCCGGCGGCGCGTCGTAGAGCTCGAGCGAGAGGTTGATGATGTTCGCGCCGTGCGTCACGGCGAAGCGGATCGCGCGCGCGATCGTGCCGGGGTAGCCGCGCCCCTCGAAGTCGAGCACCCGCAGCGGCATGATGCGCGCCCGGTAGGCGACCCCGACGGTCCCGAACGCGTTGTTCGCCGTGGCGGCGATCGTGCTCGCGACGAACGTCCCGTGGCCGAACTCGTCGTTCGGATACGGGTCGTCGTCGACGAAGTCGTGGCCCTTGACGAAGCGCGCCTTGGCGAGGTCGGGCGAGCGGCGGTAGGGGCCGCGGTCGGCGTAGGCCACGCCGCTGTCGAGCACGGCGACCGTCACGCCGTTGCCGCCGCTCCCACCGCTGCCGGCGGCCTGCGACCACGCCTGCGGCGCGTTGATCCCGAACGGCCCGTCGAGCTCCCACTGCAGCGACGCCCAGCCGCCGAGCGGCCCGCCCGCCGCGGCGACGCCCGTGTCGTTGGGGACGTACGCGGCGCGTGCCAGCAGCGGCCCGGCGTTCGCGGCGGGCGCCAGC
>DATJEE010000057.1:0-13930 GCA_035496995.1 Solirubrobacteraceae bacterium | reverse complement strand
GGGAGCCGTCGTCAGCGAGTTGCGCCGGATGCGGCGGAAGTAGAGGTGCTCGGAGACGTTCGCGACCTTCGCGACGTGCTGCGCGCGGCGCAGGAACTCGGCGTCGCCGCTGAAGCGCAGCCCGGAGGCGAAGCCGCCGAGTGCCATGACGAGGTCGCGCGAGACGAGGCTCGTCGGGTGCAGGAGCGGAAATGCCGTCGGGCGGGCCTTGAAGGCGCCCGCGACGTCCAGCGGCCAGGCGATCGGCGCGACCTCGGGCTCGTCGCAGAAGACCCGCAGCTCCTGCGTGCCGATGAGCTCGGCGCCGGTCTTCTCGGCGGCGGCGAGGAGCTTTTCGAGCCGCTCGGGCGCCGACCAGTCGTCGGCGTCCTGGAAGAGGTAGGCGTCGTAGCCGGTCTCCTCGATGACCTGCTGGACGAGCCGGTAGGGCCCGACGTTGCGGTCGGCGTGCAGGAGCGTGACGCCCGGGTGGCGCTGGACGAGGCGCGTCGGCGGGTCGGCGGAGGCGTCGTCGATGACGACGATCGCGTCGAGCGGGCGCGTCTGCTGCGCGAGCGACTCCAGCGCGTCGTCGAGCCATTCCTCGCATTCGAAGTGCGGGATCAGCGCGAGCACCCGGGCCTCCGGGCCCAGCCGCCTGCGCTCCCGCTCCCCGTCCCCGCCCACCGGCGCCGGCGCCTGCGCCTGCGCCTCGTTCTCGCGTCCCTTCATGGACTGCTCCTTGCGTGTCGTCCTGATCCCAAGCTCGGCGAGCAGATCGCCGAGGACGCGCGTGGCGTCGAAGTACTCCTCCGCGATCGCGCGCGCGGCGCGGCGGTGGCGCTGCTCGTCGGCGCCGATCGCCTCGATCGCGGCCGCCGCCTCGTCGATGTCGGCGACGGCGAACAGACCCTCGCCGGTCGGCAGCGCGCAGCCGAAGCCCGTGTCCTGCGTCACGACCGGCCGCCCGCTCGCGAGGTACGTCGCGCTGCGGTCGGAGAACCAGCCGCTGCGCAGGCGCACGTTCTGGTCCTTGGCGACGGTGAACTCCCCGCGCGAGCCCGCGATGTAGTCGCGGTAGGCGCCCGTCTCGGTGCCGAACTCCAGCGCCGGGCGCACGCCCCAGCCCTTGGCCTCCAGCGCGACGCGGTGCTCGTCGCGGTAGCCGCTGAGCGCGAGCTCGAAGGCCTGTCCGGTGCGGGCGGGGAGGTCGAGGAAGGCGCGCCACTGCTCGTCCTTGCTCCAGCCGTACGTCTCGCCCTCGAACGTCACCTGGCGCCAGCCCTGATGCCAGTTGCCGACCGTCGTGAAGCGCTCGCCGGCCCGCGAGGGGAGCTGCGGCCAGCGGTCGAGCACGACCGGCTGGCGCGTCGGGCGCAGGTCGAAGCGGTCGCTCACCGGCAGCCGGCAGCCGGGGCCACCGAGGTTCTCGGCGAAGCTGAAGAACGCGCTGTGGGCCGCGAGGAAGTCGGCCGTCGCGGCGACGCCGTCGTGCAGCTCGATCTGCAGGCGCACCGGATCGGTCTCGAGGTACACGAGCCGGTCGCCGAACTCCGGGCGCGGCTCGCTGCCGCCGTGCAGGTTGATGACCGCCTCGGCCTCGCGATACAGGCGCCGCAGCGCCGGCTCGCTCAGCCCGTAGCAGCGCCCGTCGTCGTGCAGCGCGTGGTACGCCCACCGGCCTGCGAGCCCGTTCGCGCGCATGACGCGTTCGATGAGCGCCGCGGCGAGCGCCGACCCGTCATCGGTGTCGGTGCGCATGAGCATCGTCGGGGTGCGCGCGTTGGCCTCGACGTACCACGGCTCCAGGCCGAGCTGCGCCAGCCCGAGCAGGTAGTGCAGCGTCTGCCACAGCACGCCCGGCACGGGCATCTTGGCCATCATCCCGAGCACGACGATCTTGCGGCTCATCGCGGCACCTCGGCGAGGGTCGGGGACGCGGACTGCAGGCCCAGATCGGCGAGCATCTGGCGCGCCATCTCGGCGGCTTCCTCGAGCCCGGGCGCGCCGTCGCCGCCGCCGTCCGCCAGCTCGTGCAGGCGCTCGGGCGAGCCGTCGGCGAGCAGCGGCCAGGCCGCGCCGATGAGCAGCCAGACGGCCTGCAGCCCGTCGTCGGCGAGCGCCACGGGGTCGGCCTCGCGCGCCGCCATCGCCCGGGCGAGCTCGGCGAGCGCCGGGCCCGCGAGCTCGGCGCCCTGCTCGCGCCCGGCGACGATCGCCTTCGTGAGCTCCGACAGCCCGTCGGCGCCTATCGCGGCCGCGGCGCGCCGGCGCGGCGCCGCGTTCTGGGCGTCGTGCAGCTCGGCGTACAGGCCGCCGGCGTCGAGCAGCTCGTCGTGGGTTCCCTGCTCGACGATCGCGCCGCGGTTGAGGACGAGGATGAGATCGGAGTCGCGGATCGTCGACAGCCGGTGGGCGACCATGAACGTCGTCCGGCCCTCCATGAGGCGGGCGAGCGCCTCGAGGATGACGGCCTCCGTGCGCGAGTCGATCGCCGACGTCGGCTCGTCGAGGATGAGGATCGGCGCGTCCTTGAGGAACGCGCGCGCCACCGAGATGCGCTGGCGCTCGCCGCCCGAGAGCATCGCGCCGCGCTCGCCGAGCTCGGTGTCGTAGCCCTTGGGGAGCGCGCTGATGAAGTCGTGCGCGTTGGCCGCGCGGGCGGCCGCGACGATCTCCGCCTCGCCGGCGTCCAGCCGCCCGTAGGCGATGTTCGACCGGATCGAGCCCGCGAACAGCAGCGGCTCCTGCGCGACGATCGAGATCTGCGCGCGCAGCGCGTCGAGCCTGAGGTCGCGGATGTCGTGACCGTCGATGAGCACGCGGCCGCGCTGGGGGTCGTAGAAGCGCGGCAGCAGGTGCAGCAGCGTGCTCTTGCCGGCGCCCGTCGGGCCGACGACGGCGATCCGCGATCCCGGTGGCGCCGCGAAGGAGATGTCGCGCAGCGTGCCCGGGCGCCCGCTGTAGCCGAAGCTCACGTCCTCGAAGGCGATGTCCCCGGCGACGCGCCGCACCGCGACGGCGTCCGGGCGCTCGAGGATCTCCGGCTCGGTGTCGAGCAGGTTCAGCGCGTTGCGCAGGCTGATGAACTGCTGCTGGAGGCTGGAGACGGTGTGGCTGATCTGCTCCAGCGGCTTGTAGAGCGCCGCGATGTAGCCCATGACGACGAGCAGCTCGCCGACCGACATGCGCTTCTGGATGACGTAGTACGCCCCGAAGGCGAGCACCAGCGCGCTGCCGATCGCGGTCGTCATCGTCACGACGAGCGAGAACAGCGTCTGGCGCACGGTGAGGTCGACGCGTGCGTCGACGGCCTCCCTGGCCTGCGCGCGGAAGCGCCGGTGCTCGTACTGCTCGCGCCCGAAGGCGACGATCACGCGCAGCATCGCCATCGCCTCGTGGACGATCGCCAGCGACGTGCCCTCGAGGTTGCGCACGCGCAGCACGCGCGGCTGGATGCGGCGCGCGTAGTAGCCGGCCGAGTAGTAGATGAACGGCACGACGCTGAGCGCCACGAGCGCGAGCGTCGGCTCGATCCGGTAGACGACGTAGAACATCCCGGCGAGCGTCAGCACGCTCTGGATCAGGGGCGGGATCGAGACGGTGATCGATCCGATCGTCGCCGCCTGGTTGTTGATCTGGAACATCAGCATCCCGGTCTTCTTGTGGTCGTGCCACGCCAGCGAGAGCCGGTGCGCGTGCCGGAACATGTCGCTGCGCAGGTCGAGCACCATGTTCTGGTCCAGGCGCGTGTTGACGTACTCGTCGACGACCGCCAGGCCGTGCTCGAGGCCGGTCACGACGAGCCCGGCGAGGACGGCGAACGCGAGCAGCTCGTAGCGCCCGACGCCGTCCAGCGCGCTGAGCACCGACGGCAGCGGATGGTTGCCGAGGACCGAGTCGACGAGGATCGCCAGCGGCCACGGCGACGCCAGCGCCATGACGGTCGACACGACGACCATCAGCAGCGACGCGCCCGCCAGCCGCCGGTGCGGGCGCAGGTACGGCAGCACGCGCGGGAAGTCGGCGAAGAACGCCCACGGGCTCGGGCGCTCACGGCGCCGCCGCCACCGCGAGCTCGGCTCCTCGGCCGGTGTCGGCTGCGGCGCGGGGGCGCCCTTGTCGCGGGTCGGCGGCGGGATGCTCACGGGGTCACCTCCTCGGCCGTCCGCGCGACGCAGGCGCGGACCGGCGGGTGGGCGGCCACGGCGCTCTTGGGCGCGTGCTGCCCGGGCAGTCCGCCGATCGCCGTCCGCAGGGCCCCGCAGGCGGCCGCGCAGGCGCGCAGGCAGTGCCCGGCGAGCGCGAGCGCGCCCGCGCCGAGCACCGCGGCGGCGGCGAGCGCGCCGTCGCCGGCCGCGAGGACGGCCAGCGCGACGAGCAGCGCGGCGGCGCCGATCGCCGTCCGCGACGGCACGGGCCACGTGCGCAGGCGCACGAGCTGGCGCCCGGCGCCGTGCTCCTCCAGCCCGGCGCGCAGCCGCGCGGCGCCCAGCAGTCCGCCGCGGACCTCGAGATCCCAGCGCTCGCAGGTGCCGCCGCGGCGCGGGCGCGCCGGTCCGAGCGCGCGCTCGAGCGCGACGAGCCACTGCGCCGGCGAGGACGGGCGTTCGCTCCACAGGCGGTCCGTGCGCCCCCACGGCGCGGCGAGCGCCGTGCGGACGTGCGCGGGGGCCGTCCGGCGCCGCCCGGCGTAGCGGACGACGGGCTGCAGCAGGTGCAGGGCCGCGGTGACGGCGCGCATCGCGGCATGCAGCCTGCGCGAGCGCGGCCCGTGGGTGAATGTCGCCAGGCCGGCGGTGCGCCACGCGTCGGCGACCGTCACGGTGGCCGCGACGACGAAGACCGCGAGCGCGGACAGCAGCGGCGGCCACAGCGCGCCCAGCGCCCCGCCGGCGGCGAGCGCCGCGAGCGCGAGGTACCACTCCGGCCGGCGGCTCAGGGATGTCACGAGGCCCGGTTGCGCGACGCGGCGGCTCTGGAAGAGCGCCTGCCCCCAGGTGCCGTACTGGATCTGCGCGCGCCGCCGGTTCATCCCGGCGGCGAGCGAGTTGCCGTAGACGCGGCCCTCCCACGTCGCGTGGCCGCGCCGGTTGTAGCGCTCGGGCCACTTGGCCTCGAGCAGACCCTCGGCGCGGCCGTACTGAAACTGCTGGCGAAGGTAGCGGCGCACGCTCGAGCGGCAGTGGTGCCAGACGACGGCGGCGGCCGCGAAGCCGATCGCGTCGCCGGCCTCCTGCAGGCGCCAGCAGACGTCGACGTCGTCGCCGGCGATCCGGAACACCTCGTCGAAGCCGCCGACCGCGCGCAGCGCCTCGGCTCGGAAGGCCATGTTGCAGCCGGGGATGTGCTCGGCCTCGCGATCGGAGAGCAGGACGTGCGTCGGCCCGCCCGGCGCGTTGGCGACGCAGTCGGCGATCGGGCCGTCGCCGGGCGGGGCGAGGTTCGGCCCGCCGGCCGCGGCGTACGCGCCCGACACGAGCGGCCGCACGAGGTGCGTGAGCCAGCTCGGCTCGGGCCGCGCGTCGTCGTCGAGGTAGGCGACGATCTCGCCGCCGGCGGCCTCCAGGCCGATGTTGCGCGCCCGCGACAGGCCGCCGTTGGTCGTGCTGATCACGCGCACGCCGGCGAAGCCGGCGGCGATCGCCGCCGTCTCGTCGGTCGAGCCGTCGTCGACGACGATCACGTCGTAGGCCGGGTAGTCGAGCTCGCCGACGGCCGCCAGGCATTCCGCGATCCAGCGCGCGCCGTCGCGCGAGCACACGACGACCGAGACGGTCGGCCAGCCCGCGGCCGGAGAGCGCAGCGGCTCGGCGAACACCTCGCTCACGGCCGCGAGCGCGGGCTTGGCGCGGCGGTCGCGGCCGACGAGCCCGAAGTCCCAGTCGCGGATCTCGTGCTCGCCGCGATGCCACTCGTCGGTCCAGCTGAACACGAACGCGCCGGCGGCGCCCAGCTCGTACGCCGCGCGCAGCTGGCCGCCCAGCACGCGCGCCTGGCGCTGCTCGCCGTTGCGCGCGCTGTCCAGGCCGATCTCCGTGAGGACGAGCGGGCGGTTGCCGGCGAGGATCTGCAGGCGCGCGAGGTAGTCCTCCAGCGGCTCCTGCTCCTCGAGGAAGACGTTGAAGCACACGAGGTCCAGGAACGGGAGGTCGAGGTACTCGGTGCTCGGGTAGTTGACGTACGTCACGAGCGCGCCGGGGTCCTCCTCGCGGACGGCGCCGCAGAGGCGCTCGAGGAAGCGCTCGGTCGCGGGCGCCCCGTGCCAGCGCACGATCGACGTCGGGATCTCGTTGCCGACGGCCCAGCAGAGCAGCGCCGGATGGCCGGCACACGCGCGCACCTGCCCGCGGACGGCCGCCTCGATCGCGGCCGCACGGCCCGGCTCCTCGAGGAACGCGACATGCTGCTCCCACGCGAGGCCGGCCATGACGCGCAGGCCGGCGCCGAGCGCGAGGTCGAGCAGCCAGACGGGCGGGGCCGTGTACGTCCGCACGCAGTTGACGCCGGCGCGCGACATCTGCGCGAAGTCCGCCTGCACCTGTGCCGGCGGCGGGACGGCACCGTCGAGCGCCGCGTCGAACGTGCCGTACGTCACGCCGCGCAGTAGCAGGCGCTCGTCGCCCGCCAGCAGCCATTTCCCCGCTGTCCGCACCGGCTGGGGTGCGAGCCTGATGTCACGGCGATCTGAGACGGCGATCCCCTCCATGGGTGGCCCGATGTGCCCTGGCCGCACCGTCGCGTGCCAGGTCGCAAGCCGAGATCGGCGTCGCTGCACCGGAATTTGACGCACCGTTCGGTGCGGCTGGACGTTCGTCCGGCAGCCCCCCGACACCCGTCCAGATCCGCTTGCGGGCTGCGTACCTTGGCCGGATGTCCACGATCATCGTCTTCAACACGCTCAGCGACGAGCGCCGTCTCTCGCTCACCGTCAGCGAGCCCCTCGACGACGTCGCGACCGGCCTGCGCAGCGGATGGGCCACGCTCACGACCGCCTCGGGACCGGTGCTCGTCAACGCCTCGAACATCGCCTTCGTGCAGGAGGCCGCGACGCGCACCGCCCCTTTGGCACAGGCCGCGACGTACTAGCGGCGCGGCCCACCGCTCGAGCTCAGGCGGACCCCGTGCCGCCGGCGGCCGGAGCCGGCGAGCAGCGGCTCCCCCCGCGATCGCTGCTGCTCGCCGCGCTCGGGATCGTCGCCCTGCTCATGCTCTGGCTCGGCGACTGACGGAGCCCTGCGCACGCGCTGCCCGCCGGCAACCCGGCTCTGCGGTTGCGCCGGGCATTTCGCGCCACGAACGCAGAAACGCCCGATCGCTCGGGCGTCTCTTGCTATCGGGGCGCGCGGATTTGAACCGCGGACCTCACCGACCCGAACGGTGCGCGCTACCAGGCTGCGCCACGCCCCGATCGGGGGATTATCTCACGACGACCCCGCGACCGCCCGGTAGTACCGGACGGCGAGGCCCGTGATGAGCGTCTGGAGGGCCGATTCGAGCGTCACGCCCTCCCGCTTTGCGTAGCGCTCGGCACCGGCGTCCTCGACGAGCTGAGCCTGCCGGACGACGTCGTCCATGAGCTCCGGGTGGCGGTCGGCGAAGTACGCGCCGAGCGCGTAGAGCGCGGTGTCCGTGAACGGCTCGAGCCCGCTCTCGGAAGGGGCGTCGGTCAAGGCGTGGCGCGTCCGGGCGCCGGGGGGGCGAGCGTGCTGGTCACCGCGCCCGTCACGGTAGCGACGAGCGCGGTCGCGACGCCCTGGAGCGCCTCCGGCGCGGCGGCGGGCGGGGTGTCGCCGATCGGCGCCCGCACGGGCGTGGAGCCCGTCTCGGGAGCCGCGAGCGAGTTCGTCACGAGGTCCGTGGTGCTCCCGACGGCGGTCTCGACCGGCGCCGTCGGCGCGCTGCCCGCCGCCGGCGTTCCGGCGGAACCGGTCGCCGCCGCGGCCGGCGTGCCGAGCGCGTCGATGACGTGACCGATGGCCGCCGGCGGCGGCGCGGCGGTCGTGGAGGAGCTGGGCGCCGCGCCGGCGGGCCGGTTCGCGGGCGCCGTCGGCGCGGTCGTCCCGCCGGCAGCGCGATCGGGCTGGGCGGGCCTCGTCACGGCTCCGGGCGTCCCGGTTCGGGAACCCGTCACGCCCGCAGCGGGCAGTCGCGGCACCACCGGCGCCGCGCCGGTGTCCGCCGCGCCACCGGCGCGATCGCCGTGCGTGGCGGCCCGGGCGCCGTGCTTGGCGGCGACGGAGCCCCGACCCGCGGCGACGCCGTGTCCGCCGCGCGCCGATCCCTGGCCGGGCGCCCGCGTCGCCGCGGCCGGCCGCTTTGCGCCCGCGCCGGGGTCGCCGTGATGCACGCGGATGGCGGCGCCGGCGCCGACGCCCGCGACCGCGACCGTCGCCGCTGTCGCGATGGCCTTCGACCAGCCCGAGACGAGCGACGGGTCGAACGTCCCGGCGAGCGACGTCGTCCACTGCGCGAGTGGCCCGTGGTGGGACTGCGCGACGAACTGCCCCGCATCCTCGCCGCCCCAGCGGCGGCGCACGAACAGCGGCAGCGGAAACCACGCGGCGATCTTCGCCGCGGCGGCCGCCGCGGGCCGGGCGGGCACGGGCACGCCGAGATCGACGCCGGCAAGCCGGGCGTAGCGCCGGCAGGGCTGGCAGTGGGAGAGGTGGCGGTCCATCCGGCGCTGGTCGCGGACCCCGGACGCGCGCCCGCCGGAGCTGTCGATGATGCGCTGCACGCGCAGGCAGCGCTCGCCGCTGACGAGCTCCTCGTACTCCTCGCTCAGGCGCCGGCGCGCGCGAAACAGCGTGCTCTCGACGCCCGGCCGGCTCATGCCGAGGCGCTCACCGATCTCGCGGTAGGAGAGGCCCTCGAACTCGCGCATGACGAGGATCTCGTGGTGCATCGGCGAGAGGCCGCCGAAGGCGCCGCAGAGGTTGTCGAGCGCGTCCTTGTTGTCGATCGCGGAGTGCGGCGTCACGCCGGGATCGGCGAGGCGCCCGTGGTCGTCGGCACCGAGGGCATCCTGGGCGTCGAAGGAGACCTCGTTGGCGTTGCGCGACCGCCGCCAGGAGTCGATGCAGGCGTTCTTGGCGATCTCGTAGATCCACGGCTTGAAGGCGATCGGGGCGTCGGTCCCGCGCATGCGGCGCAGCGCCGACATGAAGACCTCCTGCGTGATGTCCTCCGCGCGCCCGTGGTCGTTGACCATGCCGCGCACGTACGCCGTGATGCGCGCCTGGTAGCGCAGGTACAGGGCCTCGAACGCGCGGTCGTCGCCGGCCCGTACGCCAGCGACGAGATCAAGATCGTCCGTATCGTGATCCGCGGGCCTACCGACGACTGCCAAGGCCGACATGACTTCCCCTATCCATCCGGTGGCTCTGCTCGTGTCGCCGCCCGGGCGCCTCATGCGGACCGGACTGACCTGCGGCGACCGGTGAACTGTAGCGTTCACGATCGTGCTTGCCAACCTGCTGGCGTACCTCGACGAGCTGCTCGAACCCGCCGCGTTCAGCGACTACGGGCCCAACGGCCTGCAGGTCCCGGGGCCCTCGGAGGTGCGCACCGTGGTGACCGGCGTGTCGGCGGGCGCCGAGCTGTTCGAGCGCGCCGCCGCCCACGACGCCGACCTCGTCCTCGTCCATCACGGCCTCTTCTGGAACGGCGCGCCGCTGGCCCTCACGCCCGCGGCCAAGCGCCGCCTGCAGCTGCTCTTCGACCACGACATGGCGCTCGCCGCCTACCACCTCCCGCTCGACGGCCACCCCGAGGTCGGCAACAACGCGCTCATCGCAGCGGGGCTGGGCTGCACGGCGCGCGAGCCGTTCGCGATGCACAAGGGGCGGCCGATCGGCGTCACCGGCTACTTCTGCGGCGACGGCGTCGAGGCCGGCGCGCTCGTCGCGCGCGTGCGCGAGCTGACCGGCCGCGAGCCGCTCGCGTTCCTCGACGGGCCCGCGGCCGTCCGCACGATCGCCATCGTCTCGGGGGCCGGTGCCGACTACCTGCCCGAGGCCGCGGCCGCCGGCCACGACGCGTTCCTCACCGGCGAGCCGGCCGAGCGCGTCATGACCTTCGCGCGCGAGGAGGGGATCCATTTCCTCGCCGCGGGCCACTACGCGACGGAGACCTTCGGCGTGCGCCGGCTCGGCGATCTGCTGGCGGAGCGCTTCGGCGTCGACCATCTTTTCGTCGACGTTCCGAACCCAATTTAGGCAGTCTTATTGAGCCCGTCCTCCCCGGGTGGTACAAGACATTGTGCTCTAAACCACACAGGAGGGTCACGCCGATGCCCAATCACCTCACCCCCACGGAACTGGCGCGCGAAGCCGGGCTCGAACGCCGCGACGTGATCTCCAAGTGCATGGAGCTGGGGGTGCCGATTTTCCAGGGCAAGATCGATAAGTCGCTCTTCATCACGAGCCTCAACGCCGAGCAGCGCCTGGAGCCCGCGAAGCTCTAGCTGCGCACCGACGTCCGGCTTCTCGCGCCCGCGACCTCGCGGGCGCGCGTGTTTCTCCGCCCGCTACGGCCGCGCCCGCGTCTGCTCGTCGGCGGACTGCCGCAGCAGCGCCCCCGTCGTCTGCTCGAGGATCTTGCGCCACGCGCGCGTGCGGCCCTGCTCGGCCTCGAAGTGCTTCATGACGTTGCGCACGCGCGTCGCCGAGATCTGGATGCCGTGGCGCTTGCAGATCTCGCGGAAGCGCGGGTAGCCGAACGCGAGCTGCGTCGTGACCGACTGGAAGCCGTGGCGCGCGATCTCCACGCGCGACGTGAAGTTCATGATCGGCGTCTGGAACATCAGCTCGTCGTCGGGCTCGGGCTCGATGAGGATGATGTCGACGCCCGGGTAGCGCTGCTCCCACTGGCGCGCCATCTCGTGCAGCCGCTGGTAGGCGACCATCTTGAACGCCTGGTAGCCGATCTGCGGGAAGCCCATGTCGCTGACATGGCGCGTGCGGGTCCCCGACAGCGTCTTGATCTTCGTCTTGAAGTCGTTGACGTACGGCACGAGCGGGTTGACGACGACGATGAACTTCGCGCCGGCGTTGACGGCGATGTCGAGGTTCGTCGTCGAGACGATCCCGCCGTCGACGAGCTCGCGGTCGCGGACCTTCACCGGGGCGTAGACCATCGGCAGCGCCGTCGACGCGCGGACGGCCGTCGAGATCGGGATGTCGTCCCAGCCCTCGTCGCCGAAGACGATCCGCTCGCACGTGTCGAGGTCGGTCGCCGTGAGGTACAGCTCGACCGCGAGCTGGCGGAAGTCGTCGCTGCGCGACGGATCGGAGAGCACCGTCTGCAGGTAGGCCTCGATCCCCGAGCCCGTGTAGGCGCCCGACGGCAGGCCGTCGGCGAGCGCGAGCATGAGATCCATCGCCGAGACCTGGCCGAGCTGCCCGATCATGCCGCGCAGCACGCCGACCGTCCGCAGCGGCAGGCCGATCGCGCTGCGCGCGAACCCGGCGAGGTTCGGCCGCAGGAGGTTGCCGAGGTCGGCGTCGGGGAACGGCGTCGGCCGCTGGTGGGTGACGACGCGCATCATCTCCTCGGGCGTCACGCCGTTGGCCGTCATCGCGGCGACGAAGGCGCCGGCGCTCGTCCCGACGTAGACGTCGAAGTCGTTGACCGTCCGGTTGACCGTCAGGAGGTCGAGCGCCCGCAGCGCCCCGATCTCGTAGACGCCGCCGGTGAAGCCGCCGCCGCCGAGCACGAGCGCGGTCTTCGAGCCCTTGGGGCGACGGGCGTTCTTCGGGCGAGATCCGTCCTTGGCCTGCGGGTCGAGCTTGACGACCTTGCCCATGGCGCTGATTCTACGGCCCGGGCGCCGACCGCTCGAACGTCCGCCGTCGCGTGTTGTCTACCTGCGATGCGCCCGCTCCTCGTCTCGCTGCTCGCCGCCGCAACCCTGACGGGCGCCGCGCCCCCGGCCGTCGCGTTCGACGACGCCGACCTGCAGGCGACGCTCGCCGGCGAGATGCGCCACGCCCCGCCCGCCAGCGGCGCCTACGTCGCCGACCTCGCCGACGGCCGCCGGCTCTACGCCCGGCGCCCCGACATCGTCCGCATCCCGGCGTCCGTCGAGAAGCTCTACACGACCTCCACGGCGCTCCTGCGGCTCGGCCCGGCGACGACGCTGCAGACGCTCGCCGTGACGGCGCCCGGCACGGTCCTCGCGGCCGACGGGACGCTCGGCGGCGACCTCGTGCTCGTCGGCGGCGGCGACCCGTTCTTCGGCGTCCAGTCCGCCGCGATCCTCGCCCGCGCGGTCCGCAGCGCCGGCATCAAGCGCATCGCCGGCGCGGTCGTCGGCGACGAGAGTGCGTTCGACGACCGCCGCTCGGGCTGCTGTGCGGGCTACGACACCGACCTCGGCGGCGTCCTCAGCGCGCTCGCCTACGACCGCGGGATCTTCCAGGGCCGCGCGCGGCTGGACGCCGCGCGCTTCGCCGCCGGCCGCTTCGCGACGCAGCTGCGCGCCGCCGGCGTCACCGTCGCGGGCCACAGCCTCGCCGGCCCCGCCCCCGAGGGCGCGCGGACACTCGCGACCGTCCCCTCGCGCAGCGTCGCCGAGCTCGCGCGCTTCACGAACGTCCCGTCGAACAACTTCGCCGCCGAGATGCTGCTGAAGGACCTCGGCGCGCGCCTCGGCGGCAGCGGCACCGAGACGGCGGGCGCGGACGTCGTGCGCGACACGCTCGGCGGCTTCGGCGTGCGCCCGCAGCGGATCGTCGACGGCTCCGGCCTGTCGCGCCAGAACCGCACGACGCCGCGCCAGGTCGTCACGCTGCTGCAGCGCATGGCCGAGCCGGACATGGCGGCGAGCTTCCGGCCGTCGCTTGCGGTGACGGGCGCGACCGGCACGGTCAAGGCGCGCATGCGCGGCACCGCGGCGGCGGGCCGCTGCCAGGTCAAGACCGGCACGCTGCGGCTCGTGAGCGCGCTGGCGGGCTACTGCCGGACGGCCGGCGGGCGCGACGTCGTGTTCGCCTTCATGACCAACCGCGCGAACACGTTCAGCGCCAAGGCGCGCGAGGATCGCATGACGGTCGCGATCGCCCGGCTCGGCGCCGCGCCCGGGCCTCAGGCGGCACCGGCGCCGCCCGCCGCGACGACGACGGTCCCGGCGGCGACCGTCCCGCTGCCGTCGTCCTCCGGCGGCGCGCTGCCCCCGCGCTGATCGAGCTTGACCCTACGGCAGGAGCTCGAGCAGCCCCGCCTCGTCGAGCACCGTCACGCCGAGGCGCTCGGCCTTCTCGAGCTTGGAGCCCGGCGACGCGCCCGCGACGACGTAATCCGTCTTCTTCGACACGCCGGATGTCACGCGCCCGCCGGCGCCCTCGATGCGCTCGGTCGCCTGCTCGCGCGTGAGCTCGGGCAGCGTGCCGGTGAGGACGAACGTCTTGCCGGCCAACGGCCCCGCGCCCGGCGGCGGGCCCTCGAGCGCCACACTCACCCCGACGGAGCGCAGGTCCTCGACGAGCGCGCGCATCGCCGGCTCGGCGAGCTGCTCGGCGATCCGCTGCGCCATCTTCGGCCCGACGCCCGGCGTCTGCTCGATCTCCTCGGCGCTCGCCGCCAGCAGCGCATCGATCGAGCGGAAGCGCTGCGCGAGGTTGCGGCCGGTGACCGAGCCGACCTCCTCCAGGCCGATGCCGAACAGCAGGCGGCCCAGCGGACGCTCCTTCGACGCGCCGATGTTCTCAACGATCCGCGTCGCGGAGATCTCGCCGTAGCCCTCGAGCTCGAGCAGCTGCTCGGGCGCCAGGCGGTAGAAGTCGGCCGCCGTCGTGACGAGCCCGGCCTGCTGCAGCTGGCCGACCTGCTTCTCGCCGAGCCCGTCGATGTCCATCGCCCCGCGCGAGACGAAGTGCTTGAGCAGCTGCCACTGGCGCCCCGGGCAGACGGGGTTCGGGCATTTCGTGAAGACGCCCTCCGCCGGCTT
>DATJEE010000056.1:0-3099 GCA_035496995.1 Solirubrobacteraceae bacterium | reverse complement strand
CGGCGATAGAGCACGCACGCGCCGTCGCCGCCGAAGACCTCCGCCGCGGCGCCGTAGCGCGACGCCGGCTCGCCGTGGCCGACGAGCGCGTTCTTGCGCCGGCGGTCGACGACCATGCCGGCGGCGTCCAGGACGTCGAGGCGCTCGTCCTCCGTCATCCCCGTCGCCCGCACGAGCCGCGGCGCGACCGAGCCGACGCCGCGCTGCGCCAGGCGCGGCCGCGCGGCCGCGAGGAAGCCCGCGTCCAGGACGCAGTCGGCGTTCAGCAGGAGGATCGCGTCGCCCTCGGTCGCGAGGATCCCGGCGTTGATCGCCGCCGCGTAGGACACGCGCTCGCGCAGTCCGAGCACCCGCGCGCCGTTGGCCTCGGCGACCGAGCGCGTCGCGTCGGTGCACGCGTTGTCGATGACGAGCAGCTCGGCGCCGGGCTGGGCCGCGGCGGCCGGGAGCGAGTGGGCGAGCAGGTGCGCCTCGTCAACGCTCAGGACGAGGATCGTCGTGCGCTGCACCGCGCTCATCCCGCGAGGATCTCCTCGTACACCGCGACCGTCAGCGCCGCGCTCGTCGCCCACGACAGCCGCGCGGCGCGCGCCCGGCCGAGCGCCGCGAGCTCCCCGTGGCGCGCGCGGTCGCCGACGACGCCCGCGATCGCGGCCGCCATGTCGGTGACGTCGAGCGGGTCGAAGTACTCCGCCGCCTCGCCGCCGGTCTCCGGCAGCGCCGTCGCACGCGCCGCCACGACCGGCACGCCGCGCGCCATCGCCTCGACGAGGACGAGGCCGAAGCCCTCGTACAGCGACGGATGGACGAGCGCGTCGGCGCCGCGCATCAGCGCGTCCAGGCGCGCATCGGAGATGTAGCCGGCTAAGCGCACCGGCTCGCCGCCGGCGGCCTCGCGCACGGCCGCGCCCTCGCCGCTGTCGACGCCGGCGA
Organism: Solirubrobacteraceae bacterium; assembly: GCA_035496995.1. Classification (GTDB taxonomy): domain Bacteria; phylum Actinomycetota; class Thermoleophilia; order Solirubrobacterales; family Solirubrobacteraceae; genus CADCVQ01. The sequence goes on along the minus strand of DATJEE010000056.1, from coordinate 2,166 downwards.
GCACGAGCCGGTGCTCGAGCCCCTGGCCGCGCAGGACGCGGAACGCCTCGACGAGCCGCAGGAGGTTCTTCTTCGGCCGCAGGTCGCCGACGGCGAGGAGGTAGGGCCCGTCGTCGGGCACCGGCATGTCGCCGATCGGCAGCGACGGGGCGTTGGGGATGATCCGCACGCGCGCCGGATCGACGTCGTAGCGGCGGATGACGTCGTCGGCGGTATAGCCGGAGACGCAGATGACCCGCTGCGCCGAGCGCGCCGCCCGCGGCGCGAAGGTCCGGTACTTCGAGCCGGTGCGCTTGGAGAAATCGTCCGGGAAGACTTCGAAGGCGAGGTCGTGGATCGTCACGACGCCCATGCACGGGCGCGCCAGCGGGAGGAAGCAGTTCGGCGCGTGGACGAGGTCGGCCTTCATGCTGCGCAGGCGCAGCGGCAGGCCGACCTGCTCGAAGAGCACCTCGGGGCCGCGGCCGCCCGCGGAGATGATCCGGTAGTCGAGCTCCGGCCGCTCGGGCAGGGCGTCGACGAGCTCGCGTGCGTAGCGCCCCCAGCCGCGCAGCTCGGGCGCGAACGCGTCGCGCGCGTCGATGGCGACGATCGGCATTGCGAGAACCATCTCACGGGCCGCTCCCGAACATCCGCCGACCGGGCCCGTCCGGCTCTGAAGTAGGTTCTCGCGGCAATGCGCCGCGGCCTCCCGCACCTCTTCCGCACGGGCGACGAACGCTCGCCCGTCGAGCGCGCGCGGCGCCTCGCGCTGCAGGCCGCCAACCTCGCCCGCCTCCCGCGCCCGGTCGCGACGTTCTGGGTCCAAGCGATGCGCCGCGCGCAGGCCGACCGCGACACGTGGAGCATCGACGTCGCCTGCCGCCCGGCCGAGCTGCGGGTCCTGCTCGACGCGCTCGGCGACGGCCCGCGCGTGGCGGAGGTCGGCACCGCCGCCGCCTGGACGACGTCCTGCATCGCGCTCGCGCGCCCGGGCCGCGAGGTCCACAGCTGGGACGTCGAGGCGCACCCCGAGCGCGATCGCTACCTCGCGCTGCTCAAGCCCGCCGACCGCGCCCGCGTGCACCTGTACGACCGCCCGGGCGGGCTCGGCCCCGCCGACCCGCCGCCGGTCGACGCGGTGTTCATCGACTCCTCGCACGAGCTCGAGGAGACGATGGCGACGTTCCGCGTCTGGGAGCCGGTGCTGGCGCCCGGCGGCGTCGTCGCCTTCCACGACGACGACGACGACGACTACCCCGGCGTCACGCAGGCCGTCCGCGAGCTCGGGCTGCGCGGCGAGGCCCGCGGGCACCTGTTCGTCTGGCACAAGCCTGCCTGAGTGGATCTGGCCGGACAGGCGACAAACGTCCAGCCCAGACGTTCGGGTGATCCGCTCCGCTGGGGGCATGGCTACCATCCGCGGGTCGTGCCAGAGGCAACGGAAGCCGCCATCGTGTCGCCAGAGCCGGGTCAGTCGAGGATCTTCGATCTCCCGATCGAACTCGGCCACCCCGACGAGCTGCTCGCCCGGATCATCGGGTGGGTCGACGACGACGGCCCCACGCGGCGCGTCATGTACGTCAACGCGCACGTCCTCAACCAGTCGCGCGAGGACCCCGCGCTGCGCGCCGCGCTGGAGGAGGCCGACCTCGTCTACTGCGACGGCTACGGCGTCCGCCTCGCCGCCAAGGCGCTGAGCGCCGAGATCCCGCACCGCATGACGGGCGCCGACTGGATCTGGAACCTCGCGGCGCTCTGCGAGGAGCAGGATACCTCGGTCTACCTCCTCGGCTGCGACCCCGGCGTCGCCGCGCAGGCCGGCCAGCGGCTGCGCCGCGCGCACCCCGGGCTGCGCGTCGTCGGCACGCACCACGGCTACTTCGAGATCGGCTCCGGGCACGACGAGCGCGTCATCGAGGACATCAACGCGTGCCGGCCTGACATCCTCCTCGTGGGCATGGGCACGCCCAAGCAGGAGATCTGGGCCCAGCGCACCGTCGACCGCCTGGACTGCCGCGTGCTCTGGGGCGTCGGCGCCCTCTTCGATTTCGTCTCCGGGCGCGTGCCGCGTGCGCCGGCCTCGCTATCCGACAATGGACTGGAATGGATCTTCAGACTGGCGATCGAGCCGCAGCGGATGTGGAGGCGCTACCTGGTGGGCAACCCGGTGTTCCTGAGCCGGGT
>DATJEE010000055.1:0-25635 GCA_035496995.1 Solirubrobacteraceae bacterium | reverse complement strand
CGCCGCGAACGTCGCGCCGACGAGCAGCGCGAACGCGATCCGGGGCGCCGCGTTCACGACTGCGCGCCGTTGCTCGTCGGGATGTCGCCGGTGAGGACCATCGCCGCCGCTCGCGACGACTGCGCGCCGTTGCTCGTCGGGATGTCGCCGGTGAGGACCATCGCCGCCGCTCGCTACGACTGCGCAGGGACCGGCGCGGGCACCCGGAACAGCGCGCAGTTGGCGACGGCGCCGCCGGGCGCGTCGATGCCGTCGACGGCGCGGATCGTCCCGCCGTGCGTCACGACGAGCGCCGGCAGCGGCCCCGCGGCGACGTCGAGCAGCGCCGCCGCCACGCGCGCGCCCTGCTCCTCGATCGACTCCCCGGCCGGGAAGCGAAAGCCGGGCGCGCGCGCGCGCCAGGCGCCGTAGGCGTCGGCGTTGTCGGCGACGATGTCGGCGATCAGGCGCCCCGCCCAGCTGCCGGCGTCGGCCTCCATGAGGCGCGGGTCGCAGACCGGCTCGAGGCCGAGCAGCGCGCCGACGATCTCGGCCGTCTCGCGGGCCCGCGCCAGCGGGCTCGTGTACAGCGCGCGCAGGCCCTCGCCGGCGAGCGTCTCGGCGAGCGCGCGCGACTGCTCGCGGCCGCGGTCGTTCAGCGGCGTGTCGATGCGGCCCTGAAAGCGCTCGGCCGCGTTGTCGTCGGTCTCCCCGTGGCGCACGAGCAGGACCTCATTCGAGCCGGCCATCGCGACCCCTCGGGTTCAGCTAGCCGATTTTGTCGGCGCCGACGATGACGATGACGTCCGCGTCGGCGGCGACCGACGCGTTCGCGTCGACGGGCTGGACCGACGAGCGGTCGATGCCGATCGTCTGCGCGACGATCTGCGCCGCGCGCTGCGCCCCGTCGCGGTAGGACACCGTCGTCGCGGGAACGGCCTGGTCGGCGTTGTTCTCGGTCCCGCTGATCGTGAAGTGCGCCTTCTCGACCTCGTCGGCGACCGTCCGCGCGAGACCGGTCTGGGTCGTGCCGTTGAGCACGGCGACGCGGGTCGCCCGGCGGTCCACGGCCGGCGGGCTCGTCGCGCTCGCATTCGTCGCGGTCCCCCCGCTCGCGGCCGGCGAGGCGGGCGCGGGCTGCGTCACGACGCCGAGCTCGTTGGGCTTCTTCGGCGTGTTGTCGCCCTGCGTCAGCGCGACCATGAGCACGACGGCGACGAGCACCGCAGCGACGGCGCCGCCGATGATGGCGCCGGTGCGGCCGGCCGAGAAGCCGAAGCCGCCGTCGTTCTCGCCACCCGCCCACGTGTCGAGCGGCAGCGGGCCCTCCAGCGGGTCGGGGCGGGCGGCGGCGGACTCGTGCGTGTCCTGTCCGCCGGCGCCGTTGGCGTACATCGAGGCCGCCCCGGCCGTCGCGGCGGCGTTCGTCGCCGGGACGCTGCTGGGCGTCGGCGCGGGCACAGGCGTCGGCGTCGGTGTCGGTGTCGGTGTCGTCACGGCGGCGCTGCCGAGCCCGGGGGTCGTCGCGCCGGGGACGCTGCCGGGCGCGGCCGTCGTCGCCGGCGCGGCGGCGGTCGCGGGCAGCGTGCCGGGGACCGCCCCGGGTGCGACCGGCCGCGCGAGCTGACCGGGCGGGCCGACGAGCGGCGCGGGCGGCGGCGGCGGAGCGGGGACCTTCGCGTAGAGCGCGGCGGCCGCCGCCGTGCGGGCGGCCTCGGCCTGCTGGGCGGCCGTCGTCGCGGGCGCCATCGGCTGCGCGACGACGCGGCGCTGGGCGTCGCCCTGCACGCGCAGCGCAAGCTCGGCGTCGCGCTCGGGCGCGCGCCCGGCCCATTCGCGCAGGCGCTTGACCTCGCGCGCCTGGGCGAAGTACAGCATCGACATGACCGCGAGGCCGAGGATCGCCGCGAAGCCACAGTACGCGCCGACCTTCACGACGATGTTCACCGCGGAGACGGCGATGACCACGACGCTCATGCGCCCGCGCCGCGGTTCGTCGGGATGTCAGGGAGACAGATCAGGGGGAACCTCGTCAAGACCGCAGGATCCTAGTCGGCCAACCGTCCGGAACTGCCGACAGGTCCGACACCTTCGCGGCCAGGCCGGCGGCATCGCCCTCGAGCACGAGGAGGCCGATCTGGTCGAACATATCGTCCACGGCCCGCGGAGGTCGCGGGTCGCGCTCGGCGCGGAGGATCTTCTCCGCGGGCGTGGGCTGCGGGCGCTCGTACGGATTGAAGAGCTCCTCGTGGAGCTTCTCGCCCGGCCGGCGCCCGACGATCTCGATCGCGATGTCGCGCTCGGGATCCAGGCCCGAGAGCTCGATCATCGTGCGGGCGAGGTCGAGGATCCGCACCGGCTCACCCATCTCCAGGACGTAGACCTCACCCCCGGGAGACTGCGCGACGGGCGGGCCGGTCGCCGCGCTGCGGCCCAGGCCGCCCGCGCGGATGATGAGCTGGACGGCCTCGGGAATCGTCATGAAGTAGCGCGTCATGCGCTCGTCGGTGACCGTCAGCGGCCCCCCGAGCGCGATCTGGCGGCGGAAGATCGGGACGACCGAGCCCGACGAGCCCAGGACGTTGCCGAAGCGCACCGCGCAGTAGCGCGTCTGCGGGAAGCGCGCCTGCTCGGCCTCGATGGCGAACTCGGCCAGGGCCTTGGAGGCGCCCATGACCGTCGCCGGCGCGACGGCCTTGTCCGTCGAGACGAGCACGAAGGACTTGACGCCCGCCTGGCCCGCGATGCGCGCCATGAGGCGCGTCGCGATCGAGTTGTTGCGCACGGCCTCGACGGGGTTCTGCTCCATGAGGCCGACGTGCTTGTAGGCCGCGGCGTGGAAGACGACCGTCGGCCGGTAGGCCTCGAAGACCTCGCGCATGCGCTCCTCCTCCTTGCAGTCCGCGAGTACCGCGGCCAGGAGGGAGGGGTGCACGTGGCGGTCGTGCTCGAGCTCGCGCTGGATCTGGAAGAGGTTGTCCTCGGCGTGGTCGAGCAGCAGCAGGCGCCGCGGCGCGACGCGCGCGATCTGGCGCGAGAGCTCCTTGCCGATCGAGCCGCCTGCGCCCGTGACGAGGACGACCTCGCCGTTGAGGTACGCGCCGACGCGGTCGAGCTCCATCACGACCGGCTCGCGGCCGAGGATGTCCTCGACCTGGACGTCGCGCACCTGGCGTACCGCGGTGGCGCCGCCGCTCTGCAGCAGCTCGAAGACCGTCGGTAGCGTGCGCACCGGGATCCCGCGCTCGCGGCAGGCCCGCACGACCGTCGCGCGCAGCGTGCCCGGCGCCGAGGGGATCGCGATCGTGACCTCGTCGGGCTCGGCCTCGTCGAGGATCCGGGCGAGGTCGCTCGTCGTGCCGAGCACCTTGACGCCGTCGATCCGCAGCCGGCGCTTCGTCGGGTCGTCGTCGACGAAGCCGACGGGCTTCAGGCGCAGCTCGGGGTTGCGCAGGATCTCGCGCAGGACAAGCCGGCCGCCGTCGCCGGCGCCGACGATCAGCAGCCCGCGCGCGTCGCCGTGGGCGCGGAAGCCGCGCAGCGGGCGCTCGTAGACCGTCCGCGCGGTGAAGCGCGCGCCGCCGACGAACGTCAGCATCAGCAGGAGGTAGAGCGCGAGCACGCCGGACGGGGCCGTGACCGTCGACCCGAAGCCGTTGACCGAGCGCGTGACCGGGTGCGCGAGCGCGATGTAACCCGGCAGCAGCAGCCCCGCGACGACGACGGCCTGGACGATCGCCGTGTAGTCGCGCTGCGTGACGTAGCGCCACCACTTGCCGTAGAGGCCGAACGCGGCGAAGACGAGCAGCGAGCTGCCGACGACGAACGGCAGGGTCGCGTCGAAGAGCTCGCGATAGCGCGGGGGGACGGCCGACGGTCCGTCGAAGCGAAGCCGGTAGGACAGCCAATACGCGAGCGCGACCAGGACCCCGTCGACCACGATCTGCGGCAGCGAATGGCGGTGCACGGGGAAGGCCGCGGAGCGGATCCGTCGGCGCATCGACCCGGATTGTAGGGGTGAACGCGGCGTGAAGGACCTGTCAGCGGGCTGCGGCGGGCCGGGACAGCAGCTCGGCGAGCAGCGCCGGGTCGCGGCGGATGCGCTGGCCGGAGTGCGCGCCGGGACCGCGCTTCTCCAGCACGACGTCCTCGGCGCTCGTCAGCGCGCGCAGCCGCCCGTCGGCGATGAGCTGCTCGTCGACGGCGCCGAGGCGGCCCTGGAACGTCGTCCAGACCGGCGTGCCGAGCGCGACCGCCTCGCGGTTCATCGTCCCGCCGGCGGACACGACGAGGTCGGCGTAGGCGATCAGCGACTGCGCGTCGATCGCCCGCTCGGGGACGACGAAGCCCGAGTCGCGCAGCTCGGCGTGCTGCTGCGGCGTGCGCGGCAGGACCACGGTCTGCGAGCCGCGCAGGCGCTCGAGGACGGCGCCGAGGACGTCGTTCTCGAAGCGGTGATAGAGCGAGACCGCGGGCGGGGTGCGCACGACGACGATCGGCTCGGCGGGGTCCAGCCCGAGCTCGGCCAGGACCGCCGGGTCGGGCTCGAAGTCGGCGAGGTAGTACTCCTCCTTCAGCCCGGCGTAGGCGGCGATCTTGCCGGTCGCGCCGTAGCGCGCGAGGCGCTCGGGCGGGATCGCCTCCGGCACGACCACCGTCCGCGCCAGGCGGCAGTTGACCGTGTGCTGGACCGTCGCCCACTCGTAGTCGAACATCGTCGAGCAGGGGATCCGCAGCAGGCGGGCCGCGACGGTGACGTCGTTGGAGCCGTGACCGAGCGCGAGGTCAAATCCGCGGCCGCGCCCCCAGCGGGCGAGCGCACTCGAGCGCGACAGCAGGCCGAGCCCCTTCGCCGCCAGCCGGCCGCCGCGGTGGCGCCCGACGACGGTGTGGGCGATCCCGAAGCGCTCGAGCAGCCCGAGCGTCTGGGCGAAGTCGCGCGCCGTGATGTCGACCTCGTGACCCTGCGCGCGCAGCGCGGCGACGATCGGACGCAGGACGAGGACGTGGGGGCTGTTCGTGAGGTCGACCCAGACGCGCATGCCGCGGTGAGGCTAGTGGCAGGGCCCCCTCGATAGCCTGTCGCGCTCGTGCTGTCCCTCGTCATCGCGTCACTGACGGATCCCATCGTCACGTTCGCGACCAACGTCGTCGCCGACCTGGGGCTCGCCGGCATCTTCGTGCTGATGTTCTTCGAGAGCGCGTGCATCCCGATCCCGAGCGAGGCGACGATGCTCTTCGCGGGCTTCAACGTCGGCGAGGGCCACTACAGCCTCGTCGTGGTGACGCTCGTCGGCGCCTGCGCGAACCTCGCCGGCTCCTGGCTGGCCTACGCCGTCGGCTATTACGGCCGCGTCGACCTCGTCGAGAAGCACGGCCACCTGCTCTTCATCAAGCCCCATCACGTCCAGGTCGCCGATCGCTGGTTCGCGCGCCACGGCGACGCGACGGTCTTCTTCACGCGCATGCTGCCGCTGATCCGGACGTTCATCTCGCTGCCCGCGGGCGTCGCGAAGATGCCGTTTCTGCGCTTCTCGGTCCTGACGTTCCTCGGCTGCCTGCCGTGGGTCTTCGCGCTCGCGTTCATCGGCAAGCAGGTCGGCGCCAACTGGACGGACTGGAAGGACTCGCTGCACTACGTCGACTACGCGGTCGTCGCGCTGATCGTCGCCGGCATCGCCCTGCTCGTGCTCCGGCGCCGCCGCGGCGGGGGCGGGCCGGTGGAGCCGGCCGCCGATGCCGGCGGCGGCTGACGGCGCGCTGCGGCTGCGCTTGCGCGACGCGATCGCGCTCGGGCTCCTGCACGGCCCGGCGGAGCTGCTGCCGGTCTCCTCGTCGGGGCACGTCGCGGTCGTCCCGTGGCTGCTGGGCTGGCCCTACTCCGACCTCGACGGCGAGCTGCGCAAGGCCTTCGAGGTCGCGCTGCACGCCGGCACGGCGGCGGCGCTGCTCGTCGGGCTGCGCGACGAGGTGGCCGAGGCCGCCCGCGGCCTGGACCGGCGCCGGATCCAGCTCGTCGTCCTGAGCTTCGTCCCCCCGGCGATCGTCGGCTACGCGCTCGAGCGGCCGATCGAGCGCCGGCTCGGGACGCCCGCGACGATCGCGGCGGGGCTCGCGGCGGGGTCGATCGCGATGGTCGTCGCCGACCTGCGCGGCAGCGGGACGCGGGTGCGCGAGGACGCGGGCGCCCTGGACGCGCTCCTGCTCGGGCTCGCCCAGGCCTGCGCGCTCGTGCCGGGCGTCTCGCGCAACGGCGCGACGCTTGCCGCCGCCCGCTTCCGCGGCTTCGCGCGGGAGGACTCCAACGTCCTGTCGCGCCACGTCGCGCTGCCGATCATCGTCGGCGCGGTCGCGCTGAAGGGCACGCGCCTGGCCCAGCGCGGGCTGCCGCCCGGCACCGCGCTGGCGTTCGTCGCCGGCATCGGCGCGTCGTTCGCGACGACGCTCGCCTCGATCCGGATCATCCGCCAGGTCGAGCGCGACCGCTCGCTCATGCCCTACGCGGCCTACCGCCTGGGGCTGGCGGCGGTCATCGTGAAGCGCCTGCGCGTCCGCTAGGTTCGGGCGCGTGTCCGACGCCTACGCCGCCGCGGGAGTCTCGATCGCCTCCAGCGACGCGGGCGTCCGCGCGCTCGTCGACGTCCTGCGCACGATCGACCCGGGGCGCCCGAGCCGCTCGCTGCTCGGTTCCGGGCACTACGCGAGCGTCCTGCGGCTCACCGACGACCTCGCGATCGCGCTCTCGACGGACGGCGTCGGCTCAAAGCTCGTCGTCGCCGAGCAGACCGGGCGCCTGGACACCGTCGGGATCGACTGCATCGCGATGAACGTCAACGACCTCGTCTGCGTCGGGGCCGAGCCGATCGCGATGCTCGACTACCTCGCCGTCGAACGGCCCGACCCGGCCGCCCTCGCGCAGATCGCGCTCGGCCTCAAGCGCGGCGCCGAGGACGCCGGCATCGAGATCCCCGGCGGCGAGCTCGCCGTGCTGCCCGAGCTCATCCGCGGCCACCCGAGCCCGAACGGGTTCGACCTCTGCGGGGCGGCGTTCGGGACCGTCGCGCCCGGCGCGATCGTCACCGGCGCCGCGATCGCCCCCGGCGACGCGCTCGTCGGGCTGCCCTCCAGCGGCCTGCACTCCAACGGCTACACGCTCGCGCGGCGCGCCCTGCTGCAGGACGGCGGCCTCGGACTCGACGACGCGCCCGCGGAGCTCGCCGGCGCGACCGTCGCCGACGCGCTGCTCGAGCCGACCGTCATCTACGTCCGCGCGGTGCTCGAGCTGCTGGCCTCGGCAGTCGACGTCCGCGGCCTCGCGCACATCACCGGCGGCGGCCTGGCGAACCTCCTGCGCCTCAACGACGGCGTCGGCTTCGCGATCGACGCCCCGCTGCCCGTCCCGCCCGTCTTCGCCCTCATCGCGCGCCTCGGCGCGGTGCCCGAGGCCGAGATGTGGGACGTCTTCAACATGGGCTGCGGCTTCGTGGCGGTCGTGCCCGCCGACGAGGCCGACGCCGCCGTCGCGCTGCTGGCCGGGCGCCACCCGGGCAGCGCCCGGATCGGGACGGTCACGGCGCGCGCCGGGCAGATCGAGCGGGTATGAGAATCGAGGCGAGGCGGGTTCGACGCGGTAGCTGACATGCACCGCCCGCACGCGACTGCACAATAGAGCGATGGCATCACCCGTCGGCACCCTCCTGTCCAAGCGCTACCGCCTCGACGCCCAGGTCGGGACGGGCGGCATGTCGACGGTCTACCGCGCCTTCGACACCGTCCTGGAGCGCCAGGTCGCCATCAAGCTCATGCACCGGGAGATCGCCGACGACTCCGACCAGCTCGAGCGCTTCCGGCGCGAGGCGCGCGCCGTGGCGCAGCTCAACCACCCGCACGTCGTCGGGGTCATCGACGCCGGGGAGGAGGGCGAGGAGGACGGCTTCGCGACCCCGTACATCGTCTTCGAGTACGTCGAGGGCGAGACGCTGAAGGAGCGCATCCGCCGCAACGGCCGGCTGCCGGTCGCCGAGGCGATCGCCTACGCGATCGAGATCGCGCGCGCGCTCGGCGCCGCGCATGACGCCCAGATCGTCCATCGCGACGTCAAGCCCCAGAACGTTCTCATCGACGAGGAGGGGGCGGCGAAGGTCACGGACTTCGGCATCGCGCGGACGCTGCACCAGGAGGGGCTGACGGCCGACGGCCGCGTCCTCGGCACGACCGACTACGTCTCGCCCGAGCAGGCGCTCGGCCACGCCGTCTCCGGCCAGTCCGACCTCTACTCGCTGGGAATCGTCATCTTCGAGATGCTCACCGGCGACGTCCCGTTCAAGGGCGAGAACCAGGTCGCGGTCGCGATGAAGCACGTCCGCGAGGAGCTGCCCGACGTGCAGATCCGCCGCCCCGAGGTCTCGGCGGCGCTCGCCGCGGTGCTCGACCGCGCGACGGCGAAGGATCTCGGCCGCCGCTATCCCGACGCGCAGGCGCTGATCGCCGACCTCGAGGAGGTGCTGGCGATCGAGACGGCCCGCCACGGCCAGGTCACGGGCGAGGCGACGACCGTCCTGCGCAGCCTGCCGAGCCAGACGCGCCAGCGCCTGCCGCTGCGCGCGCGCAACTCGACGAAGGTGCTGCTCGGGCTCGTGCTCGTCGGCGTCGCCGTGGCGGTGGCGCTCTTGGTGCTGGCGGCCAACCAGACCGAGCGCGGCACCGGCAAGCGCTCCGGCGCCCCGGCCGCCCCGGGCGCGCCGCAGGAGGTCTTCCTCAAGCAGCGCGCGCCCGCCGACTACGACCCGATCGGCGGCGACGGCGAGCATCCCGAGCAGACGAGCGCGGTGGTCGACGGGATCGCGTCGTCGACGTGGTCGACGGAGCGCTACGACAGCGGCGTGCTGAACAAGGCCGGCGTCGGGATCGTCATCGACGCCGCCCCGCGCGTCGCGGCCACCGAGCTCGAGATCCGCACCCCGACGCCCGGCTTCGAGGCCACGATCTACGTCGCCCCGACGTCGATCCCGAAGGACGCGCCGCCCGCCGCCGGCTGGACGAAGGTCAGCGCCGAGAACATCGTCGTCGGCAAGGACCAGAAGATCGCGCTCGACACGGCGGGCAACGGCTACCGCCGCTACCTCGTCTGGATCACGAAGCTCCCGCCGGGCCAGCAGAGCGCGAAGATCTCCGAGATCCTGCTGTTCAAGTGATCGCCGCAGCCTTTGTGCTCGTGGCGGCCGCGCTGCCGCTCGCCGGCACGACCGTGGTCCTGGACCCCGGCCACAACGGCGCCAACGGCGCCCATCCGGCTCAGATCAACCGCCAGGTCGTCGCGGGCACGGGCGGCTTTCGCAAGGCCTGCGACACCTCGGGGACGGAGACGAACGACGGGCGCCTGACGGAGTCGCGCTTCACCCTCGACGTCGCAACGCGCCTGCAGCGCCGCCTCCAGGCGCTCGGCGCCCGCGTCGTCCTGACCCGCCGCGCGAACGACGGCGTCGGCCCGTGCATCGACGAGCGCGCCGCGATCGGCAACCGCGCCGGCGCGGACCTCGCGCTGTCGATCCACGCCGACGGCGGACCGGCCGGGGGCCGCGGCTTCCACGTCATCGCCCCGCTCGCGCGCCGGGCCGTACGGCCCGCGATCGTCGCCCCGTCGCTGCGCTTCGCCCGCATCCTGCGCGCGCGCCTGGACGCCATCGGCCTGCCGCGCTCGACGTATCTCGGCGGCGGGACGGCGCTCGTCCAGCGCGACGACCTCGGCGGGCTGAACCTCAGCCGCGTGCCGAAGGCGTTCGTCGAGCTCGGCAACATGCGCAACGCCGCCGACGCCCGTCTGCTCGAGCGCCCGGCGCACCGCGACCGGCTGGCGCTCGCGCTCGCGCGGGCGATCCGGCGGGCGCTCGCCAAGCAGTGAGCGCGAGATCGCCGAGCGCCGCCGCGAGGCGCCGTCACGCGTCGTCCGTGCGCGACCGGGGCCTCGCGGGCGCCCGTCTGGCACCCTTCCCGCGGTGCGGGTGCCGGCCGGCTTCATCGAGCGCGTCTCTGCGCGCCTACGGCGCGCCGTCCGGGTGCGAGGGCTCGCGCGCCTCCTGCTCCGCGTCCGCCCTGCCGGCCTGGGACGTCTCGGGCGCCCCGTCGCCGCGTTCCGCGGGCGGGGTGCTGGCGTCCTGGCCGCAAGCCGCGTCGCGCGTGTCGCCCGCGAGCGCCCTGGCCGGACGCGCATCGCGCGTGTCGTCCGCGAGCGTCTTGGCCGGACGCGCGTCGCCGGCCTGCTCGCCGGAGGCGGCGCGGCCGTGGCGCTCGGCGTGCTCTCGTCGCTGCTCGGCGGCGCCGAGCAGGGCCGCGCCCCGGCCGGGCGCCCCGTCGTCGTCGTGCGGGCGGCCGCCGCCGCGACGTCCCCGACGCGCTTCGAGCTGACGCGGGACATCGCGCAACGGCGCCCGCCGAGACGTGGCGGGCGCGACTACTACCGCAGGACGACGTCGCGGCATGTGCCCGCGTCCGCCGAGGCCGGGTTCCTGCCGCTGTATCGCAAGGCCGCCGGCGCCTTCGGCGTGTCCTGGCGGCTGATCGCCTCGATCCATCGCCAGGAGACCGCGTTCTCCACCGTGGCGGGCGCGTACCACGGGCTCAACGCATTCGGCTGCTGCGCGGGCCCGATGCAGTTCAACGTCACGAACGAGCCGCTGACGACCTGGGAGCGCTACCGCGAGTCCTTCCGCCTCGGCGAGCGCCCGCGCCGCTACCCGCACCGGACGCGCGCGCATCCCTCGGTCTACGACGACTTCGACGCGATCATGGCCGCCGGCGCGCTGCTGCGCGACTCCGGCGCGAGCGACGCGCTCGACGCCGGCGCGTGGTCGGCCGCCTACGCGTACTACGGACACGATCGCTTCGGCGTCGACTACGCCGACCAGGTCGTGGCGCGGGCGCAGGGCTGGGAGCGCGACGGCTTCTGCCTCAACTGCCCCGACGACACCGCGCTCGTCGCGCTGCTCGACGACGTCTACGGCGTCGCCGCGCGCCGCGTGCTGCGCGCCGAAGAACGGCGCCGCAGGCACGGGAAGCACAAGCGCCACAGGACGCATCGCGACGCGGAGGCGACGAGGCAGGCGCGGGAGAACGCCGGCGCGCAGGACGAGCCGCTCGCCCTCCCGCCGGCCGGCCGCGAACCGGTCGCCACGCCGCCGGCGCCGGACCCGGCGACCACGGCCCCCGCGACGACCCCCACGACGACCGTCGCACCGCCGGCGCCCGCGACACCCGTCCCGCCCGCGGAGAAGCCCTGCACGCCGGTCACCCGTCTGCTCGGCTGCCGGCCCTGAGCGCCGGGGCGCCGGGGCGCTTCCCTAGAACCGGTAGGCGCGCTCGTCTTCGAAGCGCTCGAGCGCGAGCTCGCACAGGCGCGTGACGAGCTGCTCGTAGGGCAGCCCGCTGGCCTCCCAGAGCTTGGCGTAGACGCTCGTCGGCGTGAAGCCGGGCATCGTGTTGAGCTCGTTGAGCAGGACGTCGTCGCCCTCGACGAAGAAGTCGGCGCGCGCCAGACCCGAGCAGCCGAAGCGCTCGAAGGCGGCGACGGCGAGCTCCCGGACGCGCGCGCCGGCGACGGCGGAGATCCGCGCCGGGACGACGAGCTGCATCCCCCCGGGCTCGTACTTCGCCGCGAAGTCGTACCACTCGGCGTCGATGACGATCTCGCCCGGCTCGGAGGCGCGGGCGGCGTGGGTGGCGCCGAGCACCGAGCACTCGACCTCGACGCCGCCGCTCATCGCCTCGACGATGACGCACGGGTCGTGGGCGAAGGCGGCGTCCAGCGCGCCGGGCAGCGCGCCCGCCTCGGCGACCTTCGCGATGCCGACCGACGATCCCAGCCGCGCGGGCTTGACGAAGACCGGCAGGCCGAGCGCGGCGAGGCCGGCGAGCACCGCGTCGGGCTCGCGGCGCCAGCGCGTGGCGCTGATGCCGGCGTAGTCGACCTGCGCGAGGCCGGTGCGCGCCATGAGGTCCTTGGCGACGATCTTGTCGAGGCAGACCGCCGACGCGAGCACGCCCGAGCCGACGTACGGCACGTCGAGCAGCTCGAGCAGCCCCTGGACCGTGCCGTCCTCGCCGAACGGCCCGTGCAGGACCGGGAATGCGACGTCCGCTCCGAGCAGCCCGCGCCCGGGGGCGAGCGACAGCTCGGCGCCGTCGCAGGTCCACGTGCCGTCGCGCTGCAGCGTGACCTCGAGCACCTGCGCGCCGCCGGCGCGCAGCCCGGCGGCGACGGATGCGCCGCTGGCGAGCGAGACCTCGTGCTCGGACGAGCGTCCTCCCGAGAGGAGGGCGACGATCACGGACCGGGCGCCGCCGGGGCGGTCGTCGTCGAGGCCGCCGGGGTCGTCGTCGTGACGGACGGGTCGGGGTTCAGCGCCGGATCGAAGCGCCCGACGGTGATCGTCACGGTCGTGCCGCGATCGACCTTCTTGTCGGCGCTGCCCGCCGGCTCCTGCTTCTGCACGATCCCGTCCTGCTCGGGCGTGTCGACGGCAACCTCCTGGACGCCGACCTCGAAGCCGCTGCCGGAGAGCGTCTTGGTCGCGGTGTTCTGCGTGCGGCCGACGACGTCGGGCACGGCGATCTGCTTGGGCTCGGTCGCGACGATGATCGTCACCGTCGACCCGCGGGCCGCGCGGCCGTCCGCAGGGTTCTGCTCGAGCACGGTGCCGGGATCCTTCTTGGCGTCCTCGCGCGGGGTCACGGCGACCTTGAAGCCCGCCGCCTCGAGTGCCGTTCGCGCGTCGTCCTCGGTCTTGCCGGTGACGTCGGCGACGGCGATCTGCTCGGGCCCGGTCGAGACGGTGATCTGGACCGTCGTGCCCTGCTCGGCCTGCGAGCGCCCGGAGGGCTCCTCGGCGATGACGCGATCGACCTTGACCGTGTCCGACGGCGCCGGGGTCTCGTCGACGAGGAAGCCTGCGGCGATGAGGCTCTTGCGCGCGGCGCGGCGGCCCTGGCCGACGACATCCGGGACGGCGGTGATCGCCCGCCCGTCGGAGACGTTGATCGTCACCTTCGTCCCGGCGTCGACGATGCTGCCGGCCGCCGGCTGCTGGCCGATCACGGTGTTGCGCGGCTTCTCGGAGTTGTCGCGGACCGTCGTGACCTCGAAGCCGTCGTTCTGCAGGCGCTGGGTCGCGACGGAGATCGAGCTGCCGACGACGTTCGGGACCTGCGTGCGATCCGGCCGCGCCGCGATGAGCGCCACGGCGACGCCGGCCACGACGAGCAGCGCCAGCGCGGCGGCGACCCACACCCACCGCGACCGGACACGGCGGGGCGGGGCGGGCGGCGGTGGCGGCGCGTAGGCGACCTCCGTGTAGCCCGCCGCGCCAGGGTAGACCCCCGTCGACGGCGGCGGTGGTGGTGGTGGCGCGCCGCCACCGGCCATCGCCGCGGCCGGCAGCGCGGCGGCGGCGGCCTCGGCCGCAGCGATCTGGCGGGCCGACGGGATCCGCGAGCCGGCGGCCTCCAGCGCGGCGATGAACTCGTCGGCGTCGGCAAAGCGGTTCGCCGGGTCCTTCGCGAGCGCCCGCAGGACCACGGCCTCGAGCTCCGGCGTCACGATCGGGTTGATCGCGCTCGGCGCGACCGGCTCCTCGTTGACCTGCTTGAGCGCGATCGTCACCGCCGCCTCGGCCTCGAACGGCACGCGGCCCGTGAGCAGCTCGTAGAGGACGATCCCGATCGAGTAGAGGTCCGAGCGCGCCGTCACGGCGTGGCCCTGCGCCTGCTCGGGCGAGAGGTACTGCGCCGTGCCCATGATCGAGCCCGTCTGCGTCATGTCCGATGCGCCGGCGCGGGCGATGCCGAAGTCCGTGACCTTCGCGCGGTCCTCGTCGTCGACGATGACGTTCTGCGGCTTGAAGTCGCGGTGGATGACACCGCGGCGGTGCGCGAAGCGCGCGGCCCGGAGGATCTGAACCGTGAGGTCGACGGCGCGCTGGGGCGCGAGCGGGCCCTCGTCGTGGACGAGCTGCTTCAGCGTTCGGCCGGCGACGTACTCCATCGCGATGTACGACGTGTCGTCCCACTCGCCGCGGTCGTAGACCGACACGACGTGCTGGTGCTGCAGGCCCGCCGCGGCCGACGCCTCACGGCGGAAGCGCTCGACGAACTCGGCGTCGGCGGCGAAGCGCTCGTGCAGGACCTTCAGCGCGACCTTGCGCCCGAGCTGGAGGTCCTGCGCACAGTAGACCTCCGCCATCCCGCCCGTACCGATGTGGGCGATGACCTGGTAGCGGCCGTCGATCACCGCGTCGTTGGCGATCTGCCTCATGGCGAGGACCCGCCTTGAGGCCTTGCCGCAGCGACGGTCGAGCGATGGCGCGCAGTCATCTCAGCAGCTCCTGCATGACGTTCTTCGCGATCGGGGCCGCCACGATGCCCCCCTGCCCGCCGACGATGTTCTCGAGCGTGACGGCCACGGCGATCCGCGGCGCGGCGCGCGGCGCGAAGCCGATGAACCACGGCTGGTCGATGCGCTGGGCGATGTTGAGCTCCGCGGTGCCGGTCTTGCCGGCGACCTCGATCCCCTGCAGCGCGGCCGCCGTGCCGGTGCCCTCGCGCACGACGTTGGCCATCATCTCCGTGAGCTGCCTGGCGGTCTCGGGCGACATGACCCGCTGGGCCTGCTCGGGCGCGATGCGGTCCACCGTGCGCCCGTCGACGTCGACGATCCGGCTCGTGAGCTGCGGCTTCATCCGCATCCCGCCGTTGGCGACGGTCGCCGCGACCTCGGCCATCTGCAGCGGCGTGACGCGCAGGCGCTCCTGGCCGATGCCGACGCGCCCGATGTCGACGCGCTTGGAGCTCGGTGACAGGAGCTTGCCCTTGTCGTAGACGCCGCTGGGGAGCATCTGCGCGTCGGGGTAGTCCAGCGGCGGGTCGGTGTCGAAGCCGAAGCGCGTCATGTACTCGGCCATCCGCTCGTGCCCGAGCTTCTCGGCGACCTGGCCCCAGACGGTGTTGACGGAATGCGTCAAGGCGTCGGTGAGCGTGATGTCGCCGAACTGCTCGTCGGAGAAGTTGCTCAGCGGGGTGCCCGAAATGACGACCGGCGACTTGCCGCTGACGCGCGAGTCGGGCGTGTACTCGCCGCTGTCGAGCGCCGCCGCCGCCGTGACGACCTTCATCGTCGAGCCGGGGACGTAGCCGGCCTGCGTCGCGCGGTTGAGCAGCGGCGAGTTGCGGTCGTCGGTGCTGAGCTTCGAGAAGACGCCCTTCTCGTCGAGCGTGTTGGGGTCATAGCCCGGCGTGCTGACCATCACGCGGACCTTGCCCGTCGCGGGCTCGATCGCGACGACCGACCCCTTGCGCCCGGCGAGCTCGCTGAGCGCGAGCTTCTGCGCCCGCGGGTCGAGGTTCGTGATGACGTTGTCGCCCTCGCGCTGCTTGCCGCGCAGCTCGTCGACGATCGACGCGAGCTCGTTGCGCTCGCCCGCGAGCGCGGCGTTGCGCGAGCGCTCCAGGCCGGCGCGCGCGATGCGCAGGAAGTCGTAGCCGATGACCTGGGCGAAGGCCTTGGCAGCGGGCGTGTAGCGGCGCCGGTAGAGCGTGTCGCTGGCCTTGACGGAGTGCGCGAGCAGCGTGTCGTCGCGTGCCCGGATGACGCCGCGGTGCACGCGCTGCTCGTCGATCTGCGGCCGCGCGTTGAGCGTGTTCTCGCGGTAGGCCTTCGCATTGATGACGCTGTTGTAGCTCGTCATCCCGATCAGCGCGGCAAACAGCACGAGGACGAGCGCGAAGAGCTTGAGGATCGGCGCGTTCATCGCAGGTCGGCCTCGCGGCGCGCGCGGTCGGAGACGAGCAGCAGCAGGGCCAGCAGGATGAAGTTCGCGACGATCGAGGAGCCGCCGTAGGAGATGAACGGCAGCGTCACGCCGGTCAGCGGGATGAGCTTCGTGACCCCGCCGACGATGACGAAGACCTGCAGCGCCAGCACCGCCGTCAGCCCCGTCGCGAGGAGCTTGGAGAAGGAGTCGGTGGCGAGCATCGCCGTCTTGAAGCCGCGCTCGATGAAGAGGAGGTAGACGAGCAGCACGGCGGCCGCGCCGAGGAGGCCGAGCTCGTCGGTGATGACGGCGTAGATGAAGTCCGTGTGCGCGGCCGGGAGGATCGGCGGGTTGTCGCCGAGGCGGATCGTCGCCTGGCCGAAGCCACGGCCGAAGAGCCCCCCGTCGGCCTGCGAGAAGATCGACTGCGCGATCTGGAAGCTCCCGCCGACGGCCTTGTTGTAGAGCGACGGGTCGAACGGGTGCAGCCAGGCGTCGACGCGGCCCTGGATCGTCGGGCGGATCGCGTAGAGCGTCCGCGCGCCGATCGCGAACAGCGTGATCCCGATGAGGACGAACGAGATGCGGTTCGTCGCGACGTAGACGAGCGCGAGGAAGCCGCCGAAGAACATCAGCGACGAGCCGAGGTCCTGGATGACGAACAGCAGGACCATCGCCGTGCCCCAGACCGCGAGCAGCGGGCCGAGGTGCTTCAGCGGCGGGAACGTGATCCCCATGAAGCGGCGCGCCCAGACGACGAGCACCTGGCGCGTGTCGCGCAGGTAGGACGCGAGGAAGATGACGATCGCGATCTTCGCGAACTCGGCCGGCTGGAAGGCGAGCGGGCCGATGTCGAACGAGAGGTACGCGCCGTTGACGGGGTGGCTCAGGCGCGGCAGCAGGAGCAGGAGGATCCCGGCCAGCGCGATGCTGTAGCGGTAGCGCTCGAGCACGCGGTGGTCGCGGCGCAGCGCGATGATCGTCCCGGCGAACAGCAGCAGGCCGACGACGAACCATTGCGCCTGGTCGCGCGCGAGCTTCGCGTCGAGGCGGTAGAGCATCACGAGGCCGAAGCACGCCAGCACCGCGACGAGCGGGAACATGTACGGGTCGGCGTCGGGCAGCGTCATGCGCAGGACGAGATGCGCCCCGAGGCACAGGCCGAGGAAGATCGCGCCGTAGGACAGCGAGAGGTTCGAGAGCAGGTCGTTGCGCTGGATGAAGACCGCCGTGAAGCCCGCCGTCACGAGCAGCGAGGCCGGGATGAGCGCGAAGAGCTCGCGGTTGCGCGCCGTCACGATGCAACCCGGCCGAGCTCGAGCGCGCGGATGAGGTCCGACGCGTCGTCCTTGGAGCGCAGCTGGTGGTCGACGAGGCGCTTGCGCCGCGACACGGGGACGGTCGCGAGCGGGACGCCGGAGACGTACGACGGCTTGTAGAGGTTGATCCCCGCAGGCAGCGAGTAGGGCAGGCCGCGGTAGAGCGTCACGAGCCCCTCGTTGTCGGTGCCGATGAAGTAGACGGCGTTGTTGGCGATGTAGGCGCCGAACCCGAGCGGGATCACGACGAGCGCGACGATCGCGAACGACATCGCCCGCCGGCGGCTGCGGCGCGCGCGGCGGGCATCCGGCGCGGGCGCCGACGGCTGCAGGCGGCGCGCCTGCGGCGGCGGGGGCGGCGGCTTGGGTGAGGTCACCGTCTGCGCGGGCGGGGCGCTCGCCACCGCGGCGCGGACCTCGGCCGTCGACAGCGCGGTGCGGCCGGCGGTCGTCGGCTGGTCGACCGCGGGCTCGGCGTCGGGGACCTCCTCCAGGCGGAAGAGGACGACGGTGATGTTGTCGCGCCCGCCGGCGTTGTTCGCCGCGTCGATCAGCGCCCGGCCGGCGTCCTGCAGCGTCGCCGCCCCGCGCAGGAGCGCGGCGACCTGGATCTCGGGGACCATCGACGTCAGCCCGTCGCTGCAGAGCAGGAAGACGTCCCCCGCCGCACCGCGCCAGGAGTGCGTGTCGACGGCGACCTCGGGCTCGGGCCCGAGCGCGCGGGTGATGATCGAGCGCTGCGGATGCTCGTCGGCCTCCTGCGCCGTGAGCTGGCCGCGGCGGCGCATCTCCTCGACGAGCGAGTGGTCCTCGGTGAGGCGCTCGAGCTCGTCGTCACGCAGGCGATAGGCCCGCGAGTCGCCGACGTGGGCGATCGCGACCTCGTTCTCGCCGACATGCGCGGCGGTGATCGTCGTCCCCATCCCGGCGCGCGCCATCGAGAGCTGCGACATCTCGTAGATCTTCGCGTTGGCCTCGCGCACGCGGTCGGCGAGCATCTGCTCGGCGCTCTCGGCGCCGTCGCCGTCGAGATCGCGCTGAAAGGCCTCCACGGCGACCCGCGAGGCAACCTCGCCGGCCTGGGCCCCGCCCATCCCGTCAGCGACGACGAAGAGCGGCGCGCGGGCATGGTAGGCGTCCTCGTTGGAGCGGCGCTGGCGGCCGGTGTCCGAATGCGAGAAGTAGTCGAGGCCGACGCGGAGCATCAATCTTCTACCGATCGTCGTAGGTGAAGGTGCTGTCGCCGATGCGCACGCGGTCGCCCGGGTGCAGCGGGCGCGGCCCGCGCAGCAGCTCGTCGTTGAGGTACGTCCCGTTCGTCGACCCCAGATCCTCGATGACGACGATCGCGCCCTGGCGCGTCAGCTGCGCGTGGCGCGAGGACGCGAACGGGTCCTCGAGCTGGATCTCCACGTCGCCGCGGCCGAGCGTCGCGCCGCGGGCGACGTCGTAGGCCATGCCGCGCTGCAGCCCGGGAACGGCCTCGGCGACGAGGCGCGGGCGCACGTCGGCGTCGCCGTCGAGCGCACTGAGGTCCGAGGCCGTGTGCATCCCCGTCTCGTCGGCGGCCACGACGGGTACGCGCGGCCCGCCGCCGAAGGCGCCGCGGCGCAGGTCCTTCAGCGCGCTGCGGGAGACCCACAGGAGAAAGAGGTAGAGGACCGCCAGGAAGGCGAACTTCAACCCGACTGAGACCGGTTCGAGCATTTCGTCGAGTGAGCCTAGAGCGAGCCGGGCCCGAAGGCGGCGTCGGCGAGCGGCGTCATTCCAGCTCGAAGGAGATCTCGGCGGTCCCGAGGACGATGCGGTCGCCCGGGGTCAGCGTCGCGGCGCCGGAGATCTGGCGGCCGTTGATCCGCACGCCGTTCGTGGAGCCCATGTCGGCGATCGTCCACAGTCCGGCGGCGGCGGGACGGACCTCGGCGTGGCGGCGCGAGACGTTGGCGTCGGACATGACGACGTCGCACTCGCGGCTGCGGCCGATCAGCGCACCGCCGGGCGGGATGACGTGCCGGCGACCCTCGGCGAGCAGCAGGGCCCGGGTCGGCCGGATGCCCTGCGCCTCCTCGACCGGGCCCCGGATGCGGCCGGCGGTCGAGTAGATCATCGTGTTGCCGTGGCCGCCCTGCTCGGCCTGCTCGCCCTGGCCGGAACCCGGCTCCTCGGCGGGCCGCACGAGCCGCGTCTGGATGCCGAACTCGCCGAGCGCGAGCTCGTCGTCGGTCTGGAACTCGATCTGCGGGCGCGAGAGCAGCGCGAGCTTCTCGCGGCGCGCGTGCTCGAGCAGGTAGGCGCTCAGCTCGTCGATGAGCGAGCCCTCGACGCTCTCCAGCCGCTCGCGATCCTCCGGCGAGAGCCAGATGACGTACTCGTTGGGGACGTACGTCCGCGAGACCGACACCGTCTTGTGCTCGTCCATCTCGCGGGCGAGCTTGCGGGCGAGCTCGACCGGCCGCACCTCGGACCGGAAGACGCGCCCGAAGGTGCCCTCGACGAGATCGGCGAGCTTCGTCTCGAGATTGCGCAACACGCTCATCGATGCGCTCATGCTACGGACAGCACCATCGGCCGCAACCCCGTCACGCGCGGCCGCGGACCGCGCGCGCCGCGACCGCGAGCACGCCGCCGCACAATGCGCCGGCGATGAGCCCGCGCGGCGGGTCGAGCAGGAGGGCGTCCGAGAGGGCCTGCGTCGCCGCTGCCAGCGCAGCCGCCCAGCCGGCCGCGCCGACGATGTCCAGCGCGGCCGAGCGGCCGCGGACGAGCAGCGGCAGCGCCAGTGCCGCGAAGGCCCAGAGCGCCGCGAGCGCAAGCGCCCCGCCGGACAGCAGCGGCCAGACGGCGTCGCCAGCGGCGTCGAACGCGGACGCCTGCCAGCTGCCGCGCGGCAGGACGCCGGGCGCGGGGCCGACGGCCAGCCCGTGCCCCGTCAGCGCCTCGGCGAGCGCGAGCCACCAGCCGCCGAGCGCGCCGAGCGCGGCGCGCGCGGGCCAGCGGGCGGCCTGGCCGGCCAGCGCGGGCCAGGCGCCGGCGAGGCCGAGCGCGCCCAGCAGCGCCGGCAGCGCCGCGACCGACCAGGCGTTCCCGCTGCGCGGGAGCAGGAACGGGACCGGTGCCGCCGCCAGGGCGACGACGAGCGCGACGCCCGGCGCCGCCACCGCCAGCCAGGCGAGCAGGACGGCGACCGTCGCGAGCCAGCCCAGCCGCGGCAGCACGAGCACCGCCGCGCCCGCGACGCCGGCGCCGGCGAACGCCTGCACGGGCGGATCGGGCCCGAGCCACGCGAGCGCGGCGGCGGTCAGCGCGGCGGCCGCCACGGCGGCGCCGAGGCGGGCGAGCAGGCGCCGCCCGCCCGGCTGCTGCGGCTGCGCGCGCTGCTCGGGCACGGCGGGGCCGTAGGGCAGCTCGTCCGGATACGCGCGCACGCGCTCGGGCGCGGCCGGCGGCGGCGCCGTGGCACGGCGACGACGGTCGCGCCGGCGCTCGCGATCGAGGTCGCGATCGAGGTCGCGATCGCGCAGCCGGGTCGCGGCGGGCTGGGCGCGGACGGCGACGGCGGTCGGATCGTCGCCGCCGGCGGCGACGGGCCCCGTCACGTCGGAGACGTGGGCGGCCGCGGCGGTCAGCGCGGCGCGCAGGACCGGCAGGCTCGTGCGGCCGGCGGGATCGGGCAGGACCGCCGCATCGATCGCGCGGCAGAGCCCGGGCGGCAGGTCGCGGCGCACGCGGCCGAGGGCGGGCAGGCGCATCCCGACGCGGCGCGCGGTCTCCGCGGGGTTGCTGCCGCGCACCGGGTTGACGCCCGCCAGCGACTCGAAGAGCACGATCCCCAGCGCATAGACGTCGGCGGAGCCCTCCAGGTGGCGGCCACGCGCCTGCTCGGGCGCCATGTAGGCGATCGTCCCCATGATGTCGCCGGTGCGGGTCAGGACGTCGCCGTCGGCCATCCGCGCGATCCCGAAGTCCGTGAGCTTCGCGACGCCGCCGCCCTCCTCGGGGTCGTCCGGGCAGATGATGTTCGACGGCTTGACGTCGCGGTGGATGACGCCGCGGGCGTGGGCGTGCTCGAGCGCGTCGCAGAGCGTCACGCCGATGCGCAGGACGTCGCGGTCGGACAGCTCGCCCTCGCGCAGGAGCTGCGCGAGCGTACGGCCGACGACGAGCTCGGAGACGAGGTACAGCGCCTGGTCGTCGCGCCCGGACTCGTAGAGCGCGACGATCCCGGGGTGCGACAGGCGCGCGGCGGCGATCGCCTCGCGCTCGCCGCGCCGGTCGCGATCGTGCTCGACGGCGATGCGCTTGACGGCCACCTCGCGCTCGAGATGCTCGTCGCGGGCCTGGAAGACGACGCCCATCCCGCCGGAGCCGAGGCGGCGGCCCAGGCGGTAGCGCGCGAGGACGATCTCGCCCGGAACGGCGGCCGGTGCGGGCGTGTGGGCGTGCGTCACCGACTCTGCATTCGGCGTGGTCGTCATCTGGTCCTTGCGCTGCAAAGAAGGAAACCGCCTGCTGACGGGAAAGTTGCAGCTGACTTCCCGCGCAGTCCGCGCGGTCATACTCTGCGACCCGCGATCTCGCCAAGGAGCGGACTCCTGTCCTTCTTCGACGATGACGAGCCCCGCACGACCCGCACGCGGCCGCGCCGACCGGCGCCCGCTTCGTACGGTGCGAGCTCCGATCCACAGCAGCTCCTCGTACGCCGCGTCGTCGCGGCGGGCATCGGCCTGCTCGTCATCGTGCTGCTCGTGCTCGGCATCAACGGCTGCCTCAACAGCCGCCAGGAGCAGGCGCTGAAGGACTACAACCGCAACGTCGCGACGATCATCCAGGACGCGAACACCAACGCCGACGACTTCTTCAACGCGCTCGCGCAGGGCGGCAGCTCGTCGACGGACATCCAGTCGCAGATCAACCAGCTGCGCGTCGCCGCCGCGGGTCAGACGAAGCGCGCGCAGGCGCTCGACGTCCCGGGCGACATGCGCCCCGCGCAGCGCAACCTCCTGCTCGCGCTGGGCCTCGTGCAGGAGTCGATGGGCAAGGTCGCCGAGAAGCTCCCCAGCGCGCTGTCGACCGATCCGCCGACGGCCGAGCCCGCCGTGAAGAGCATCGCCGGCGAGATGCAGGCCTTCACGGCCGCCGACGTCGTCTACAACCGCCGCACGGCGACGCTCATCAAGCAGGTGCTCGACGACAAGCAGATCGGCGGGCAGACGATCCAGAAGAGCGAGTTCATGCAGAACCTCGGCTGGCTGCAGCCGGCGACCGTCGCCAAGCGCATCAACGCGCAGGCCGCGCGCGGCGCGCCCGACACCGCGGCCACCGAGCCGCTGCCGGGCCTGCACGGCCACGGCATCCTGAGCGTCGGCGTCGGCACGCAGACGCTGCAGCCGCGCCCGGCGGCCAACCGCATCGTCGCGAGCTCCAACGTGACCTTCAGCGTGAAGTTCGCCAACCAGGGCGACAACCCCGAGACCGACGTCCGCGTCCGGATCCGGATCCGCGGGGCGGGCGACACGATCACCGTCCAGAAGACCGTCGACCAGACGCTGCCGAAGGCTGAGACGACCGTCGACATCCCCCTCGGGCAGGCCCCGCCGCTCAGCACGGCCGTCACGATCACCGCCGAGGTCCTGCCGGTCCCCGGCGAGAAGAACACGACGAACAACTCCCAGGACTACTCGGCGCTGTTCTCCCGCTCGTAGGGGCTCCCCCAAGGCGCGCGATACGGTGTGCGCCGATGGGAGCCGAGCTCAGCTCAACGGTCGGGGTCGTGGCGCTCGCCGGCGCGGCCGTCGCCGTCGTCGCGGTCTGCCTGAGCATCGTGCTCTACCGCCAGCTGCGCCGGCTGCGCGCAGATCAGCAGGTCGTCCTCGGTGAGAAGCGCGCCGATC
The DNA here is from genome assembly GCA_035496995.1 of Solirubrobacteraceae bacterium. Taxonomy (GTDB): domain Bacteria; phylum Actinomycetota; class Thermoleophilia; order Solirubrobacterales; family Solirubrobacteraceae; genus CADCVQ01. The sequence continues at coordinate 2,646 of DATJEE010000055.1, read as the reverse complement.
TCGTCGCCCACGCCGCGGCGATCGACGCGTCGTTCCGGACGCTGCACGACTACGTGACCGACGTCGCCGAGCGCCTGGACACGCGCGTGGGCGTGGCCGAGAGCCGCCTCGACGGCGCGATCGCGCACTGCGGCCTGATCCGCTACGACGCCTACAACGAGATGTCCGGTCGCCAGTCGACGTCGATCGCGCTGCTCGACAGCTCGCGCTCGGGCGTCGTGCTCTCCTCGATCCACCATCGCGACCAGGCGCGGCTATACGCCAAGCAGGTCTCCGACGGCAAGGGCGAGCTGCGCCTGTCCCCCGAGGAGGAGGAAGCCCTCCGCCTCGCGATGTCCTGATGCGGCTCGGCTACCTCGGGCCGGCGGGGACGTTCTCGGAGGAGGCCGTGCGGACGGCGCCCGACGCCGCCGACGCGACGCTCGTCGCGCTGCCGACGGTCCACGACACCGTCATGGCCGTCCACGACGGCGACGTCGAGCGTGCCGTCGTCCCGATCGAGAACGCGCTGGAGGGCCCGATCGGCGTGACGCTCGACACGCTCGCCGACGACGGGACGGACGTCGCGGTCGTCGGCGAGGTCATCGTCGCCGTCTCGCCCTGCCTCATCGTCCGCGACGGCACGACGCTCGAGCAGATCGAGCGCGTCGTCTCCCACCCCCAGCCGCTTTCGCAGTGCGCGCGCTTCCTGCGCGAGCGCCTGCCGCAGGCCGCGGTCGCCGCCGCCGACTCGACGGCCGAGGCCGTCCGCATCGTCGCCGCCGAGACGCGGCCCTGGGCGGCGCTGGGCACCCGGCGGGCGGCCGAGCTCTACGGGGCGCACGTGCTCGCCGAGGGCGTCGAGGACGAGCCCGGCAACGCGACGCGCTTCGTCTGGCTCGCCCGCGAGGCCGCGCCGCTGGACCCGGCCGTCCCGAGCAAGACGTCGCTGGCGTTCTGGGGCGCCGGCGACGACAGCCCGGGCTGGCTCGTGCGCTGCCTGTCGGAGTTCGCGTTCCGCGGCGTGAACCTCACGAAGATCGAATCGCGCCCGCTGCGGGCGCGCCTGGGTCACTATCGCTTCTTCGTCGACTGCGAGGGCGCCGCCGCCGCCGAGCCCGTCGCGGCGGCCGTCGACGGCCTGCGCAAGCACTGCGAGCAGGTGAAGATCCTGGGGTCGTACCCCACTGCCCGCTCTCCCGTTTGATGGTTGGTGCGATGGCCTGCGATGCAGGTCGTTGCACCAACCATCTAGACTTTCGGCGCAAATCATGGGGACCCAGCCCACGCCACCAGGCCCAGGGGGGTTCGCGCCGCATCCGGAGCACCGGCGGCGCGGACGTGAGTCTGGTCGTGTGCTCGTCCTGAACGCCACGTATGAGCCGATCAACGTGTGCACGGTCCGGCGCGCGGCGGTTCTCCTGCTGAAGGAGAAGGCGGAGATCATCGAGCACTCGGCGTACGAGCTGCGCTCGGAGCACTCGACCCTCCCGCGACCGGTCGTCATCCGCCTCGTGACGTTCGTGAAGGTCCCGCGCGACACGCACCGGCGCAAGATCACCCGCCGCGCCGTCTTCGCCCGCGACGGCTGGACGTGCCAGTACTGCGGCGCCCGCGCGAACCTCACCGTCGACCACGTCATCCCGCGCTCCAAGGGCGGCTCCTCGACGTGGGACAACATCGTCGCGTCCTGCGCGCCGTGCAACCGCCGCAAGGGCGACATGCTGCCCCAGAAGATCGGCATGCACCCGCGCCAGCCGCCGCGCGTGCCGCACCCGCAGGTCTTCATCCACGTCGCGAGCCCGACGATCCCGGCGGCGTGGAAGCAGTGGCTGCCCGAAGCGGCGTAGGCGCGCCGTCCTAGTAGACGCCCTGGCGCGTCCAGTACAGCCAGTGGTGGTCTGCGAATGAGCACGTGAACGCGATCACGAGGACGCGCAGCGCGTCGTCGATCCCCGCCGAGATCTCGGCCACGTGGCGAAAGTCCCCCGCCCCGGTGACCCGCGCCGCAGTCGCCCCGGAGGGGTCGACGATCAGCGAGACGCCGGGCGCGCCGAAGCGCGCGTACTCGCCGCGCGGGGCGAGAGCGGCGACCTCGACCTCGCTGCCGACCGGCCCGGAGTACAAGCGCACGCGCGGCTGCGGCGGCCTGCGTTCCGCAAGCCGGCGCCGCAGCACGCCGAGCTGCCCGCCCGCGTCGCGCACCGAGAGGCTCGTGCTCGTCGACAGCAGCACGAGCAGCACCGTGCCGCCCGGATCGACGACCTCCAGGCGCGAGCTGTAGAGCAGTTCTGCGAGGCGCCGGCGCGCCTTGCGGACGAGCCCCAGCGGCTGCCCGTCGGCGCGGACGAGGAGATGCCGGCTGTCGACCTCGGCCCCATGCACGCGGCGAACCACCCAGCGCCCGACACGACCCGGCGGATCGCGCAGCTCGAACTGCGTTGCCGCGAACAGGTCGGAGTCGGCAAGCGGGGCGGCGATGCCCATGCGCGCAGTCAACCGTAAACGACGAGAGGCGTCCCGAAGGGCGCCTCTCGCCTTGCTGCCTGACTGGACTGTAAGCCCGAGCAGGATGCTGCGTTGCTACTGCCGGCGGGACCAGTCCGGCGTCCTGCTCAGGGGTGGCCCGGTGTGGATTCGCTGGGCGGAGCCAGCCTTCCCGACCTA
>DATJEE010000054.1:0-10201 GCA_035496995.1 Solirubrobacteraceae bacterium | reverse complement strand
CTTGTCGCCGCAGGCGGCGAGCAGGACGGTGGCCGCGCTGACCGCGCCGGCACCGCCGAGCATCTTGAAGAAGCGCTTGCGCGAGGACGGATCGTCCGCGATTTCACGCAGTGCAGAGTCGGTCACGAAAATTACCTTCCGACTGAGAGTGAGTGACGGGTGCTGTCACTCGGTTGCGCAGGCGCGCCCGTTTCAGATCAACCGGTGGCGCGCAGCCGCTGCACTACAGGCGGAATATCGGCACAAGGCGCTGCTCGTGCTCGGCCTCGATGCGCGCGACGACCTCGATGTGCTCCTCCAGCAGGGTGCCGCGCAGCTTCGTCCCGAGCCCCTCGTCGACCTGGAAGATCCCGGCGGAGTTGGACATCTCGATCTCGACGCGGACGGCCTTCTCCTCGCCCGCCCCGATCGACACCTTCTCGATCGCGTAGGCCGACAGCGAGTGGATGTTCGTGTGCCCGGCCTCGAACGGCACGCGCGAGCGTCCGCGGGCCATGTCGAGCGCGTCGGCGACGCGCAGGATCGCGCCCTCGATCGTGAACGGGTCGCCCTTGGAGCGGTGCGAGATGATCGCGTGCATCGTCTCCGCCACGACGATCGAGCGCGTCGGCTCGCTGTAGGTCTCGGCGAGCAGGCCGCCGAGCTTGTCGGCGGTGAGAAAGAGCGAGTAGGCCTCGTGGTCGGTGCGGTGGATCGACATCCCGACGCAGTGCAGGAGCGCCGCGCCCGCGATGACGACCTCGGCGTCGCGCACCTCGAGGCCATGGTCGGTGACGATGCTCGGCTGCACCCCGCGCGCGAACAGCAGCCGCGAGAGGCGCAGCGCCATGTTCAGGACGATCTGGATGTGCACCCAGGAGTGGTCGGACATGTGCAGCCGCTCGGCGTTGACGCCGGCCGCGTGCCACCAGGCCTTGACCTGCAGGTCGGCGTCGACGGCGTCCAGGAGCGCCTGCAGGCGGCGGTTGCCGCGCGCCGGCGCGTGCACGCGCGCGTCCTCGGGGGCGGCGCGGACGACCGGCGGGACGTCGATCGGGTCCGTCACTCGTCGGCCTGCGCGGCCTCGCTCGCGCGCGCGGCGTGGCGGAGCATGAGCTCGCGCTGGACCGAGTGCGGCGGGTCGCCCGGCGTGCGCCTGGCCCAGGTGCCGTCCGAGCACAGCTCCCAGGCGCCGACGTCGGTGGCGAGCGAGCGGTCGATCGTGTCGAGCAGGTCCTCGCGCAGGACGTCGTCCTCGACCGGCGTCAGCAGCTCGACGCGCGTGTCGAGGTTGCGCGGCATGAGGTCGGCGGAGCCGATCAGCACGCGCGTCTCGCCGTCGCGGTCGAAGCTGTAGACGCGCGAGTGCTCGAGGAAGCGCCCGAGCACGCTCACGACGCGGATGTTCTCCGAGACGCCCTCGACGCCCGGCCGCAGGCAGCAGATGCCGCGGACGTTGAGGTCGACCGGCACCCCGGCGCGCGACGCGCGGTACAGCGCCCGGATGATGCGGCGGTCGACGAGCGAGTTCATCTTCAGCCGGATGCGCGCGGGCTCGCCGCGCTCGTGCGCCGCGATCGTGCGGTCGATCTCCTCGATGATCCCCTCGCGCATCTTGTTCGGGGCGATGAGGACCTTGCGGTAGCCACCCTGCGGGCGGGCCAGCCCCGTGAGGAAGTTGAACATGTCGGCGACGTCGGCGCCGATCTCCTCGTTGCACGTGAAGAGCCCGAAGTCCGTGTAGAGGCGCGCGGTCTTCGCGTGGTAGTTGCCGGTCCCGATATGGACGTAGTGGCGCACGCCCTCGCCCTCGCGGCGCACGACGAGGATGCACTTCGCGTGCGTCTTCAGGCCCGGCTGCCCGTACACGACATGGACGCCGGCCTGCTCGAGCGCGCGCGCCCACGTGATGTTCGCGCGCTCGTCGAAGCGGGCCTTCAGCTCGACCATGCAGACCGCCTGCTTGCCGCTCTCAGCCGCGCGGATGAGCGCCGGGACGAGCGGCGAATCGTCGGAGGTCCGGTACACCGTCTGCTTGATCGCGAGCACGTCGGGGTCGGCGACCGCCTGCTCGACGAAGCGCTCGACCGAGGTCGCGAACGAGTCATACGGGTGGTGGACGAGGATGTCGGCGCGCCGCATCTCGGCGAGGAAGTTCACGTGCTCGGACTCCTTGCCCTGCAGCCGCGGCTGCGTGACCGGCGTCCAGGGCGTGTCGCGCAGCTCGCTGAAGCCGCGCAGCCCGTAGACCTGCCAGAGGTCGCCGAGGTCGAGCACGCCGTCGACGACGTAGACCTGGCGCGGCTCGAGGTCCAGCGCCTCGGTGAGCAGCTCGCGGACCGCGGCGCCGATGTCGACGTCGACCTCGAGGCGCACCGCCTCGCCGAAGCGGCGGCGGCGCAGCTCGGCCTCGACGGCCTGCAGGAGGTCGTCGGCCTCGTCGGAGACCTCGAAGTCCGCGTCACGCGTGACGCGGAAGAAGCCGTGCTCGACGATCTCCATGCCGGGGAACAGCGTCTCGAGGTTCGCCGCGATGACCTCCTCCATGGCGACGAACGTCATCGGGTCGTTCTCGAGCGCGACGAAGCGCGGGAGCATCTCGGTCGGCACCTTCACGCGCGCGAAGGTCTGCTCGTCGCGGACGGGGTCGCGCACGACGACCGCGAGCGACAGCGAGAGGCTCGAGATGTACGGGAACGGCCGCCCTGCGCCGACCGCCAGCGGCGTGAGCACAGGGAAGATCTGGCGCCGGAAGCGCTCGGCGAGGGCCTCGCGGTCGGCGTCGCCGATGTCGTCCCAGCCGACGATCCGGATCCCGTGCTCGGCGAGCGCCGGGAAGAGCGTCCGCAGGACGGCGTCCTCGAGGCGCTGCTGCTGGGCGAGCACGCCCTCGCGGATCGCGTCGATCGTCTGCGTCGGCGTCAGGCCGTCGGGTCCCGTGTCGACGAGCCCGGCGTCGATCTGGTCGTGGACGCCGGCGACGCGGATCTGGAAGAACTCGTCGAGGTTCGAGCTCCAGATCGCGGCGAGCTTCACGCGCTCGAGCAGCGGCTGGGCGGGATCCTCGACGAGCCCCAGCACGCGATCGTTGAAGTCCAGCCACGACAGCTCGCGACCGAAGTACAGCGAGGTGTCGTGGAGATCGAGGTCCTCGGGCTCCGGCGGTTCGGGAGCCGGCTCGGAGGCGCTGACGGACTCCTGCAGCGGGGTGTCGGTTTCGAGTTCGGGCGCGGTCATCGTCGTGCGCTCAGGCGCGTCCCCAGGAGACTACGCGCCGCGGCGCGGCGGGTCACGATCCTGTGAACATCGTTTTCACACGGGCTCGGCGCGCAGCCGCGCCAGCTGTTCGAGCACGACGCCCTCGCGCAGGCCGCCGCCGGCAAGCTGCAGCGGCGCCCCGAGGGCCCGCGAGGCGGCGTCGAGCAGCAGCAGCCCCGCCGGCAGCAGCCGCGCGCGCTCGGGGTGCAGGCCGAGGCGCAGCGCGATCTCCTCGGCCGGGCGCGTGACGAGCGCCTGCAGCCCGCGGGCGAGCGCCTCGCGCTCGAGCACGCCGCCGACAAGCCGCTGCAGCGACGTCGCGCTGCCGCCGACCGCGTAGGCGCGCACCGGCGGCGGGATCTCGATCGCGGCGAACACCCGCGCGAGCTTGCGCCGCAGCCGCGCGAGCTCGGCGGCCGAGGGCGGGTCGGTCGGCAGGTCGGTCCGCGTGACGACGCTCGAGCCGACCGGCAGCGAGACCGACCACGTCACGCCGCCCGCCGAGGTGCCGACGACGAGCTCCGTCGAGCCGCCGCCGACGTCCACGACGGCGAGCTTGCCGGGCGGCGGCTCGGCGAGCATGCCGACGGCGCCCGCGAACGCCAGCCGCGCCTCGTCCTCGCCGCAGAGGACCTCGAGCTCGATGCCGCACGCGTGCCGGATCGCGGCCGCGAGCTCGGCGCCGTTGGGCGCCTCGCGGACGGCGGAGGTCGCCACGACGCGGATGTCCCCGGCGCCGAGCTGGCGCGCGATGTTCGCCTGGCGGCCCACGACGGCCGCCACCTCGGCGACCTTGCCGGCCGCGATCTCGCCGTCGGGCGCGCAGGCGGAGCCCAGGCGCGTGAAGGCCCGCTCGGAGAACACCTCGCGCAGGCGCGGTCCGTCGTCCATCGCCACGAGCAGCCGCGTGGTGTTCGAGCCGACGTCGATGCAGGCGCAGCGGGGCAAGGCGTGCCCGTCGATCTTGTCATGATTGGGACAATGGACTCGGACGCACCGGCGATTCTCGTACGCGATCTGCAGAAGTCCTACGGCGATGTCCATGCCGTGCGCGGGATCGACTTCGAGGTCGCGCGCGGCGAGGTCTTCGGCCTGCTCGGCCCCAACGGCGCCGGCAAGACGACGACCGTCGAGATGCTCGAGGGCTACCGCGAGCGCACGAGCGGGATCGTCTCCGTGCTCGGCTTCGACCCCGGCGGCCGGCCCCGCGCGCTGCGCGAGAAGGTCGGGATCGTCCTGCAGGACAGCGGCACGTACCGCCACGCCACCGTGCGCGAGCTCGTCACGCACTGGGCCGGCTTCTACCCCGCGCCGCGCGACATCGAGGAGGTCATCGACCTCGCCGGGCTGCGCGAGTCCGAGGACGTGCGGGCGCGCAAGCTGTCCGGCGGCCAGGCCCGCCGCCTGGACTTCGCGCTCGCGCTGGTCGGCGATCCCGAGCTCATCTTCCTCGACGAGCCGACGACGGGCTTCGACCCCGCCGCGCGGCGCGCCGCCTGGGAGACGATCCGCGCGCTCGCCGACCTCGGCAAGACCGTCCTCATCACGACGCACTACCTCGACGAGGCGCAGGCGCTCTGCGACCGCGTCGCGATCATCAAGGGCGGGCGCATCCTTGCCGTCGGCGCGCCCTCGGAGCTCGGCGTCGGCGCGGCGACGCGCTACCGCGTGACCTGGCGCGGCGAGGACGGCGCAATGGAGACGCGCGAGACCGACGACCCGACGGCGCTCCTGCACAAGCTCACGAGCGCCGCGCTCGCCCGCGGCACCGGCGTGCAGGATCTCTCCGTGAGCCGCCCGTCGCTGGAGGACGTCTACCTCGAGCTCACCGCCGAGGCGACCCCGACCGTCGAGGAGCCCGCCCGATGAGCACCGCCGCCCTGACGTGGCGCCAGTACCGCCTCGAGCGCAAGATGTTCTGGCGCAACCCGAGCGCCGCGTTCTTCAACTTCCTGCTGCCGCTGCTGTTCCTCTCGCTCTTCGGCGCGATCTTCTCCGGCAGCCAGACCGACCTCGACGTCATCGTCCCGGGCATCGCGGGCATGAGCGTCATGTCGACGACGTTCTCCGCTCTGGCGATGAACATGGTCTTCTTGCGCGAGCAGGGCGTCCTCAAGCGCCTGCGCGGGACGCCGCTGCCGTCGGGCGCCTACCTCGGCGGCCTCGCCGCCAACGCCGTGACGAACACCGCCACCCAGATCGCGATCGTCGTCGCCGCGGGCGCGGCCGTCTTCGGGGTCGGGATGCCGAAGGACTGGCTCGAGCTCCTCGTCTTCACCGCGGCCGGCGTCGTGTGCTTCGCGAGCCTCGGCGTCGCGCTGTCGCACGCGATCCCGAACTTCGACTCCGCCCCGGCCTACGTCAACGCGATCTTCCTGCCGCTGATCTTCATCAGCGGCGTCTTCTACGACGCCGGCAACGCGCCGGCGTTCCTCAAGGACATCGCCGAGGTGCTGCCGCTGACGCACCTCATCGACGGGCTCTCGGCCGCGATGGTCTCGGGCGCCTCCTTCTCGAGCGAGCTGTCGGACCTCCTCGTCGTGCTCGCGTGGGGCGCGTTCGGCGTGTTCTTCGCCATCCGCGGCTTCAGCTGGGAGGCCCGCCGGGGCTAGTCGCCGCGGAGCGCGCTGGACCAGGATGGTCCGAAAAAAGGCGGATGTCGCACCGTTTTGCGGCGCAAGTGAGCGCCCAGCGGCATGATCGCGCGCCGCGGAGCCGAAAGGTCGTTGGGCGCATGCGCCTCCCGGCCTCGATCGTCGGACTGCTCGCCGCGTTGCTCTGCCTGTCGGCGCCGACGGCGGCCGCGGGTGCGACGGGCCTCGCGGAGATCGCCGGGCTGCAGGTCGCCCTGCGGGCGGCCGGGACGTACGCCGGCACGGTCGACGGCATCCCCGGGCCCGGGACGGCGGCCGCCCTGCGGGCGGTCCAGCAGCGCGCCGGCCTGCCCACCGACGGGATCGCCGGGCCGCAGACGCTGCGCGCCCTCGGCCCCGTCGGGCTGCATGCCTACGGCAGCCGCGCGATGCGCGCGGGCGACATCGGGCGCGATGTCGCCGCGCTGCAGTTCAAGCTCGCCGTCCACGGCTTCGCGTCGGGGAACTTCGACGGCGGGCTGGGCCCGCACGTCGCGCGGGCGCTGCGGGCCTTCCAGGGCTGGGCCGGCCTGACGGCCGACGGCGTCGCCGGGCCCTCGACGCTGCGCGCGCTCAGCGCCGCGCCGCCGGTCTCCCCCGTGCGGCTGTTCGCGCCGCTGGCGGTGCCCGTCAGCGACCGCTACGGCCCCCGCGGCGACGGCTTTCACGCGGGCGTCGACATGCCCGCGCCGCTCGGCACCCCGGTGATGACCGCCGGCTTCGGCACCGTCTCCTTCGCGGGCTTCAGCCCCTCGGGCTGGGGCAACGTCGTCATCGTGCGCCACCGCTTCGGCCTGAGCACGCTCTACGCCCATCTCTCGGAGATCGACGTCCGCCCCGGCCAGCCGATCGGCGCCGGCGTGCGACTCGGCCTGGTCGGGATGACCGGGCGCGCGACCGGCCCGCACCTGCACTTCGAGGTCCTGCTGCGCGGCGCGAACGTCGACCCGCTGACCGCGATCGGCTGACGGACGGCTCGCCGCCCTCAGAACGCCACGATGAACGCATGCGGCGGGGCACCGGTCACCTGCACCGGCACCTCACGCAGCGGCCCGGCGAGCCAATCGTCGCGCAGAAGGCTGAAGACCGCGACGTCGAGCGACTGCCCGCGGTGGCGGTGGAAGCCGCGCAGCACGCCCTCGGGCTGGAAGCCGATGCGCTCGAGCGCGCGCTGCGAGCGCGCGTGGTCGACGTTCGCGTAGGCGCCCACGCGTTCCAACCCGCAGAGCGCGAACGCGATGTGGCACATCAGCGCCTTGCACTCCTCGTTGGCGCCCGTGCCCCACCAGTCGCGGCCGAGCCACGTGCCGATCGTCGCGCGGCGGTCGCGCGACGAGAGCTCCGCCAGGCCGCTGATCCCGATCGGACCCGCCTGGAGGTGCTCGACGACGAGGTCGAGCTGTTCGCCGCGGCCGCGCTGGACGGGCAGGCGGGCGAGGTACGCGCGCGCCTCGAGCTCGGAGGTGTAGGGCCCCCACGAGAACCAGCGCGTGACCTCCGGGTCCGAGGCGTGGCGAAAGAGCGCCGGCGCGTCCTCGTCGCGGGGGATTCGGACGCGCAGGTTCGGGCCCGTGACGGCGAGGTCGACCACGGCGGGTAAGACTACGAGGATGCTCGCGCTCGTCTACGACGTCCACGGCAATCTGCCCGCGCTGGAGGCGGTGCTCGCCGACGCGCGCGCGCAGGGAGCGGACGCCTGGCTCGTCGGCGGCGACGTCGCGCTGTTCGGCCCCTGGCCCGAGGCGACCGTCGCCCGGCTGCGCGAGCTCGAGCCCGCGACCTGGATCCGCGGCAACGGCGAGCGCTGGACGGCCGACCCCGCGGCGGCCCCCGAGCCGGTGCGCGGGGCGACGGCCGCGGCGCGCGCGGCGCTCGGCGACGCGCTCGTCGCCGAGCTCGCGGCGCTGCCCGAGAGCGCCCCGGTCGGCGCCGGCACCCGCGCGTGGCACGGCTCGCCGGTCAGCGACGTGCGCTCGTTCACGCCGCACCCCGGCGACGACGAGGCCGAGCTGCTCGCCGGTGTGACCGAGCGGCGCCTGATCTTCGGCCACACGCACCTGCCGTTTCGCCGCATGTCGACTGCGGGAGCGGTGGAGCTCGTCAACCCGGGGAGCGTCGGCATGCCGTTCGACGGTGACCACCGCGCCGCCTACGCGCTGCTCGACGAGGACGACGGGACGCTGACGCACCGCCGCGTCGCCTACGACCATGGCGCCGTGCCGCTCGCGCTGCGCGAGCGCTACGGCGACGCGGCCTGGGTCCAGGCCCCGGCGTACCGCTTCACACACGCACAACTTGGAGGGGTATGACCGCGGGTACGCCGGTGTTAGCCTCAGCCCGTCCGGGGGGCACAGCACTAAGAGGGAGGTAGCGCAATGACCCGCACCCGCATCCTGATCGCAGCCTGCGCGGCGATCGCCTTCGTGGCGGTGATGACGGCCTCGTCGTCGGCCGCCGTGAACGAGCTCTACGCGTCGATGACCGGCAAGCAGGAGAAGCCGGCCGGCGATCCTGACGGCACGGGTACCGCCGAGCTCACGTTCAAGTCCGGCAAGATCTGCTACGACATCCGCCCGAAGAAGGCCGGCATCACGTTCGCCGCCGGGCACATCCACACGGGCGCTGCAGGCGTCTCCGGCGGCGTCGCCGTCCCGCTCTTCCAGACGCCCAAGAAGGTCAAGGGCGGCAAGCTCACGGGCTGCTCGCCGAAGGTCGCGGCGGCATTGATCGCGAAGATCAAGGCCAAGCCCGCGAACTACTACGTGAACATCCACAACGCGAAGTACCCCGCCGGCGCGATTCGCGGCCAGCTCACGAAGACCAAGCCCTGACCCTCGGACAGCACCCGCAACCCGGCCAGCAGGAGCTCGCGATCGCACTCGCGCGCGAGCTCCTGCACGGGTCGGGCGCCCTGCGCGTGAGCGTCGCACTCGACGGCGACCAGCCGGCCGTCGTCGAGTGCGAGCGCCTGCGCGCGGTGGTCATCCATGACGCGGGCGGCCGGCGCGAGCTGCCCCACGACGCCGCCGGCGACGTGGCGCTGCCGGCGCTGCCGCGCATGCACCGCATCGGGCGCTTCGAGGTCGACCCGCAGGAGGGCGTCGTCGCGGGCCTGCTCGGCGGCCTCGAGCTGCTCGGCCGCGCCGTCCGCGACATCGCCGCGCTGCTGCCCGGCCGCAGCGTGGTCGCCGCCGACTACGAGACGACCGACGCGCAGACGACGCTCGGGCTCGCGGGCCGCGCCGGCGAGCCGGTCGTCGTGCTGATCGGCGACGAGGAGTTCGCGCTGGACTGCTGAGGCCCGCCGCGCCTACGCCGTCGGCAGCTCGGCCGGGTTGGCGCCGACGATCGCGCGCGAGTCCTCGCCGCGGATCATCAGGAGCGTCAGGATGATCCCGAGGATCGCGAAGCCCGCGCCGGTGAAGAAGGCGAGCTGGAAGCCCTCCGTCAGCGCGTTGGGCAGTGCCGCCTTGGCACCGTTGCCCGCCTGGATGAGGTTCTCCGTGCGCGTGCTCGCGATCGTGCCCAGGACCGCGAGGCCGAGCGCGCCGCCGACCTGCTGGGACGTGTTGATGAGCCCCGACGCCAGGCCGCTGTCGTCCGGGGAGACGTTGCTCACCGCGGCGATCGTGACCGGCACGAAGACGAAGCCGAGGCCGATCGCGGCGAGGATCATCGGCCCGAGCAGGTCGGGGAGGTACTTGCCGTCGACCGGTACCTGCGAGAACCACAGCAGCGCAACGGTGACGAGCGCGAAGCCCGCGATGAGCACCGGCTTGAAGCCCAGGCGCGTCACGAGCACCGACGCGCCGCCGGCGGAGACGATGATGAACAGCGCGAGCGGCAGGTACGACAGGCCGGCCTTCAGCGCGGAGTAGCCGAGCACCTGTTGCATGTAGCGCGAGATGAAGAAGAACATCGCGAAGAGCGCCGCACCGGTGAGCAGGCCGGCGACGTTCGCGCCGGTCAGCGTGCGCAGCCGGAAGATCCGGAACGGCATGAGCGGGGCGCGCGAGCGCAGCTCCGTCGCGACGAACGCCGCCAGCAGCGCGAACGAGACCGCGAGCAGGCCGAGCGTCTTCGTCGAGCCCCAGCCGGCGCTGATCGTGTCGACGAGCGCGTAGACGAGCAGCGACAGGCCCGCGGTGACGGTCACCGCGCCGAACGCATCGAAGGTCTTCGTCTCCGCTTCCTTGCGGCTCTCCTCGAGCAGGCGCGGCGCGAGGATCGCGGCGACGACGCCGATCGGCACGTTGACCCACAGGACCCACTCCCAGCCGAGGTACTCGGTCAGCACGCCGCCGAGCAGCACGCCCGCCGCGCCGCCCGCG
>DATJEE010000053.1:0-17932 GCA_035496995.1 Solirubrobacteraceae bacterium | reverse complement strand
TGTCCGTGATCACGCCGGTCCAGGCCACCGTCGCCACGCGCGCCCCCGTCGACGGCGTGCTCGGTGCGATCGGCGATACGCCGCTCGTCGCGCTGCAGCGCTACCTCGACGATCCCGCCATCGCCGTCTGGGCGAAGCTCGAGGCGAGCAACCCGGGCGGCAGCAGCAAGGACCGGCCCGCCGCGCGCATGCTGAGCGACGCGCTCGAGGAGGGGCGCATCGGGCCCGGCACGACGGTCGTCGAGTCGACCTCCGGCAACATGGGCGTCGGGCTCGCGCAGGCCTGCCGCTACCACGGCCTGCGGCTGATCTGCGTCGTCGACACCCGTGCGCACGAGACGAACGTGCGCACGCTGCGCGCGCTCGGGGCCGACGTCCGCGTCGTCCGTGAGCCGGATCCCAGGACCGGCGACCTGCTCGCCGCGCGCCTCGACCTCGTCGCCGAGCTGCTGCAGACGACGCCCGACGCGTTCTGGCCCAACCAGTACGCCAACGTCTCCAACCCGGCGGCGCACGCCGCCGGCACGATGCGCGAGATCGACGAGGCGCTGGATGGCGCGGTCGACTTCGTGTTCGTCGCGACGAGCACGACCGGGACGCTGCGCGGCTGTCGCGACTACGTCCGCGCCCACGGGCGCGACACCCGCATCGTCGCCGTGGACGCCGTCGGCAGCGCGCTCTTCGGCGGGGCGCGCGGCACGCGCGAGCTGCCGGGCTTCGGCGCCGGCGTCGCGACCGGGCTCTCGCGGTCGGCCGAGTACGACGCGCTCGTGCGCGTCGCGGACATCGACTGCGTCGTCGGCTGCCGGCGGCTCGTCGCGCGCGAGGCGATCTTCGCCGGCGGCTCGTCCGGGGCGGTCGCGTCGGCGCTGGAGTCGCTCGCGCCGCAGCTGCCGGGCGGCAGCCGCTGCGCGCTCATCCTTCCCGACGGCGGCGTCGGCTACCTGCGCACGGTGTACGACGACGACTGGGTCGCGGCCACGCTCGGGCGCAGCCCGCGGGACGTCGCCGCGCTCGTCGGCGGCGGCCCGCAGCGGGCCGAGCCGGCGGTGGTCTGAGCTCATGGGGCGCGACGGCGCCGACGGCGGTCCGCTGCGGCTCGCGATCGTCGGGCTCGGCCCGAAGGGCCTCTTCGCGCTCGAGCGCGTCCTCGACCACGCGCACCGCACCGGCGCGCCCGCGCGGATCGACGTCGACGTGTTCGAGCCGCACCCCGCCCCCGGAGCGGGGCCGGTCTACGACCCCGCCCAGCCCGCGTACCTGCGGATGAACTTCGCCGCCGACCGGCTCGACATGTGGTGGCCGCAGACGCAGGCCGTGCCGGCAGGCGAGCGGCTGTCGTTCGTCGCCTGGCGGCGGTGCGACGCCGGGGGCGTGCGGGCCGGGGAGGACCCCTATCCGCCGCGCGCCGAGGTCGGCCGCTACCTCGCCGCGGGGCTTGCGGGCCTGCTGCGCCACGCCCCGCCCGCCGTCTGCGTGACGCTGCGGCCGGTCGCGGTCGAGGCGCTCGACCGGCGGGCCGGCGGGTGGCGCGTGCGCGCCGGCGGTGGCGCGACGCATGACTACGACGAGGTGCTCGTCACGGTCGGCCACGGGCTCGCCGTCGACCCGCTCGGGACGGGGCGCCCGGAGCACGCGGTGGCGCACGTCGGCGCGGTCTTCCCGGTCGGGCGCCGGCTCTCGGCGCAGCGCGTGCCCGCGGGCGCGGCCGTCGCCGTTCGCGGCTTCGCCCTGACGTTCCTCGACGCCGCGCTCGCGCTGACCGAGGGGCGCGGCGGCACGTTCGACGCGGGCGAGCACCCCTATCGGCTGCGTTACCGCCCGGCGGAGGCGGAAGCCGGGGTGATCCTGCCCTACTCGCGCACGGGACGGCCGATGCTCGCCAAGCCCGACCCGCGGCTCGCGGCCGGCATCCCGGCACTCGACGCGATCACGCAGGAGGGCAGCGCGCGGATCGTCGCGCTGCCCGGCGGGTTCTCGCTGCAGGCCGACCTGCGCGGGATCCTCGCGGCGACCGCGGCCGCGAGCCTGTTCGCGGCCGGCGGCGGTCCGGCGCGGCGGGCGAGCGCGGTCGCCGCGGCGTGGCTCGCGGCCGCCTGCGACGGCGCGCCGCCGCCGTCCGGGCAGTCGCCGGCCGCGGAGCTCGAGCGTTCCGTCGCGATCGGCGCGGGCCGGCGCACGCCCGACCTGGCCTGGGCGCTCGGACACACCTGGCGCAGCGTCTACCCTGCGCTCGTGCGGCGCGTGGGCGCCCGCGGCCTGTCGGATCGCCAATGGCCCGCCTTCCGCCGGCTGGCCGCGCAGCTCGAGCGCGTGTCGTTCGGGCCGCCGCTCGTCAACGCGGCGAAGCTCCTCGCGCTCGTCGACGCCGGGCGCGTCGACCTCACGCATGTCGCCGCCGGGCAGATCACCAGCACCGGCGCGGTCACGTCGCTGCGCAGCGCGCGCGGCGCGCGCGCCGTCGACGTCGTCGTCAACGCCGTGCTCGCGAGCCCGGGCGCCGGCGCGGGCCTGCCCGCGCAGCTGCGCGCGTCCGGGTATGCGCGGACCCTGCCCGGGCGCCGCGGCCTGGACGTCGGCGCCGACGCCGCGGCCGCCGACGGCCTGGCGATCATCGGGCGCGCGACCGAGGACAGCGTCATCGGCAACGACACGCTCAGCCGCGCCATGCACCCGCACGCCGACCGCTGGGCCGCAGGCGTCGTCGAGCGCGCGGCGCGCCGCACGTCCTGCGCGATCGGCGCGTCATGACGACGACGACCCCGGACCTCCGGGCGGGCTGCGCGGGCATCGTCGCGCTGCCCGCGCGGCTGGAGTCCTGGCAGCGCGAGGTCGTCGGCCACCCGGAGGTCCTGCGGGCGTGGCTCGCCGAGTACGGCTCACCGCTGAACCTCATCGATCCGTCGCCGATGGCCCGCAACGCCGGCGAGCTGCGGGACGCCGCCGGCGCCGCCGGGCTGGAGCTCGGGATCCATTTCGCGCGCAAGGCCAACAAGGCGCTCGCCCTCGTCGACGCCGCGCGCGAGCTGGGGCTCGGGGTCGACCTCGCGAGCGAGCGCGAGCTGGCGCAGGTGCTCGACCGCGGCGTGCCCGGCAGCGCGCTCGTCATGACGGCGGCGGTCAAGCCGGCGGCGCTGCTCGAGCGCTGCGTCGCGTCGGGCACGACCGTCGCGATCGACAACGCCGACGAGCTGGGCCTGCTGGCGAGCGTCGCCGGCGGCGCCACGGCCTCGGTCGCGCTGCGCCTGGCCCCCGACCTCGGCGACGACCGGCCGCCGACGCGCTTCGGCCTCGGCTGCGCGGAGGCGATCGCGCTCGCCGACGGCGGCTGGCCGGCGGGGGTGCGCATCGACGGCGTGCACTTCCATCTCGACGGCTACGACCCGGGCGACCGGATCGCGGCGATCGCCCAGGCGCTCGAGCTCGCCGACGCCCTGCGCGCGCGCGGTCATGCGCCGGCGTTCGTCGACATCGGCGGCGGGATCCCGATGAGCTACATCGACGCGGCCGAGCCGTGGGAGCGCTTCTGGCGCGCGCACCGCGACGGCCTGCTGGGGCTGCGCGCCCCGCTGACGTTCGAGGGTCATGGCCTCGGGCTGCGCGCCCACGGCGGCGAGATCGCCGGCCGCCCGGCGGTCTATCCGTTCCACCAGCGCCTGACCCGCGGCGCCTGGCTCACCGCGGTCCTCGCCGGTCGCGTCGGCCGCGGCTCGGTCGCGCAGGCGCTGCGCGCGCGCGGCCTGCAGCTGCGCTGCGAGCCGGGGCGGGCGCTGCTGGACGGCTGCGGGCTGACAGCGGCCCGCGTCGCGTACCGCAAGCAGCGCCGCGACGGCACGTGGCTCGTCGGCGTGGAGATGAACCGCACGCAGTGCCGGTCGACCTCCGAGGACTTCCTCGTCGACCCGCTGCTCGTCGAGGCCGGGGCGGGCGAGCGCACGGGCGCGATCGAGGGCTACCTCGTCGGCGCCTACTGCATCGAGCGCGAGCTGCTCACGTGGCGCCGGATGGCCTTCCCGCGCGGCGTCGCCGTCGGTGACATCGTCGTCTTCCCGAACACCGCCGGCTACCTCATGCACATCCTCGAGAGCAGCTCGCACCAGATGCCGCTGGCGCGCAACCTCATCGTCGGGCCCGGCCGCCCGCCGCAGCTGGATCCGATCGATCTGCGATAACCACGGCGGTGCGCCCGGAGCCCACCGAGCCGCTGCCGCCCGAAACGCTGAGGATGTGGTTCTGGAGCGCGGTGATCGCCGTCGCGGTCCTGGTCGCCGGGGCGCTCGTGCTCGCGGCGTCGGTCGGCGCGCTCATGCCGTGGCTGCCGCTCGGCGTCGCGGTCGCCGGCGCGGCGTACGTCGCCCTCGTCCCGCGCGTGCGGCTGCGCCGCTGGCGCTGGCGCCTGGACGACGAGGAGCTCGACATCGTCCACGGCGTCTGGCGCGTGCAGCGCACGATCGTCCCGGTGACGCGCATCCAGCACGTCTCCGTGCAGCGCACCGGCTGGTCGGACCGGTTCGGCCTCGTGAGCCTGCACGCGTACACGGCCGCGGGCGAGACCGACATCCCGGGGCTGCGCCGCCCGCAGGCCGACGAGCTGCGTGATCGCATCCTCGCGCAGCTGCGGACGCCCGATGACCTCTGACGCCGCGCCCCGCCACCTCCACAAGGCGGCGATCGTCGTCGACGAGCTGCGGTCGTCGCTGAAGCTGCTCGGCAGCATCGTCGTGCTCGCGGTCGTCAACTCCGGCAGCGGCCTGATGCTCGTCCTGCTCGCGACGACCGCCGCCGGCATCGTCGCCGGCACGCTCTTCGCGCACCGGCGCTGGAAGGCGACGACGTACTGGGTCGACGACGGCGCGCTGCACTACAGGTCGGGGATCTTCACGCCGGACACGAAGCTCGTCCCGCTCGCACGCGTGCAGTCCGTCGACACGACCAACGCCGTCCTGCAGCGGCTGTTCGGCGTCCTCGAGCTGCGCGTGCAGGTGGCCGGCGCCTCCGACGAGGAGGAGATCGTCCTGTCCGCCGTCACGTACGAGGAGGCGGCGCGCCTGCGCCGCGCGCTGGGCCAGCCCGAGCCCGCGCCGCCGGACGCGATCGTCCGCCTCGGCGTCCGCGGGCTGCTGCTCAGCGCCCTCACCGGCCCGCAGATCGCGGCGGGGATGTCGGGCATCGCGGCCGTCTATGGGTTGTTCGACAGGGTCATCAACGTCCAGAAGGACGGCGAGGGGCTGCTGCAGGGACTGCACACGACGGGTGAGATCGTGCTCGTGGTCGCGGGGCTGCTCACCGGCGGATACCTCGTCTCGTTCGCGGCAGGGGTCGTGCTGTTCGCCGGCTTCGAGGCCGAGCGCGACGGCGCGATCCTGCGTGTCCGCCGCGGGCTGCTGTCGCGGCGTGCGCTCAGCATGCCGGTCGCGCGCATCGACGGCGTCGTCATCGTCGAAGGCCTGTTGCGCGGCCCGCTCGGGCTCGCCTCGCTGCAGATCGAGAGCGTTTCGCACGGCCGCGAGGACGACGTCGTGAAGACCCTCCTGCCGCTCGTGCGTCGCCGCGAGGCCGAGGCGGTCATCGCCCGCCTGTTGCCGGCGCTGACCGTCGCGCCGGGCCCGCTGCAGGGCGCGCCCCGCCGGGCGCTGCGGCGCTTCGCGCTGCGCCCGATCCTCGCCGGCGCCGTCGTCGGCGCCGCGCCCGGCATCGCCCTCGGGGGTCCTGGGTGGCTCGTGCTCCCGGCGCTCGCGGCGGCCGGCGCGGCCTACGGAGTCCGGGCCTACCGGGCGACCGGCGTGCGCGTCGCGGGCGACATCGTCGTCGTGCGCGAGGCGCGGCGCGCGCGGCGGACGCTGCTCGTCCGCCGCCGCCGCCTCCAGGAGCACGCCGTCGAGCACACGCCGCTGCAGGCGCGGGCGCAGCTCGCCGACGTGCGCGTGACCGTCGGCTCGGGGGGCGAGGGACGCGCGCGCCACATCGACCGTGCGACGGCCGACGCGCTGTCGGGCGCGCTGCGGCCCCGCGCGCTCGCCTGACCTACGCGCCGGCGCGGGCCTTCGACCACTCCTTCTTGTGGATGCGCTTGGCCGCCTGGTAGTCGGCCAGCGCCTGCGGCGAGTCGACGTCGCCGAGCGTCGGGTGCCACGGCACGAGCTCGCGCGCGGCCTCGACGCCGAAGCGCTTGGCGAGGACGCCGGAGAGCGCCTTGACCTTCATCTCGCCGAAGCCCGGAAGCGCGGCGAGGTTCGCGCGCAGCTGCTCGGCGTCGGCGGCGTCGGTCCAGACGCGCGCCGCGTCGCCGTCGTAGCGCTCGGTGACGTGGACGGCGAGATCGTGCACGCGCTGGGCCATCGCGCCGGGGAAGCGGTGGATCGCCGGCCGCTCGCGGAACACCGTCTCGAGGTCGGCCGCGGCGAGCGTCGCCGCGTCGAGCGCGCCGAGGCGCTCCTGCAGCGCCAGCGGGCCCGAGAACGCCTTCTGCACGGTGACCTGCTGATCGAGCACGAAGCCGACGAGCAGGGCCATCGGGTCGGTCGCGATGAGCGCGTTGGCCTCGTCGGAGGCGGTGAAATACAGCTGCTCAGGCATTGCCTCAGATCCTAACCCGCGCCGCGCGGGCGGCGTACGATCTGGCGCGTGACCGAGTTGCTCGTCGCGACGAAGAAGGGGCTGTTCGTCCTCGAGGGCGACCCCGGCGGGCCCTTCGACCTGACGGCGCGCGCCTTTGCGGGCGAGCCCGTCGAGTACGCGATGCGCGACCCGCGCACGCGCCGCCTCGTCGCGTCGGTGACGTCCGCCTGGCACGGGCCGAAGATCTGGTGCGCGGACGACCCGGCGGGCGAGTGGGAGCAGGCGACGGGTGCCGTGCTGCCGGAGGGCAGCGAGAAGGCCCTGGAGCGCATCTGGGTCATCGTCGCCGGCGAGGGCGACGAGGCGCCGCTGTACGCCGGGGGCGACCCCGGCGTGCTGTTCGAGAGCCGCGACGGCGGCGCGACGTGGGAGCTCAACGCGGCGCTCTGGGAGGAGCAGTCGGGCAGCCGCTGGCAGCCCGGCGCCGGCGGGCTGTGCCTGCACTCGATCGTCCCCTGGCCGGGCGAGCCCGACCGGCTCGCCGTGGCGGTCTCGGCCGCCGGCGTCTGGCTCACCGCCGACGGCGGCGCGACGTGGGAGCGCGGCAACGCGGGGCTCGTCGCGCGCTACATGCCGGAGGACGCGCGGGCGGCGACCAACGACCTCTGCGTCCATCACCTCGAGCGCGCGCCGGCCCGCCCGGAGCGGATCTTCATGCAGTTCCACGGCGGCGTGTACCGCTCCGACGACGCGGGCCGCAGCTGGATCGACATCGGGGCCGGGCTGCCGTCGGACTTCGGCTTCCCGCTCGCCGTCGACCCCGCCGACCCCGACAGCGCCTTCGTCATCCCGCTCAACGCCGACAGCGACCGCGTCACGCCCGAGGGGCGCGTGCGCGTCTACGAGACGCGCGACGCCGGCGCCACCTGGACCGCCCGCGGCGACGGGCTGCCCGGGCCCGACGCGTACCTCACGGTTCTGCGCCAGGCGTTCGACAGCGCGGGGGAGGGCGCGGCGCTGCAGCTGTACTTCGGCGCGACGTCCGGCGACGTCTTCGGCTCGGCGGATGCCGGCGCGACGTGGTTCACGGCGGCGGCGAGCCTCCCGCCGGTGAGCGGCGTGACCGCCATCGCCTGAGCGCGCGGCACGCTGCGCAGTGTGACCGACATCACACTCGTGCCCCGGCGGGTGAGACGTAGTCTTCGGACGTGGCAGCCTGGACGAGGGTCATCATCCGCCATCGCAAGAAGGTCCTTGCGCTCTGGCTCGTGCTGTTCCTCGTCGGCGGCTTGGGCGCGGCGAACCTCGGCGGCCTGCTGAGCAACCGCTTCAGCGTCCCCGGATCGGACGCCGAGCGCGGCCTGAACCTGCTCAAGGACCGCTTCCAGGAGCGCGGCGACGGCGCCTTCACGCTCGTCGTGCTGACCGACAAGCCCGTCGCGCGCACCGTCGCGACCCGCCGCGACGTCGCGCAGGCCGCCAGGCGGGCCGCGTCCGCCGTCAACGGCGCGCGCCCCGGACCGGTGCTCATCGCCGCCCCCGACGTCGCGTACGTCCAGATCAACACGCCGTTCGAGAACGCCGATGCCGCCGAGAAGACGCCGGCGATGCGCCGCGCGCTGGGCGACGTCCCGGGGGCGACGACGTACCTCAGCGGCTTCCCGGCGATCAACCACGACACGCAGAAGCTCTACAACGAGGACCTCACCAAGGGCGAGTCGATCGCGATCCCGATCGCCCTGCTCGTCCTGGCGTTCATGTTCGGGACGCTCGTCGCGATCGGCATCCCGTTCGCGTTCGCGTTCGTGACGATCCCGTCGACGCTCGGGGCCGTCTGGATCATCGCCCACTTCATGGACATGGCGATCTACGTGACGAACATCGTCACGCTCATCGGCTTCGCGATCGCCGTCGACTACTCGATGCTCGTCGTGTTCCGCTTCCGCGAGGAGCTCGCGCGCGGGCAGTCCGTCGAGGAGGCGCTGGTCACGACGATGCGCACCGCCGGCCGCGCGACGCTGTTCTCCGGCGGGGTCGTCGCGATCGGGCTCGCGCTGCTCGTCTTCATGCCGCTGCCCTTCATGCGCTCGATGGGCGTCGGCGGGCTGCTCGTCCCGCTCTTCTCGATCCTCGCGGCGGCGACGTTCCTGCCCGCCCTGCTGGCCGTCACCGGGCAGAAGATCAACCGCCTGCGGATCGTGCCCAAGCGCGTCCTCGCGGCGCGCGCCGACGGGCGGGGCGGGTTCTGGACGAAGCTCTCGCGCGCGATCATGCGCCGGCCGGTGCTCTTCCTCGTCGGCTCGAGCGCGCTCATGCTCGCGCTCGCATTCCCCGCCCTCGACCTGAAGCTCACCGGTGGCGACAACCGCGGCATCCCGCTGACGACGGAGTCGACGAAGGGGCTCGCGCTGCTGCAGACGACGATCGGGCCCGGGGCGCTCGCGCCGCAGCAGATCGTCGTCGACACCGGGCGCCACGGCGGTGCGCTGACCGACGCCGTGCGGGCGGCGCAGACCCGGCTCGTCGCGGCGCTGCGCGCGGACCGCGAGATCCAGCCGAAGACGCTGCAGGCGCCGGTGCTGCTCCCGCACGACCGCGCCGGGCTGATCGCGGCCCAGCGGGCGAACCTCGTCGACCGCGACCACCGCGTCCTGCAGATCCGCGTCGCCGGGCGCCACGACGCCGGCGTGCAGGCGTCGATGGACCTCGTGCAGCGGATCCGCGATCACTACGTCCCGGAGGCGGGCTTCCGCGACGCCGACGTCATCGTCACCGGCGCCCCGGCCTTCGGGGTGGACTTCATCGACCGCGCCTACGGCGCATTCCCGTGGCTCATCGTCGCCGTCCTCGTCCTCTCCTACATGCTGCTGCTGCGGGCGTTCCGCTCGATCATCCTGCCGGCGAAGGCCGTCCTGATGAACCTCCTGTCGGTCGCGGCGACCTACGGCGTGCTCGTGCTCGTCTTCCAGCACGGCCTGCACGACGCGCTCGGGATGCAGGGGTCCGACCAGATCGAGGCCTGGATCCCGATCTTCCTCTTCGCGATGCTCTTCGGCCTCTCGATGGACTACGAGGTCTTCCTGCTGTCGCGGATGCGCGAGGAGTGGGACCGCACGCACGACAACGAGCTGGCGGTGTCCAGCGGCCTGGAGCACACGGGCCGGATCATCACCGCCGCGGCGATCATCATGATCGCGGCGTTCGCGGGCTTCACCGCGGGCTCGTTCGTCGGGCTGCAGGAGTTCGGCATCGGGTTGTCGGCGGCGATCCTCTTCGACGCGACGATCGTGCGCGCGCTGCTCGTGCCGTCGCTCATGAAGCTCATCGGCGACTGGAACTGGTACCTGCCCGACGGGCTGCGCAAGGTCCTGCGGCTCGCGCCCGGGCGCCCGGCGACGCACGCCGGCGGCGCACGGCGCTAGGCGGCTAGGCGCAGAACCGCCGCGCCAGCGCCTCGAGCACGTCGGCGCAGGCGGCGACGCTCGCGAGGTCGGCGTACTCCTCGACGGCGTGCGCGCCGGCCCCGCCGGGGCCGAACACGACGGTCGGGATCCCGGCGGCGGACGTGAACGCGGCGTCCATCCACGGGTGGTCGCCGACGACCGCCGGCGCCGCCCCGAGCGTCTGCGCCGCCACGTCGAGCAGCGCCGTGACGATCGGCGCCCCGGGATCGACGGCGAACGGCTCGCGCGCGAGGCCGATCCGCAGCGCCGTCGCGATGCGCGCGTCCTCGGCGGGGGCGAGCGCCAGCAGCTCATCGAGCTCGCGCTCGACGCCGGCGACGGTCTCGCCCGGGAGCGTGCGGCGCTCGACGGACAGGACGCAGCGCTCCGGGTAGCTCGACAGCTCCTGCCCGCCGGCGACGAGCGAGGCGTGGATGCTCGCCGGGCCGAGCAGCGGATGCGGGCGCTCCTGCAGGCGCGCCTGCAGCGCGCGCAGCCCGGCGAGCACGGGGGCCATGCCGGCGATCGCGTCGACGCCGAGGTCCGGGCGCGAGCCGTGCGCTGCGTGCCCGCGCGTCTCCAGCTCGGCCCAGACGAAGCCCTTGTGCGCGACGCACGCACGCAGCGACGTCGGCTCCGTCACGACGCAGGCGTCGGCCCCGAAGCGCCGCAACACCGACTGCACGCCCGCGCTCGCGTACTCCTCGTCGGCGACGGCCGTGACGACGACGTCGCCGCGCAGCCCGGCGCCGGCGACCGCCGCGCCGGCGAGCATGATCGCCGCGAGGCCGCCCTTCATGTCGTGGGCGCCGCGGCCGTAGAGGCGGCCGTCGCGGATGGTGGGCTCGTGCGGGCGCGCCATCCCGGCGACGCCGACCGTGTCGATGTGGGCGGTGAGCATGAGCGCCGCGCCGCCTCCCGTCCCGCGCGCGACGCCGGCGACGCTCGGGCGCCCGGGCAGCGACTCGTCGACCGTCACCTCGAGGCCGCGCGCGCCGAGCCAGCGCGCGACGAACGCCGCGATCTCGGCCTCGCCGGCCGCGCCGGGGACGAGCGCCGGGTTGACCGAGTCGATCGCCACCAGCGCGGCGAGCAGGTCGGTCGCCGCGTCGCTCAGGGGAACTGCGGGGCCTGCGTGACGAACGCGCTGAGCATGAGGATGTTCGCGACGCTCGCGACGAGGCGCGGGAGGTCGATGTCGGACGGCTCGACGATCCACCACGTCGCGCTCGCCTGATTGCCGTCCTCGACGATCGGCCCGAGCAGCTCGCCGTGGATCGAGATGAGGCACGGCAGGGGGTAGCGCTTGCCGCTGCCGGGCGACGCGTACTCCGTGCGGCGGCAGTCGACCGTCCAGCCCTCGACGTACTCCGACTTGCGCAGGATCGTCGCCTCGCTGATCGGGACGTTCTCGACCGGGCGCCGCTCCATCCGGCGCAGGAACTCCGCCGCGACCTCCGTCGCCGTGAGGCCGGAGGGCAGGTCCAGATCCTCGGCCTTCTCGAGATCGCTGCGGCTGTTGTCGCTGCTCAGCGCCATCGCGCGGTCGAGCCAGTGGCCGGGCAGCGGCGCCCGTGGCGCAGCGACCGTCTCGTGCAGCGCGTACTGCCCGATCTCCGCGCGGCAGTCCAGGCACGTCCCGACCGGGGCCGAGCGGATGGCGACCGTGAAGTGGCCGATCGCGTCAGGGGAGATGCCGGTCGGCGTCGCCGGCAGCTCGTTGGCGTGGACGTCGCAGATCGACTTGCTGCAGCGGCCGCAGGTCGCGACGGCCGGCCGGCCGCAGGCACAGGACCCGATGCTCCCGTTCGCATAGCTCATGCGCGGAAGTCTATGCCTCGGGCGACGCGCGATGGACTTTCCCTGCGCGAGCGGATGACAGCCGCGGGCCCCGTCCGTCCGCCTGCCGGGGCCGCTGCTCACGGGCACCGGGTTCGTGTCGATAACCGGGGGCATGCGGTCCGCCCCAACTCGCCTGCGCTGGATCGGTGCTCTGCTCGCGCTCGCGCTCGTCGGGCTGCCCGCACCCGCCGAGGCGGCGAAGTGCACGAAGCGCGGCACGGCCGGCGGCGATCGCCTCATGGGCGGCTGGATCGCCGACCGCATCTGCGCGCTCGGCGGCAACGACCTGCTCGCGGGCGGCGTCGGCAACGACCTGCTCAACGGCGGCTCGGGCAACGACCGCCTGCGCGGCGGCAGCGGCGACGACCGGCTCATCGGCGGCGTCGGCGACGACGAGGTCGGACACGGCTCGGACTTCGGCGCCGAGCGCGGCGACGACGTCCTCGACGGCGGTCCCGGCAACGACGTCCTCGACGCCGGACAGGGCGACGACGCGGCCGACGGCGGTGACGGCGACGACGTCGTGCGCCTGGGCTACGGCGACGACCACCTCGGCCTCGGTGGCTTCGGCAACGACCGCGTCGACGGCGGCAACGGCAACGACGGCTCGCGCCTCGACGCGCTCGGCGGGGTCTACGGCGGCCCCGGAGCGGACCTCGTCACGGGCTACGGCGGCGACGACCGGCTCTTCGGCGACGGGCGCCCCGACGGCCCCGGCGGCGACGACGTCGTCTTCGGCGGCGGTGGCGGCGACCTCGTCGACGGTGGCGACGGCAACGACCTCCTGCTCGGCGGCAAGGGCGGCGACGAGATCCAGGGCGGCCTCGGCAACGACGTCCTCGTCGGCAACAGCGGCGCCGACACGCTCGTCGGCGGGCCGGGCGACGACCTCATCTGGGCCACGGACTTCGAGCGCAACTCGACCGACGTCCTCGACCCCGCCTTCTTCACGGCGCCCGGCGACAACGCCATCGACTGCGGCGACGGCAACGACATGGCGGTCATCGACCTCGCCGACGACCGCGGCCTCATCAGCGGCTGCGAGTACGTCGTCGTCCTGCGCTCCGGCGCCTCCTCGTGCGCGGCGGTCTCGCGCTGGCTCTACGGGGGGCTTGTCAAGCCCGGCAACAAGCTCGACGCGACGCGCTACCCGCCGAACGCCAACAGCGTGCTCGCGACGCCGTCGCCGTTCGCCGAGAAGCCCGCCTGGCCGACCGACGAAGCCGCGCTGAGCTCGTGCGCGGACTACAGCAGCCGCTACCTCGCCGACCCGACCGACGACCTGCGGCCGAACGTCCGCGGCACGCCGCTGGCGGACACGCTCGCCGCCGTGCCCGCGGGCCAGGCCGCGAACGTGCGGACGCTGACGCCGGCCGGCAGCCCCGACGGCGCGAGCGTCTTCAACGCCGGCGAGGGCGACGACGTGATCGACGGCTCGCCCGGCGACGACACCGTGCTCGGCGGTGACGGCGACGACACGATCCGCGGCGGCGACGGCAACGACGTCAGCCTCGAGGGCGAGAACGGCAACGATGCGATCTGGGGCGGGCCGGGCGACGACGTGCTGTTCGGGCGCACCGGCGACGACGTGCTCTTCGGCGAGGACGGCAACGACTACGTCGAGGGCGGCCGCGGCGACGACCGCCTCTCCGGCGGCGCCGGCGACGACCGCCTCTTCGGCGGCATCGGGCGCGACCGCCTGCGCGGCGGCGACGGCAACGACGAGCTCAGCGCCTACGACGGCTCCGCCGACATCGTCGACTGCGGTCCCGGCGACGACACCGCCGAGGTCGACCGCCGCGACAAGGTCATCGGCTGCGAGCACGTCATCGCGCCGCGCTCGGCCCGGAAGGCAAAGCGCGGGTCGCGCGGGTCTTAGACTCCGCGCCGGTGTACGCGGACGACCTGCTGACCCCGTTGTTCGAGCAGACCCGCGGTCAGCTGCCCGCGGCGACGCTGTTCGATGCGCACACGCACATCGGCGTCAACGATCCCGACGGCTTCACGTGCACGGCCGCCGAGCTGACCGCCGTGCTCGCGCCGGCGGGCTCGCGCGCGGTCGTCTTCCCGATGCACGAGCCCGACGGCTACCCGCCGGCCAACGACGACGTCATCGCCGCGGCGCTGGACTCCGCTGACGTGCTCGTCCCGTTCTGCCGCGTGGATCCCCGCCACGACCCGGCCGCCGAGATCCGCCGCTGCCTCGTGCTCGGCGCGCGCGGGATCAAGCTGCATCCGCGCGCGGAGCAGTTCGAGATGCTCGACCCGGGGGTCCGCGAGATCGTCGAGGTCGCCGACGAGCTCCGGCTGCCGATCCTCATCCACGCCGGCCGCGGGATCCCGGCGCTGGGCGCGCACGTCCTCGAGTACGCGACGCAGTTCCCGGGCGCGCGCTTCATCCTCGCCCACGCGGGCGTCTGCGACCTCGCCTGGATCTGGCGTGACGTCGTCGCGCACCCGAACGTCTTCTTCGACACCGCCTGGTGGAGCGTCGCCGACCAGCTCGCGCTGTTCTCGCTCGTGCCGCCGGGCCAGATCCTCTACGCGACCGACATCCCGTTCGGCACACCGCGCCAGACCGTCATCGGGACGTTCCGCAGCGCCCTGCAGGCCGGCCTGAGCGCCGAGCAGCTCGCGAGCGTCGCCGGCGGGCAGCTCGCGCGGATCGTCGCCGGCGAGGACACGCTCGACCTCGGCCCCGCGGCGGCGCCGGGCGGCACCCGCCGCGATCCGGTGCTCGCCCGCGCGGAGTCCTTCCTCGTCGCCGCATTCGGCACGGCGCTGGCGGGCGGCTCCTCGGACGAGTTCATCGATCTCGCGCGCCTCGCCTGCATCGTCGCCGACGACGCCCCGCAGGCGGCGCACTGCGCGGCGATCGTCGCGCTCCTCGAGCTCGCGCTCGCGCAGCCCGTCGGCGAGACGATCCCCGAGCGCGTGGCGCACATCCAACTGCTCGTCGTCGCCTCTGTGATCGCGGCGACACCGGACGTCCCGGTGACCGCGTGAACGGCCTCGAAAGGGCCTTCCGGAGGCTTCCGGTCACCCCTGCGAGACCAGTATTCTGCAACGACAGCGCGCGAAACCTCTCAGCCTCGATAACCTGACTGCGGTGACTGGCGATTTGTCAGCCGAGATGACGGCCGAACCTGACGGCCTGACGGCGACTCAACCCACGGGGGAGAGCCCTACCGCGCATGCGGAGGCTGCTGTACAGGCCGATGCCGACGCTTCGGCCGACTCGTCCGCGAGCGGCGAGCACGCGACCGCGAACGGCACCGCCGAGGCACCTGCCGCGCCGTCCGAGGAGCCCGTGGCCGTCGTAGAGCCCGCTGCGGCCCAGGAGCCGGCCGCTGCCGTCGAGGCTCCTGCCGACGCCGAGCCTGCCCCCGCCGAGCCTGCCCCCGCCGAGCAGCCCGCCGCCGAGGCCGCGCCCGCCGAGCAGCCCGTCGCCGAGGCCGCGACCGCCGAGCAGCCCGCCGCCGAGGCCGCGCCCGCCGAGCAGCCCGCCGCCGAGGCCGCGACCGCCGAGCAGCCCGCCGCCGAGGCGCCGCCCGTCGTCGTCCCCGACGCCGAGCGCCCCGCCGTCGGCCCGCGCATCCTCGGCGTCGCCCAGCCGCCGAAGCCGCTGCCGACCGTGAAGGCCACGCTGCCGACGCCGGCCCGCAAGCGCCGCCGCCGCCCGTCGGCCGCCGAGCGCCACCGCCGCGCCTTCTTCTCCGCGCTCACCGACCTACGCCGCGGCGGCGCGCCCGCCCCGGCCGCGGCAGCGGCCACGGCCGAGTCGCCGGCGCCGGGCGAGCAGCCCGCCGACGAGCAGGCCGTCGCCGAGACGCCGGTCGCAGAGGCCCCCGCCGTCGAGGCCCCCGCCGTCGAGGCGGCCGCAGCCCCCGAGCCCGCCGCCGAGACGAGCGAGGCCCCCGAGGCCGCCGCGCCGGCCGAGGACCAGCCCCAGGGCGAGTCCGCCGCGCAGCAGGATCGCTCGCTCTCCTCGCCCGCCCGCCTGACGGCCGCGATCGAGCGCGTCGGCGGCGCCGAGATCATCAAGGAGGCGCTGAAGCCCAAGCAGGACGAGAAGGGCCAGCCGCTGAAGTGGGCCGCCGTCTGCGCCCAGGCCGCCGAGGGCCTGAAGCCCGGCGATCCCGTCTTCAACGCCTGGGTCCGGCTCGCCGCGACGCCCGTCCGCGAGGTCAAGGCCCAGCTTCCCCGCCCCGCCGAGGCCGAGCGCGGCCCCGGAGGACGCCCCGGCGAGTCCGGTGGCCGCCGTCCCGGCGGCCAGCGCCCCGGCGGCGGACGCGGCGATCGCCCGCGCCGCGACGACCGCCCGAGCCGGCAGGAGTTCGCCTCCCACGCGCAGGACGGCAAGCTGCGCACGAGCATCCGCATCGTC
This sequence comes from Solirubrobacteraceae bacterium, assembly GCA_035496995.1. Taxonomy (GTDB): domain Bacteria; phylum Actinomycetota; class Thermoleophilia; order Solirubrobacterales; family Solirubrobacteraceae; genus CADCVQ01. The sequence continues at coordinate 1,702 of DATJEE010000053.1, read as the reverse complement.
ACCGGCCATGACGAGGATCAGGAGCGCCGCGAACGCGAGCGCGTCCGCAAGGAAGCCCGCGAGGCCAAGCGCCGCGCGGAGCGCGAGCGCCTCGCGCGCCTCGGCTACTGACCGAGCCCGAGCCGACGCCGCCCGCCACCAGGCGGGTGCGGATAGCCTGCAGCCGATGGCCGGGCGGCAGCGCAACCTCGAGGTCAAGGCGATCGACCCCGATCCGCAGGCGACGCTGCAGGCCGCGCTGGAGTTCGGCGCGCACGATCAGGGCGACCTGCGCCAGCGCGACACGTACTTCCACGCCGTCCAGGGCCGCCTGAAGCTCCGCGAGGCGCCGCCCCACCCGGCCGAGCTCATCAGCTACGCCCGCGTCGACCTCGCCGGGCCGAAGATCAGCCTCTATCGCATCGTCCCCGTCGCCGATCACATCGCGCTGATCGAGGCGCTGGCGGAGTCACTCGGCGTGCGCGTCGTCGTCGAGAAGGTCCGCCGGCTGCTGCTCTGGCGCAACGTCCGCATCCACCTCGACCGCGTCGCGGACCTCGGCGACTTCGTCGAGATCGAGGCCGTCGCCGCGACGCCGGGCGGCCTGGAGGTCGAGCGCGACCGCGTCGAGGAGCTGCGCGCCGTCCTGGGCATCGCCGACGAGCGCCTCGTCACCGTCGGCTACGCCGACCTGCTCACGCGGCGCGGCCGGCTCGCATGACGGACCTGCGCGGCAAGACGATCATGATGTCCGGCGGCAGCCGCGGCATCGGCCTGGCGATCGCGCTGCGGGCCGCCCGCGACGGCGCGAACGTCGCGCTGCTCGCGAAGACCGCCGAGCCGCACCCGCGCCTGGCGGGGACCATCTTCACCGCGGCCAGGGAGATCGAGGACGCCGGCGGCCAGGCGCTGGCGATCGTGGGCGACGTCCGCGACGACCGCGCCGTCGGCGACGCTGTCGAGCGCGCCGTCGACCGCTTCGGCGGCATCGACATCGTCGTCAACAACGCCAGCGCGATCGACGTCAGCCCGAGCGCGACGATCTCGATGAAGCGCTACGACCTCATGCAGGACGTCAACGCGCGCGGCACGTTCCTGTTGTCGCGGACGTGCGTCTCCTACCTGCGCGATGCAGAGAACCCGCACGTCCTGACGCTCAGTCCGCCGCTGAGCCTCGACCCGAAGTGGTTCGGCCCGCACCTCGCCTACACGCTCGCGAAGTTCGGCATGAGCATGTGCACGCTCGGCATGGCGGCGGAGCACGCGGAGGCCGGGATCGCGTTCAACTCGCTCTGGCCGCGCACGATCGTCGCGACCGCCGCGGTGCAGAACATCCTCGGCGGCGAGGCGGCGATGGCCCGCTCGCGGCGGCCGGAGATCGTCGCCGACGCCGCCCACGTCATCCTCACGCGCCCGGCCCGCACGACGACGGGCAATTTCTTCATCGATGACGAGGTGCTCGCCGAGGCGGGTATCACCGACCTCGCCGGCTACGCCTACGTCGACGACGCCGACCTTCTGCCCGACCTCTTCCTGGAGTCCTGACCTGATGCTCGACCCGCAGGGACAACTCGACCACATCGCCGAGTTCGCCGACTCGTCCGTCCGCGTCATGGCTCGCAAGGGGTCGCTCGTCGGCATCCCCGGCTCCTACGGCCTCAAGCGCTGGCTGCAGACGCGCTGGGGCAACCGCGGCAACGCCGTCTACACGTTCGTCGGCTCG
>DATJEE010000052.1:0-2948 GCA_035496995.1 Solirubrobacteraceae bacterium | reverse complement strand
TCGCTGCTGCAGCACACGCGGCTGCCGCGGACGCTCTGCGTCTTCCTCGTCTACCTCACGTTCTTCACGATGATCCCGGCGATCGGCTTCGCGCTCGCCGGGCCGGTGAGCGACCAGGCACAGTCGTTCGCCGGCGACGTCCCGGGCCTGATCGACGACGCGAGCAACTCGCTCGACGACGTCCAGACGTTCTTCGACCACAAGGGCATCAACGTCCAGATCAAGGGCCAGACCGACAGCGCGCTGGCGTCGCTGCAGGACAGCATCGTCTCCGGCTCGGGCGAGATCGTGTCGGTCACCGGCGAGCTGCTGCGGACGCTCTTCGAGCTCTCCTTCTACGTCATCCTCGTGATCGTCCTGTCGGTCTACATGCTCATCTACGCGCCGCGGATCGGGAAGCTCGTGCGCACGGTCATGCCGCCGGGCGACGGGACGCCGGAGGACGACTTCCCCACGCGCGTCCAGCGCGCCGTCGTCGGCTACGTCCGCGGGCAGCTGCTCTTCAGCGCGATCATGGGGACGAGCGCGGGTGTCCTGCTGTGGCTCTTCGGCGTCCTCGGGATCTTCCCCGACGGGCGCACGTACGCCCCGGCGTTCGGGCTCTTCTTCGGCGTCATGGAGCTCGTGCCGTACGTCGGGCCGGTGCTCGGCGCGCTGCCGCCGATCCTCGTCGCGCTCGTGCAGGACCCGTTGACGGCGCTCTGGGTCACGCTCCTGTTCGTCGGGCTGCAGCAGCTCGAGGGCCACGTCGTCGCCCCGAACATCTTCGGCCACGCGCTGCGGCTGAACCCGCTGCTCGTCATCCTCGCGCTGCTGCTCGGCGGCGAGATCTACGGCTTCTTCGGCGCCGTCATCGCGCTGCCGATCGCGGCGATCGTGCGCGAGACCGTCGTCTACCTGCGCCGCCACCTCGTCTTCGAGCCGTGGGGGACGGCCTCGCCGCTGCTCATGGCCGAGCGACCACCGCCCGCGCCGCCGCCGGCGGCGCACCCGGAGCCCGAAGCCGAGGCCGAGGCCGACCCTGAGCCCGACGCCGAGGCCGAGCACGCATCCAGCGGGCGCGGCTGAGCGCGCGGACCCCGCCCGCTACCGCGGGCGTTTCACGCACCCCGCCCGTGGAGGTCGTCGACCCACTGGACATGCTCGGGGTCGTCCTCGATCTCCGGGAGGTCGAGGTTCACGACGACCGGCTCCTGCCCGCTGCGGACGACGACGCACGACAGCGGGTCGGCGGGGCTCGCGTTGATCTCCTGGTGGGGCACGTAGGGCGGGACGAAGATGAAGTCGCCCGGCCCGGCCTCGGCGACGAACTGCAGCCGCTCGCCCCAGCGCATCCGCGCGCGCCCGGCGACGACGTAGATGATGCTCTCGACGGGGCCGTGGTGATGGGCGCCGGTCTTCGCGTCCGGATGGATGACGACGGTCCCGGCCCAGAGCTTCTCGGCGCCGGCGCGGGCGGCGGTGATCGCCGCGGCGCGGTTCATCCCCGGCGTCTGCGGGGTGTTGGGGTCCAGCTCGCCCGCGCGCACCACGCGCACGCCGTCCAGGCGCCAGTCGCGCTGCCCGTCTGCGGCCATACGACGCAGTATGCACCGCTCTCGGCGAATGTCACAGAGGGCTCGCGGGGCGGCGGTACCCTTTCGGGGACATGCCGTTCCCCGCGACCCGCATGCGCCGGCTGCGCGCGACGCCCGTCCTGCGCGAGCTCGTCCGCGAGACGCGCCTGAGCGCCTCCGACCTCGTCCTGCCGCTCTTCGTCCAGGCGGCCGAGGGCCGCGTGCCGATCGCGTCGCTGCCGGGGGTCGACCGGCTGTCGATCTCGCACGCCGTCGAGGAGGCCGGCGCCGCCAAGGCGCTCGGGCTGCCGGCGGTCCTGCTCTTCGGCATCCCCCACGATGACGACAAGGACGCCGCGGGCAGCGGCGCCTACGACGACGAGGGGATCGTCCAGCTCGCGACCCGCGCGATCAAGGAGGCCCACCCCGACCTGCTCGTCATGACCGACGTCTGCCTCTGCGAGTACACCGACCACGGCCACTGCGGGCTGCTGGCCGCCGACGGGTCGGTCGAGAACGACTCGAGCGCCGAGCTCATCGCGCGCGCGGCCGTCTCGCAGGCGCGCGCGGGAGCCGACATCGTCGCCCCGAGCGACATGATGGACGGGCGCATCGGCGCCGTCCGCACCGCGCTCGACGAGGAGGGCCTGCAGGACACGCCGATCGTCGCCTACAGCGCGAAGTTCGCCTCGGCCTTCTACGGGCCGTTTCGCGACGCCGCCGGGTCGACGCCGGCCTTCGGCGACCGCCGCGCCTACCAGATGGATCCGGCCAACGGCGACGAGGCGGTGCGCGAGGCGCTGCTCGACGTCCAGGAGGGCGCGGATGTCGTCATGGTCAAGCCCGCGCTCGCGTATCTCGACGTGATCCGTTGCGTTAAAGACGCAACGCGGCTGCCGGTTGCCGCCTACAACGTCAGCGGGGAGTATGCGATGGTGAAGACCGCGGCCGCCGCCGGTGCCCTGGACGAGCGCACGGCGGTTCTCGAGATCCTGACGTCGATCCGCCGCGCAGGCGCTGACATCGTCATCACATACCACGCGAAGGACGCCGCACTGTGGCTTCAGACCTGACAGCCGTTCCGAAGATCCGTTCCCGCAAGGACGGCTCCGCCGCTCCGATCGACGACGTCGACCGCCGCGTCCTGAACCTCATGCAGGGCAGCTTCCCGCTCGAGTCGCGGCCCTACGCGTCCGTCGCGAAGGCCGCCGAGCTCACCGAGGCCGACGTCATGGCGCGCGTCCAGCGCCTGCTCGACGACCGCATCATCCGCCAGGTCACGCCGATCTACGACACGCGCGCGCTCGGCTACGGCTCGATGCTCGTCGCCGCGAAGGTCGACCCCGAGCACCCCTGGCGCGCCGCGAAGATCATCAACTCGCACCCCGGCGT
>DATJEE010000051.1:0-3805 GCA_035496995.1 Solirubrobacteraceae bacterium | reverse complement strand
ACGACGCGCCCCTTCTCGAGGTGGCGCATCGCGCGGCGGCGGATGTAGGGCTCGGCGACCTCGGAGATCGTGATCGCCGACTGCGTGCGCGTGTGCACGCCGACGCTCTCCAGCGCGTCCTGGAGCGTCAGCGCGTTGAGGACCGTGGCGAGCATGCCCATGTAGTCCGCCGTCGCGCGGTCCATCCCGGCCGCGGCCCCCTTGAGGCCGCGGTAGATGTTCCCCGCGCCGACGACGATCGCGATCTCGACGCCGCGGGCCTGCACGGCGGCGATCTGCGCGGCGACGGCGCGGACCCGCTCGGGGTCGGTTCCGTACTCGAGGTCGCCCATGAGCGCCTCGCCCGACAGCTTGAGCAGGACCCGCCTGAAGACGGGCTCGGGGGTCACGTCCCGAGACTACTCGCCGACCGCGAAGCGGGTGAACCGCCGCACGACGACGTTCTCGCCCGTCTTCGCCGACAGCTCGCCGCGCAGCTGCTCGATCGTCTTGCCGTCGAACTTGTCGCCGTTGACGTGCGGCTGGTGCAGCAGGACGGTCTCCTCCATCCACTTGCGCAGCTTGCCCTCGGCGATCTTCGCGCGGACCTGCTCGGGCTTGTCGGCGGCCTGCTGCTCGAAGACGCGCAGCTCGGCGTCGCGCGCCTCGGCGGGGATCTCGTCCTCGGACACGTAGCGCGTCTCGGGCGAGGCGGCGACGTGCATCGCGATGTCGCGGGCGAAGGCGACGAAGTCCTCGTTGCGGGCGACGAAGTCCGTGTTGCAGTCGACCTCCACGAGCACGCCGACCTTGCCGTTGGCGGGGATGTAGGACTGGACGGTGCCCTCGGTCGCCTCACGACCGGCGAGCTTGCCGATCTTGTTGCCGAGCTGGACGCGCAGCAGCTCGACGGCGGCGTCGAGGTCGCCGTCGGTCTCCTGCAGCGCGCGCTTGCAATCCATCATCCCCGCGCCGGTCTGGTCGCGCAGGGCCTTGACGTCCTTTGCCTTGATGTCAGCCACTGGTCTCGTCCTCGGTCTTGGTCTCGGTCTCGGCGGCGGGCGCCGGCGGCTCCTCGGCCGCCACCGGGGCGGCGGCCTTCTTGCGGCGCACGCGCTTGGGCTTCGCGGCGGGGGCGGGCTCCTCGGCCGCGGGGGCGGGCTCCTCGGCCGGGGGCGCGGCGGGCTCGGCCGCGGGCGCGGGCGCTGCGGCCGCGGGCTGGGCGGCGGGGGCCTCGGGCTCCGCGGGCGCCACAGCGACCGCGGCGGGCTCGGGCTCGGGCTCGGGCTCGGCCGCGGCGGGCTCGGCCGCGGGCGCGGCGGGCTCGGGCTCGGTGGCGGGCGCCTCGGCGGCCGCGGCGGGCTCCGCGGCGGCCGGGGCCGCGGGCTCGGGCGTGGGCTCAGGCTCGGGCGTGGGCTCCGCAGCCACGGGCGCCGGGGCGGGCTCGGCGGCGGCGGCAGCGGCAGCCTTGCGCAGGGCCTCGCCCGCGTCGTACTCCGCCTGGGCGGCAGCCTCGCGCGCGGCCTGCTCGGCGGCCTCGCGCTCGGCGGTCGCCGCGGCCTCGGCGGCGGCGGCCGCAGCCGCCTCGCGCTCGGCGGCGGCGGCGGCCTCGCGGGCGGCCTGCTCCTCGGCCTGCTTGCGCGCGCGCTCCTCGGCCTCGCGGCGCTGCTGCTCCTCGGCCTCCTTGCGCGCCTGCTCCTCCTGCGCGCGGAAGACCGCCGAGCCCTCGCCGACGACGTCGCCGATCGCGTGCACGATCAGCGCGCACGAGCGGATCGCGTCGTCGTTGCCGGGGATGACGAAGTCGATGCCGTCGGGGTCGCAGTTCGTGTCGACGAGGCCGATGATCGGGATCCGCAGGCGCTGCGCCTCGCGGACGGCGATCTCCTCGACCTTGAGGTCGACGACGACCATCGCGTTGGGCGTGCGGACCATGTTCTTCACGCCGCCGAGGTTCGCGCGCAGCTTCGCGAGATCGGCCAGGGCGGCCATCCGCTCACGCGTCGGCAACAGCGCGAGCTGGCCGTCCGCCTCGTAGCGCTCGAGGTCGTGCAGGCGCTTGATGCGCTGGTTGATCGTCTGGAAGTTCGTCAGCAGGCCGCCGAGCCAGCGGTGGTTGACGTACGGCATGCCGGACTTCTCGGCCGCCTCCTTCACCGCGTCGCGGGCCTGCTTCTTCGTGCCGACGAACAGCACGGTGCCGCCGCGATGGGCGACCGCCGAGGCGAACTCCTGGGCGTCGCGCAGCAGGCGCTCCGTCTTGAGGAGATCGATGACGTAGATGCCGCCGTTCTCGCCGTGGATGAACCGGCGCATCTTCGGGTTCCAGCGGCGGGTCTGGTGGCCGAAGTGGACGCCGGCCTCCAGCAGTTCCTTGATCCCGACTTGGGCCATGGGTGCTGCTCCTTGAAAGTGGTGCTTGGAAAGAAGCCCACCGGCGCACCGCGGGACCCGGCGGGCAGTGCCGGGCAGGACCGCGACACGAGTCCCCGGTGGGGTCGCGTGACGTTTGAGGACACAAGTTTACGCAAGCTTCCGCGAACGCCTGCGTTTAGGGATCTGCGGGACGAGTCCTCCCTTCCCCTACCTCCGGTGGGCTCGACTCGTGATGTGGGGTGGCGGGGCGGCCTTTGGACGGGCCGCCCCGCTGCGTATTGCGGGTCAACCGCCGCCGGCGGCGACCGCGAGCGCGCGCTCGAGGTCCGGGGGCAGCGGCGAGACGATGTCGAGGGGTGTACCCGTCGTCGGGTGCTCGAACGCCAGGCGCGTCGCGTGCAGGAACTGGCGCTCGAGGCCGTAGAGGCCCTTGTGGCCATAGTCGCCGTCGCCGCAGACGGGATGGCCGATCGATTGCAGGTGCACGCGGATCTGGTGCGTGCGCCCCGTCTGCAGGCGCACCCGCAGCAGCGTCGCCTGCGGCAGGACCTGCTCGAACGCGAAGTGCGTGATCGCGGGCTTCGGCGCTTCGCTGTCGATCGACATCCGCGTCCGGTGGCGGCGGTCGCGGCCGATCGGCGCCTCGATCGTCCCGGTGCGCGCCGGCGGGCGGCCCTCGACGAGCGCGAGGTACTCGCGGCGGATGTCGCGCGCCGCGAGCGCCGCCTTCAGGCGCCGGTGGACCTCGTCGCTCTTGGCGACGACGAGCAGCCCCGAGGTCTTGCGGTCCAGGCGGTGGACGATCCCCGCGCGCCAGTCCTCCTCGCCGCCGGCCGCGCGCCCCGCGAGCGCCTGCGCGAGCGTCCCCTCGCGGTGGCCGCGCGCGGGGTGCACGACGACGCCGGCGGGCTTGTCGACGACGATGAGGTCGTCGTCCTCGTAGGCGATCGCGAACTGCGCGACCGGCGCGTCGGCGGCGGGGACGAGCGGCGCGGACGCGACCTCGTCGACGGTGATCCGCTCGCCGCCCTTGATGCGGTCGCCCTTCTGCGCCGGGCGCCCGTCGACGCGGACGTGTCCCTCGGCGATCAGCCGCTGCGCCTGCGAGCGCGAGCCGAGCGGCGCCGCGAGGAACACGTCCAGGCGCTCGCCGGCGGCGTCAGCGGGAGCCTCGAGCTCCATCACCGAACTCCATGACGAGCAGCAGCGCCAGCACCCCGACCGTGATCGCCGAGTCGGCGACGTTGAACGCCGGCCAGTGCGGCAGCTTGAGGAAGTCGACGACGGCGCCCTCGCGGATGCGGTCGACGACGTTGCCGAGCGCGCCGCCGAGCAGCAGGCCCGCCGGCAGCCAGATGAGCCTCCGCTCGCTGTTGCGCGCGACGTAGACGAGCAGCGCGACGACCGCCGCCGCGATCAGGACGGTCACGATCGCGCCCCCGCCCTGCAG
>DATJEE010000050.1:0-39648 GCA_035496995.1 Solirubrobacteraceae bacterium | reverse complement strand
GCCGACGACGGTGCCCGCGTGGATGTGGTCGACGCCGAGCAGGCGACACCACTTCGCGATGACGCGGAACGACACGCCGTGCGTCTTCTGGCGCGTGTACGTGCCGTGGCCGGCGCGGTGCAGGTGCAGGATCATGCCGTTGGCGCGACACCAGTTGGACATCGACGTCATGGCGGTGTAGCCGACGGTGAGGTCCTGCATGATGATGATCGAGCCGACTTCCTTGGCGAACTCGGCGCGCTCGTACATGTCCTCCATCGTGGCGGCGGTGACGTTGAGGTAGTGGCCCTTGACCTCACCGGTCGCGGCCTGTGCGCGCTGCACGGCCTCCATGCAGTGGATGTAGCGGTCGCGCCAGCGCATGAAGGGCTGCGAGTTGATGTTCTCGTCGTCCTTCGTGAAGTCCAGGCCGCCGCGCAGCGCCTCGTAGACGACGCGGCCGTAGTTCTTCGCGGAGAGGCCGAGCTTCGGCTTCGTCGTCGCGCCGATCAGCGGGCGGCCGAACTTGTCGAGGTACTCGCGCTCCATCGTGATGCCGTGCGGGGGACCCGGGAAGGTCTTCACGTAGGCGACGGGGATGCGCATGTCCTCCAGGCGCAGCGCCTTGAGCGGCTTGAAGCCGAAGACGTTGCCGATGATCGAGGACGTGAGGTTGGCGATCGAGCCCTCTTCGAAGAGGTCGATGTCGTAGGCGATGAGCGCGATGTACTGGCCCGGGGTGCCCGGGACCTCCTCGACGCTGTAGGCCTTGGCCTGGTAGTGCTCGTAGGACGTCAGGCGATCGGTCCAGACGACGGTCCACGTGGCGGTCGAGGACTCGCCCGCGACGGCCGCAGCGGCCTCGATGGCGTCGACGCCCTCCTGCGGCGTGATGCGGAAGGCGCAGAGGACGTCGGTGTCCTTGGGCTCGTAGTCCGGGTCCCAGTAGCCCATCTCGGCGTACGGCGTGACCCCGGAGTCCCAACGACTCTTGGTCTTCTTCTGCCCGTCTGTCTCGGTAGTGCTCATTCCGTCCTCTCTCGATGTCTGCTGTATCGCAGGCTATCCACGTGATACTAAGATTCCAAGCAAAAGATCTAGTCTTTTACATAGAGTCAGGTTTATGGGTTGAGGGCCCGATCGGCCGCGACCTCGAGGATTGCGATGCCGTCGACGGTCCTCGTCAGGCGCGGCACGACGTCGACGATCGACTCCTGTGCGCAGAACGCGATGTCCGCCTCCAGGCCCTCGCGCCGCAGGCCGACGGCGCCGCCGCTGGCCTCCAATGCCGCGAGCGCCGTGGGATACGCCGCCGCGACGGCCTCCGCGACCTGCGCCGCATCCGTGCGCGGGCCCTCGAGCAGCGCGCTGAGGCGGCCGGCGAGGTAGACGTCCTCGATGCTCACGCGCCCGTCGGTGCCCGCGCAGACGATGAGCGTGTCGCCGTCGTCGATCAGCGCCGCGACCGCCGCGAGGTTGAGCATCGACGCCGCGAGCACCTCGCCGGCGACGGCGGCCGAGCCGACGATCGCCGGCGCACCGTTCGTCGTCGCGAGGACGAGCTCCGCGCCGCGCGGCTCGAGCGTCTCCTCGGGCGAGTTGCCCAGGTCGAAGCCCGGCGCGCGAGCGCAGCGCACCTCGCCGGCGAGCACGCGCCCGTCGGCGCGCAGCACCGTCGCCGCGTCGAGGCTGCCGGCGACGAGCACGCGCTCGTAGCCGGACGCCAGCGCCATCGTGATCGTCGACGTCGCGCGCAGCACGTCGATGACGACTGCTGTGTCGGCCGGCCGTATGTGCGCCCCGAGGAACGCGACGTCGATCATCGAGTACCCGCCTCCCCTACGCCGGCGAGCCGACGGCCGCGGCGTAGCGCGCGGCCATCTCCTCGAGCGTCATCGGGGTGTAGTCCTGGGCGTGGCCGGCCATGCCGAGCTCGACCATGCGCTGCATGCAGATGAACTTCTGCCCGGCGCGGGCGGCCTTGCCGGGACCGCGCGGGTCCCAGTCGCCCGGCTTGTCGCGGTAGTGCTCGCGCATGAAGGCGGTGATCGCGAGGCGGCCGTCGGTGTCGATGTTGACCTTGCGCACGCCGTGCTGGATCCCGCGCTGGATGGCCGAGATCGGGACGCCGAAGCCCGCGTCGACCTCACCGCCGGCGGCCTTGACGCGCTCGACGACGTCCGCCGGGACGCTCGAGGAGCCGTGCATGACGATGTGCGTGTCGGGGAGGCGGCGGTGGATGTCCTCGATGATCTCCATCGCGAGGATGTCGCCGTCGGGCTCGCGCGAGAACTTGTAGGCGCCGTGGCTCGTGCCGATCGCGACGGCGAGGGCGTCGACGCCGGTGCGCGCGACGAACTCCTCGGCCTGCTCGGGATCGGTGAGGCAGATCTCGCCGGAGCCGACGCCGTCCTCCATGCCGCCGAGCGTGCCGAGCTCGCCCTCGACCGTGACGCCGCGCTCGTGCGCGTACTCGACGACCTTCCGCGTCACGGCGACGTTGTCCTCGAAGTCCAGCGGCGTCTTGCCGTCCTCGGCGAGCGAGCCGTCCATCATGACGCTCGTGAAGCCGAGCTCGATCGCGCTGATGCACGTCTCGGGCGAGTTGCCGTGGTCCTGGTGCAGGGCGACGGGGATCTCGGGGTACGTCTCCGCGGCGGCCAGCATGAGGTGGTAGAGGAAGCGGTCGCCGGCGTAGGAGCGCGCGCCGCGCGAGGCCTGGATGATCACCGGAGACTGGGTCTCCTGGGCGGCCTCCATGATCCCCTGGATCTGCTCCATGTTGTTGACGTTGAACGCGGCGACGCCGTAGTTGCCGGCAGCGGCCTCGTCCAGTAGCTGACGCATGGTCACGAGCGGCATCTGGTCATCTCCTTGAGTTGGGATCGGGAACGGGCGTGCTCTCGACGATCCGGCGGTAGGAACCGGGCCGGACGATGAGCGACTGGGTCGAGACCCAGCCGGCCTGATAGCGCGGGGCACTGAGCATCGTGCCTCCGGTGATGCCACAGGCGGCGAAGAGGGCGGGGCCGCGGACGTGGTCCTCGGCGTCGAGGATCTCGTCCGTCGACAGGCCGGCGGCGGCGATCGCGGCGGCCTCGTCGTCGCGCTGCGGCGCGAGGCGGGTCTGCATGTCGCCGCCGATGACCTTCACGGCGCACGCGGCCATGATGCCCTCGGGCGTTCCGCCGATGCCCATGAGCATGTCGATACCCGTCCCGGGCAGGAGCGCGAACATCGCGCCCGCGACGTCGCCGGCGCTCGGCATGATCACGCAGACGCCCAGGGCCCGCAGACGGGCGGCGAGCTCGACGTGGCGGGGCTTGTCGAGGAGCAGGACGCGCAGCTCGGTGATGGGCTTGCCGAGCTTGCGGGCGACCTGCTCGCAGTTCCACTCCGCCGGCTCGCGCAGGTCGATGGCCCCGCGGGCGGCGGGGCCGACGACGAGCTTGTCCTGGTAGTGGCCGGGACCGGGCGACCAGAGGCAGCCCTCGCCGGCGAAGGCGATCGTCGTCAGCGAGCCGGGCAGGCCCTGCGCGCAGAGATCGGTGCACTCGACGGGGTCGACGGCGATGTCGAAGCGCGGGCCGTCGCCGTCGCCGAGCTCCTCGCCGTTGAAGAGCATCGGGGCGTTGTCCTTCTCGCCCTCGCCGATGATGACCGTGCCGAGGCCCTTCGTCTCGCCGAGCACGCGGCGCATCGCCTCGGTCGCGGCGCCGTCGGCGGCCTTGCCGTCGCCGAAGCCGGCGTGCTTGGCGGCCGCGAGCGCCGCGGCGCGGCAGGCGGCCAGCGCGAGCGACTCCAGGCTCGCCGACAGATCCTCTGGGGCCAGGCGCGCTGCGGCGCCGGGCGTGTCCTCCTCGACCAAGGTCATGGGACGATCCTGTCGTGCTCTGACTTTGGCTTCAAGCGAAATGTTAGGCGCTTCTCAATGTAAATCGTCTATGACTCCTGCTCGGCGCAGCGTCGTTGTGCACGTCAATGGTGGCACTACCCCGCTTCCGGGGCGGTCACCCCTGGTGCTCCACTAGCCGCGGAGGCGCTCGAGATCTGCGGGCGTGTCGATGTCGATCGCGTCGCAGAGCTGCGAGCACTCGATCTTGTGCACGCCGATGCTGCGCAGCAGCTCGCGCGCGCCGATGTCGCCCTCGATGTCGGCGACCGCGTCGAAGTGCGCGCTGCCGAGGGCGACCGGGTGACCCGGCACGCCGTCGTAGACCGCCCGCGCCCGGGCGTCGGCGCCGTGCTCGGCGGCGAGGCCGGCGAAGCGGGCGATGACCTGCGGCGTCACGCGCGGCATGTCGCCGAGCGTGATGACGGCGGCCTCGGCGGTATCCGCGATCGCGGCGATGCCGGTCTTCAGCGAGGCCGACTGGCCGCTGGCCCAGTCCTCGCAGACGACGACCTCCGCGGCGCCGAAGTCGACGCCCGCGCGGACCTCGTCCGCGCGGGCCCCGAGGACGACGACGACCCGCTCGATCGCCGGCACGGCCTCGATCGAGCGGATCGCGTGCTCCAGCAGCGGGAGGCCGTCGAGCTCGGCGAGCTGCTTGGCCCCGCCGAACCGTGACGCGCCTCCCGCCGCAAGGACGACGCCTGCGATCACGCGCCGCTCGCCGTCGTCAGCGCGCGCCTCGTCAGCACGCGCGCGAGGTGGCGCTTGTAGTCGGGCGTCGCGTTGAGGTCGCCGAGCGGCTCGGTGCCCTCGGCCGCGAGCTCGGCGGCCGCCGCGATGTGCTCGGCATCCAGCGGCTGCCCGCGCAGCGCCTCCTCCGCGGCGGTCGCCCGCAGCGGGGTCGACGCCATGTGCGTCAGCCCGATGCGGACGTCCTCGCAGACGCCGTCGGACGCCTTGACGAGCGCGCAGACGCCGACCATCGCCCAGTCCTCGCTGCGGCGGTTGAACTTCTCGTAGCCGTGGCCGTAGCCCGCGAGCGCCGGGACGCGGACCGCCGTGAGCATCTCGCCCTGGCGGATCGAGGTCGTGAGGTAGCCCTCGAAGAGGTCCGCCGCCGCGATCTCGCGCTCGCCGTCGGGGCCCTTGACGACGACCGAGCCCTCGAGCGCCAGCAGCACCGCCGGCAGGTCCGCCGCCGAGTCGCCGTTGGCGAGCGAGCCGCCGATCGTGCCGCGGTTGCGCACCTGCTGGTCGGCGATCTCGCCCGCCGCCGTGGCGAGCAGGCCGAGGTCGTCGCGAGCCTGCAGGTCGGCGTGGCGCGTCAGCGCCCCGATGACGTGCGTGTCGTCGCCGGTCTGGATGCCGCGCAGGCCGTCGATCCGGGCGATGTCGACGAGCAGCGCCGGCGACGTGAAGCGCAGCTTCATCAGCGGCAGCAGCGAGTGGCCGCCGGCGAGGAGCCTCGCGCCCGCGCCGCCCTCGGCGAGCAGCGCGATCGCGTCGTCGACCGAGGACGCGACCTTGTAGTCGAACTCGGCGGAGATCATGACCCACCCCCCTCCGGGGTCGTCGGTCCGGAGCCGGCCGAGCCCTCGCCCTGGTCGGGCAGCTCGACGCCCTGCTCGCTGGCCCGCGGGCCGTCGCCGCGGCCGCGCGCCTCCTCGAGCGCCTGCCATACGCGCAGCGGCGTCAGCGGCATGTCGAGGTACGTCACGCCCTCGTGGCGCAGCGCGTCGATGACGGCGTTGACGATCGCCGGCGTCGCGGCGATCGTGCCGGCCTCCCCGATGCCCTTGACGCCGAGCGAGTTCGACGGCGACTTCGTCTCCGTGCGATCGAGCTCGAAGTTCGGGATCTCGGCGGCGGTCGGCAGCGCGTAGTCCATGAACGTGCCCGTCACGAGGTTGCCCTGCGCGTCGTAGACGACCTGCTCGTAGAGCGCCTGGCCGATCCCGTGCGTCACGCCGCCGTGCAGCTGCCCGTCGATGAGCATCGGGTTGATCGCCGGCCCGCAGTCGTCGACCGCGACCCAGCGGATGACCTTGACCTTGCCGGTGTCGGCCTCGACGTCGACGACGCAGACGTGCGTCCCGAACGGGAACACGAAGTTCGACGGGTCGTAGATCAGCGTCTGCTCGAGGCCCATCTCCATGCCCTCCGGCATCTTCGTCGCGTCGATGTACGCGCAGCCGGCGACCTCCGCGAGCGTCATGCCCTGCTCGGGATCGCCCGCGAGCTGGAAGCGGCCGTCGCGGACCTCGATGTCCGAGGCGTTGGCCTCGAGGTTGTGCGCGACGATCTCCTTGCACTTCGCGGCGATCTTCTCCGCGGCGTGCGCGGCGGCGACGCCGCCGATCGACAGCGAGCGCGAGCCGTAGGTCCCGAGGCCCATCGGCCCCGTCGCGGTGTCGCCGTGGACGACCTCGACGACGGCGGGATCGGCGCCGATGATGTCGCCGACGATCTGGGCGAAGCCCGTCTCGTGGCCCTGGCCGTGCGGCGACGCCCCGGTGAAGACCGTCACCGAGCCCGTCGGGTGCACGCGGACGAGCGCCGACTCGTAGAGGCCGATCCCGAGCCCGAAGCCGCTCGGGCCGACGGCCCGTGACGGTGCGAGGCCGCAGATCTCCGTGTACGTCGAGAAGCCGATCCCGCGCAGGATGCCCTGCGATCGCAGGTCGGCCTGCTCGGCGCGGAAGGCGTCGAGGTCGACGATCTCCAGCGCCCGGTCCAGCGCCGTCTCGTAGGCGCCCGAGTCGTACGTGATGCCGTACGGCGTCGTGTACGGGAACTCGTCCTCGGGGATGAAGTTCTTGCGCCGCACCTCGAGCGGATCGAGCCCGAGCTCCGTGGCGAGCTGGTCGATCGTCACCTCGAGCATGTGCGTCATCTCGGGGCGGCCCGCACCGCGGATCGCGTCCGTGAAGAACTTGTTCGTGAAGACGCCCGTGATGTCCGTCTGGACGACCGGGATCTTGTAGCAGCCGGTCATGACGAAGGCCCCGAGCTCGGGGATCATCGGCGTCAGCAGCCCGAAGTAGGCGCCGAGGTCCTGGATGATGTCGGCGTGGAAGGCGGTGATCGTGCCGTCCGACGTCGCCCCCATCCGCACGTGGTCGACCTGGTCGCGCCCGTGATGGGACACGAGCATGGCCTCCGAGCGCGTCTCGATCCACTTCACCGGACGGCCGAGCGCCTTGGAGGCCCATGCGCAGAGCGTCTCCTCCGCGCAGACCTGCAGCTTGCCGCCGAAGCCGCCGCCGACCTCGGGCGCGATCACGCGGACCTTGTCCTCGCTGATGCCCATCTGCACGGCGTAGAAGAGCCGCAGCAGGTGCGGCACCTGCGTCGAGGACCAGACCGTGAGCTGGCCCGCGCGGTACTCCGCGATGCAGCCGCGCGGCTCGATCGACGCGCCGGCCGTGCGGTGGTTGACGATCCGCCGCTCGACGACGACGTCGGAGGCCGCGAGCGCCGCCTCGATGTCGCCGCCGCCCATCGACCACTTGTGCGCGGTGTTCGTGCCGAGCGACGCGTGGACGAGGACCTCGTCCTTCAGCGCCTCCTCGACGTCGACGACGACCGGCAGCGACTCGTACTCGACGCTGACCTTCGCCACGCCGTCGACGACGACGTGCTTGTTGTCGCCGACGACCATCGCGACGGCGTCGCCGACGTGGCAGACGCGGCCGCGGACGAGCGGCCAGCGCTCGGGCGTCTTGATCTCGACGCCGGGCGGGCCCCAGGCCATCGGCAGCGGGGCGAGCAGGTCGGAGAGGTCCTCGCCGGTGTAGACGGCCCTGATGCCGGGGATCGCGAGCGCCGCGGACGTGTCGATCGAGACGACGTTCGCGTGCGCCTCGGGGGAGCGCACGATCGCGGCCCAGAGCTGGCCGGGCAGCGTGATGTCGTCGACGTACGTCGCGCGGCCGGTGATGAGGCGCGGGTCCTCCTTGCGGCGCAGCGACTGCCCGACCCACTTCGCGGGTGCCTTCTCGACGGTACTCATGCGGGCACTCCGCGTCCGGCCTCGGCGGCCGCGAGCACGGCCTTGACGATGTTCTCGTAGCCGGTGCAGCGGCAGAGGTTGCCCTCCAGGCCCTTGCGGACGTCGGCCTCGGTGAGCGGACCGTCGCCGTGGCGGGCGAGGAGGTCGGCCGCGGCCATGATCATCCCCGGCGTGCAGTAGCCGCACTGCAGGCCGTGCGCGTCCCAGAAGCCCTGCTGGAGCGGGTGATAGGCGCCGTCCGCGCCGGTCATCCCCTCGATCGTCGTGATCTGCGCGCCGTCGCACTGGACGGCGAGGACGGTGCAGCTCTTGACCGACTCGCCGTCGACGTGGCACGTGCAGGCGCCGCAGTTGGACGTGTCGCAGCCGACGTGCGTGCCGGTCAGCCCGAGATCGTCGCGCAGGTAGTGCACGAGCAAAAGGCGCGGCTGCACCTCCGAGCTGTGCGACTCCCCGTTGACGGTCACCTGCAACGGAACGTTCTGCGCCATGCTCTCCTCCTCATTCCCGGTGTGCCTGGCCGCGCACGCCCGCGTGAGCCCCGTGATCTGGCCCGCAGTCGCGCCACGTGAGTCAAGTGGTGGGTGCCCGATCCATCTTCGTCTTGATCCTTACGCACGGATAAGCGCTGCGGTTGCCGTCCGCCGGTGCGCGAGCGGTCGCGCGCCGGGTCAGCGGGCGGCGTCGAGCGCCTGGTTGACGAGCGCGTCGGCGGCGGCGTTGTCGGCGCGCGGGACCGACCGGATCGTCCAGCGCTCGAAGCCGGCGAGCGCCGCCAGCGCGGCGGCGTGCAGCGGCTTCATGTCCTTGTGCTTGACCTTGTAGACGCCGTTGACCTGCTTGGCGACGAGCTCGGAGTCGTTGACGACCTCGACCTCGTCGGCGCCGAGCGCGCGGGCGCGCGCGAGGCCGAGGAGCAGCCCGCGGTACTCGGCGACGTTGTTCGTCGCGACGCCGATCGTCTCGGCGGCCTCGTCGAGGACGTCGCCGTCGGGCGTGGAGAGCACCGCCGCGGCGGCGGCCGGGCCCGGGTTGCCGCGTGCGCCGCCGTCGACGTGGACGACGACCTTCACGGGCGGCGGGGTCCTACTCCGGGTCGAGGCGCGGGAACTCGCCGGCGACGCGCGAGCGGCGGCGGTCGCGCGTCTCGCGCTGCTGCGCCTCGGGCGGGTCCTCGCCCCGGCCCCGGCGCTCGGACTTGCGCCGGTCGACGATGACCGTGACGTTCGGGTCGTCGGCGTAGTACTCGGTGAGCTTCTCGAAGAGCTCGGCCTCGAGCGCCTCGGGAACGACGCAGTAGATCATCCGGTGACCGCGCGCGAGAAGATGTGCACCGCAGAAGGATTCATCAGCCGGTCGCCACCCTAGTACACGCGGCCAGTGGATCGCTCACGCCGCGAGCACGAGCCGGCCGCGCTCGTCGGCGGCGGCGTTGGGCACCTGCTCGGCGGGCGTCAGCTCCGAGAGCTCGGCGCCCTGGGCGGTCACGCGCACGCCGGAGGCCTCGTCGGCGAGGTCGACCTCGTAGCGGTACCAGCACAGCTCCCAGCCGACGACGATCGACACGATCGCGCCCTCGGTCTCCGAGGGCAGGACGCTGACGGCCGGCACGCCGAGCGAGCGCGACACGCCCGCGATCCGCCGCGGGTGCGCGCTGAGGTTGAAGACGTCGAGCGCGCGGGCCATCTTGAGGTCGGCGTTCGTCGGCACGGCGTGAACGTGGCGCGGCTCGCGCGGGCCCGCCGCCTCGCCCGCGACGGTGGCGGGCTCGACGAGCTCGGGCGTCTCGGGCTCGGGCGCGGCGGGCTCGTCGTCGCGCCGGCTGCGGCTGCCGTTCTCGATGCGCGCGACGTTCGTCGACGGGGCGCGCCGGGCCGGGACGACGGGAGGCGCGGCGCCGTTGCGGCGCGGGATCAGGCGCTCCAGCAGCGAGCGGCCGCCGCGCGGGCCCGTGCGCCGGACGCCGAGCGTGTTGTCGGCGCCCTCGCGGATCCAGCCCTCGTTCGCGGCGCGCGCCGTGCACAGCTCGCAGACCATCCGGCGCGAGCCGTTGGCGATGAAGGGGTCGGCGTGCTCGCCGCGCAGGAGCGTCCGGCCGCAGACGTCGCACGGCACCGTCTCGCGGCTGGTCGTGATCGATTTGCGCTCCACCATCGGCGCCCAGCGTACCGCCAGTGCGCCGACGGGATCACCCCGGGCGCGGGCGGGCGGCCGCGGGGCCGACGTGCTTGGCGAGCCAGGCGACGAGCGGGCGGGCGGCCTCGAGCTGCGCGCGCACGATGTCCGCGCAGCGCGGCTCGTGCAGCCACGCCTGGAGGGCGTGGCGCCGGGAGACCGTGAACGCCTTGCGCCGCAGCAGGTCGGCGCGCGGGTGGTCGGGCGGATAGCCGCGCGGCGCGCGCTTGAGCGCCGGCGCCGTGAGCTCGAGGCCGGCCGCGTCCGCCTCGGCGACCGCGCGCTCGAACGCCTTCGCGCGGCGCCCGTCGTCGATCGCCGCCCGGAAGCGCTCGATCTGGTCGGCGGCCGGGCGGTGCAGGCCGGCCGCGACGAGCAGGCCGTCGAGCGACAGCTCGACGTAGTAGCCGCCCGCGGCGCCGTAGCCGATCGCGACGCCGAGCTGCTCCTTGAGCGGCGGGCGCGCGTGGAAGCGCGTGTCGTTGTACGGGCGGAAGAAGTGCGGCTCGCCGAGCGCGGCGAGCGGGCCGGCGACGAGCGCCTTCGCGGGCGCGAGCAGGTCGTTGTCGTAGCGGGCGCGGTTTGCCCGAAACCAGTCGCGGTCGTTGTTGTCCTCGAGCTCGCGCAGGAACGCGAGCGCCTCGGGGGGCCACATGACGCTAGGAGAAGATCGCGCCGACGGCCAGGCTGAAGCCCGGCAGCAGCGGCGAGGTCAGGGCGTCGTCGCGCGTGAGCTCGAGCGCGACGTCGAACTCGGGCGCGCCGGGCCGCGAGCGGCGGAAGACGAGGACCGAGGGCGCGGCGGTGTCGACGAGCCAGAGCTCGGCCAGGCCGGCGCCCTCGTAGCCGGACTTCTTCGCGCCGATGTCGTAGCGCCAGGTGCCCGGCGAACGGACCTCGACGGCGAGGTCGGGGACGACGTACGGCGGCCTCGTGTCAGGGGCGGGTACCCGGTCGGCCCGATAGAAGACGATGTCCGGCTGGTACACGTCGTGCTCGCTGATCCCGATGGCGAGCGGGATCGACACGACACCACGCCCCGGCTCAGCGCGTATCCACAGCTCGAGCTCGACGATGAGCTGCGTGCAGACGAGCTGATGGGGCATCTTCGGCGGGTCCATGATCAGCTCACCGCCGACGAGCTGCGCCCATCGGTACTCGCCCTCGTCCCACAGGTCGAGGTACTGCGCCGCCGTCATCGGCTCCGCCACCGGCATCGAGCTCATGGTACTGCGCCTCCTTCGGGTCGTTCATACCCTCCAGAGGCGCGGCGGCGTGCGAATTCGCCCCCCTCTATGCGCTGACCGCTTCCTCCTCGGTCGCCTGCGCGACGACCTTCTGCTGCAGGTGCGCCGGGACCTCCTCGTAGCGCTCGAACTCCATCGTGTAGTCGCCCTGGCCGCCGGTGAGCGAGCGCAGGTCGGGCGCGTAGGTCAGCATCTCGGCCATCGGCACCTCGGCCTTGACCTCGGTCAGGCCGCCGCCGACGGAGTCCATCCCCTGCGGGCGCCCGCGGCGCGAGTTCAGGTCGCCGATGACGTCGCCGACGGAGTCCTCCGGGATCGTGAGCGTGACGAGCATGATCGGCTCGAGCAGGACCGGCCCGGCGTTGGCCATCGCCTCGCGCATCGCGATCGCGCCCGCGAGCTTGAACGCCATCTCCGACGAGTCGACGGTGTGGTAGCTGCCGTCGAAGACGGTGACGCTCACGTCCTTGACCGGGCAGCCGGCGATCGGCCCGCTCTGCATCGCGTCGATGACGCCCTTCTCGACGGCCGGGATGAACGATGTCGGGATGACGCCGCCCTTGATGTGGTTGATGAACTCGAAGCCCGCGCCGGGCTCGCGCGGCTCGATCGAGATGTGGCAGTCACCGAACTGGCCGCGCCCGCCGGACTGCTTCTTGTGGCGCCCGTGGGCCTTGGCCGGCTTGCGGATCGTCTCCTGGTAGGGCACCCGCGGCGGCTTGAGCGTCACCTCGGCGCCGAAGCGCTCCTTCAGGCGGTCGACGATGACCTCGACGTGCATCTGCGACAGGCCGGCGATGATCTGGTCGCCCGTCTGCGGGTCGCGGTGCAGGTCGATCGTCGGGTCCTCCTCCTGCAGGCGGCGCAGCGACGTGAAGACCTTGTCCTCGTCGCCCTGGGCCTCCATCGCGAACGCCATGACGGGGGCCGGGAGGGCGATCTGCGGCATCGAGATCGGCTCGTCGCGCTCGGCGAGCCAGTCGCCCGCGCGCGACTCCTTGAGCTTGGCGACGGCGCCGATGTCGCCGGGGCCGAACTCCTCGGCGTGGCCGGACTCCTTGCCGCTGAAGACGAGCAGCTGCCCGATGCGCTCCTTGTGGTGCGTGCGGGTGTTCATGACGTGCGTGTCGTGGGCCATGAGCCCCTGGTAGACGCGGAAGAGGTTGATGCGGCCGGCGAACGGGTCGGCGCGCGTCTTGAAGACGTAGGCGTAGAGCGGGGCGTCGTCGCGCGACTCCAGCGTGATCTCCGGCAGCTCGAGGCTGCCGTGCTTCACCGGCGACGGGAGGTCCTCGACGATCGCGTCGAGCAGGCGGTTGGTCCCGAGGTTGCGCGTGGCCACGCCGCAGACGACGGGGAAGAGCGAGCCGTGGTTCGTGCCGTCCTTGAGCGTCGTGACGATCTCGTCGTGGGCGATCTCCTCGCCCTCGAGGTAGCGCTCCATGAGCGCGTCGGAGACCTCGCAGATCTCGTCCATGAGCTTCTCGCGGTACTCCTCGGCGAGGTCCTGCAGGTCGTCGGGGATCGGGATCTCCGTGCAGTTGTCGCGGGCGGCGCCGTCGTAGCGGTAGGCCTTCATGTCGACGAGGTCGATGACGCCCGAGACGTCGTGCTCGCTGCCGATCGGGATCTCCGTCGCGACGACGTGCGCGCCGAAGGCCTCCTTCAGCGACTCCAGCGCGCGGAAGAAGTCGGCGCGCTCGCGGTCGAGCATGTTCACGAAGACCATCCGGGCGAGGTCGAGCTCCTCGGCGCGCGCCCAGAGGCGGCGCGTGGAGACCTCGACGCCCATGACGCCGTTGATGACGAACACCGCCGACTCGCACACGCGCATCGCGCTGAGGGCGTCGGCGACGAAGCTCGGCTCGCCGGGGGTGTCGAGCAGGTTGATCTTGCGGTCGTCCCAGTCGAAGGAGCTGAGCGTCGCGGAGATCGACATCTTGCGCGACTGCTCGTCGGGCTCGGAGTCGGAGATCGTCGTGCCGTCGAGGACCGAGCCGAGGCGGTTCGTCGCACCGGCCTCGAAGAGCAGCGCCTCGTGCAGTGACGTCTTCCCGCTGCCGCGGTGACCGATCAGGGCTACGTTGCGAATGCGGTCGGCAGGCTTGTGCATACCGCGGCTCCTCTCCTCGGGGAAGTCGCGATGCTAATGCGGCGTCACCGCAATTGCGACCATCGCCGCAAGCGGGGGCGGGCGGGGATCGGTTTACGCGGTGAGGCTGTCGTCCGACATCCGGCCGCGCAGCCGCAGGACGGCCTTCGTGTGCAGCTGGGAGACGCGCGACTCGGTCACGCCGAGGACCTCGCCGATCTCGCGGAGCGTCAGGTTCTCGTAGTAGTAGAGCGCGACGACGAGCTTCTCGCGCTCGGGCAGGCGGGCGATCGCGTCGGCGATCCGGTCCTTGAGGTCGGTCTGGTCCATGACCGCCGCGGGGTCGGGCGCGCCCGGGTCCTGGAGCGTGTCCAGGAGCGAGACCTGGTCGCCGGAGGCGTCGGAGACCGTCCACAGCTCGTCGAGCGCGGCGATCGTCGAGTTGGAGATCTGCAGCAGCGCGTCCTGAAAGTCGCTGACCGACATCTCGAGCTCGTGCGCCATCTCCTCGTCGGTCGGCGCGCGCTGGAGCTTGTGCTCGAGCTTCGTGTTGGCGCGCTCGATCGCCCGGGCGCGGGCGCGGACGGAGCGCGGCACCCAGTCCAGCGAGCGCAGCTCGTCGATGATCGCGCCCTTGATGCGGGTGATCGCGTAGGTCTCGAACTTGATCTCGCGCTCGAGCTCGAAGCGCTCGATCGCGGAGATCAGCCCGCCGAGGCCGTAGGAGATGAGATCGGCCTCCTCGACGTGCGCCGGCAGCCCCGACGCCATCCGGCCCGAGACGTACTTCACGAGCGGGGAGTACGCGACGACGAGGCGCTCGCGCGCGCGCTCGTCACCCTCGCGCTTGTAGCGCCGCCACAGATCCTTCAGCTCGATCGATTTGACGTTCGTTTCCATCCCCGTCCTTACGCCCTCGGATGGGCCCGTGCGTACGCGACCTTCAGGCGGGCCGACTCTACCCGAGTGTACGTCTGGGTCGTGGAGACTGAAGCGTGCCCGAGCAGCTCCTGGATCGAGCGCAGGTCGGCGCCGCCCTCCAGGAGGTGGGTCGCGAAGGAGTGGCGCAGCGCGTGCGGATGCACCGCGCCCTGCGCCGAGGCGTGCCGCGCCCAGACGCTCAGGCGGCGGCGGATGTCCGACGTCGAGAGCCGGCGACCGGACTTCGAGAGAAACAGCGCGACCTCGCCGTCGCCGCGCGCGAGCGCCCCGCGGGCGCGTTCGAGGTAGCGCGCGAGCGCCCGCAGCGCGGGCTCGCCGGCCGGGACGAAGCGCGTCTTGCGGCCCTTGCCCTCGACGCGCAGCTCCTCGGCGTCGAAGTCGACCGAGCTGACGTCGAGGTTGACGAGCTCCTCCGCGCGCAACCCGCTCGCGTAGGCGATCTCGAAGAGCGCGCGGTCGCGCAGCTCCAGCGGCGTGGAGGCCGGGATGCGGTCCAGCAGCGCGCTGACGGCGTCGGGCGCGAGGACCGTCGGGAGCTTCTGCGCGCGCTTGGGGGCCGAGAGCAGGTCGGCCGGGTTGGCGCCGATCTCGCCGTGCTCGCGCAGGGTCCCGAAGAACGAGCGCAGCGCCGCGAGCTTGCGTGCGACGGTCGCGGGCGCCGCGCGGCGCTCGGACAGCGCGGCGGCGTAGCGGCGCAGCACGCGGTGCGTGACGGCCGTCGGCTCGACGCCCTGGATGCTCGCCCAGCCGGCGAACTGGCGCAGGTCGGCGGCGTACGCGTGGCGCGTCTTCTCCGCCGAGCCGCGGCGACGCAGGTCCTCGTCGAAGCGCACGAGGGCGGCGCGCCACGCGGCGCTAGCCTCGAGATCGATGGGCGTCTTCTTCATCGACACGGCTCAGGGCACCGTCGCGACGCTGCACCAGCTCGTCGCCTCCGGCGTCGTCGTGGGCGCGGACCTGCCGCCGCGGCCGTGGCTGCGCATCCAGGGCACCGGCGATGCGTCGACGATGTGGTACGCGGTCATGCGCAAGCGAGAGCGGGGTGTGTTCATCGGCACGCTGGTCCTTCGACACTCCCCGCACCATGCCCTGCTCATGCAGCAGGGCTGGGAGGAGATCGAGCCGGCGACGATCGGGCCGACGTCGCCGAGCCCGCTCGACGACCTCGTCAGTGGATGAAGATCGGGGTCCCGACCGGGACCTCGTCGTAGAGTTTCTCGACGTCCTCGATGAGCATGCGGATGCAGCCGTGCGAGGCGTTGGTCCCGATCGAGGCGCGGTCGCTCGTGCCGTGGACGCCGACGCCGTCGTAGACGCCGAGCCAGCGGGCCTTGATCGGGTTGTTCGGCGCGCCGCCGGGGATGACCTGGCCGGCGAGGCTCCCGGCCCAGGGGGAGTTCGGGACGTGCCAGGCCGGGTTGGTCTCCTTGTTGGCGATCTTGTAGAGCCCCGCCGGGGTCTCGAGGCCGGCCTGCCCCACCGCGATCGGGTACGCCTGCACCCGCTTGAGGTGCTTGAAGAGGCTGATCCTGAAGCCGGCCCGGTCGACGGTGAGAACGACGGGGTACTTCTTGGCGAGCTTGGCACCACTGACCTTGGGCTTGATCGTCTTCACCGGCACCTGGATCGTGCGGTCGTGCGTCGCGGAGACGAGCGCGGTCCGGACCTTCTCGCGCAGCGCGAGCGCGTCGATCGAGCGTCCCGTCTGCGACTGGCGGATCGCGACGGTGTCGGGGTGAAAGTCGACGCGCGCGTCGACGGCATCGCGGCTGACGGCGACGCGCACGCGGTCGACGATGCGCTGCACGGCCGGGCGCGAGTACGCGACCTGTGGGGCGACGACGGCATCGACCTTGCTGCCGGTGAGGCCGCGCCAGGTGCGCCCGAGGACGCCGCCCTCGCGGCCGCGCTGCAGCGCGGCGTCGACCATCGCCTCGACGTTCGCGCTGATGTGCGCCTCGCGCGCCGACAGCGGGAACGTCTTGCCCGCCGCGGTGAGGACGAGCGGCGTCTGCAGCGGCGTGACGAGCTCGCGCATGATCTTCGCCCGCGCCGCTGAGGTGGTCAGGCCGCCGACGTCGACGTCAGCGACGCGGACGCCGTTGCCGATGACGTCGCTGCGGCTGGAGTCATAGGCGAAGACGCCGCCGACCGCCGCGGCGAGGACGGCGACGAACGAGGCCAGGATGATGATCGGGGTGCGGGGCATGCTTCCCTAGCCTTCGCGGCGGCGTCAGGCGCAGATCACTGTACGCCACATTGTGCCCGGAAAGGCACGATTGCAGCAGTTCTCTTACCGTCAGCTCGCGAGGCGGGTCCGGCGCAGAATCGGATCGAGTTTCGACGCCAGCTCGGTCCAGTCCTTCCCGCAGATCACGTCCTCGGTCTCACACAGGTCACGGTTCCACGGGTGGCTGATCGTGGCGACGGCGATGCCCTCGTCGATCGCCCGGCTGAGGTTCTCCGGGCTGTCGTCGATCAGCAGGTCGACGCCGCGTGCCACGCAGTGGCCGACCTTGTCGTGCGCGCAGTACAGCTCGTCGTAGGGCAGGCCGATCTGCGCCAGCCAGCGGGCGGTCGCGTCGTAGGCGTCCGGGTCGCGGTGGCTCGTGACGTGGATGGCGTGGCGCGACTCGCGCCAGCGGCGGACGGTCTCGACGGCGTCGGGGTACGGCTCGCCCGCAAGGATCGCCGCCTCGCAGTGCGTCTCCTTGATGCAGAGGTGCAGCTGATCGGGGCGCAGGCGGGTGATCCCCCAGTCCAGCTGCTCCTCGTACGGGAGGTCGATCCCGAAGCGCCGCATCGCGGCGTGCGACAGGACGTCCCAGTAGTGGTGCAGCGTGGAGTCGATGTCGATCGCGATGCGCATGTGTGTAGCTTGTCGGCAGCCTGTGGCGACCTCCTCAAGCGTAGAACAGCGCAGGTGCATGGATGGGTACGGTCCGACGGGGCGCTCGCGCTGGCTCGACGTCGACTGGGGCGCGCACCGCCGCTTCGTCGAGATCGAGGGGCGGCGCGTGAACGTCGTCGAGCTCGGCAGCGGCCCGCCGCTCGTCTTCGTGCACGGCCTCGGGGGCTCCTGGACGAACTGGCTGGAGAACCTCTGCGAGTTCGCGCGCGACCATCGCGTCATCGCGTTCGACCTGCCCGGCTTCGGGGCCTCTGAGAGCCCGGACGGGCCGGTCTCGATCGCCGGCTACGCCCGGGTGCTCGCCGGGCTGTTCGAGGCGCTCGGCGTCGGGCGCGCCGCGGTCGTCGGCAACTCGCTCGGCGGGCTCGTGTGCGCCGAGTTCGCGCTGACGTCCGCGCCGCGGGTGGACCGTCTGTGCCTCGTCGCGGCCGCGGGGCTGAGCATCTCGCGGCTGCCGATCGAGCCGGCGCTGCGGGCGCTCGTCCCGCTCGAGCGCGTCGTGGCGTTCTACGGGACGCTGATCGCCGAGCGGTCGGTGCCGCTGGCCCGGCGTGCGCGGCTGCGGCGGCTGCTGCTCTTTCACGCCTTCGCCCATCCCGAGCGGCTGCCGGCGCCGCTGGCGGCCGAGGTCATCGCGGGCGCCGGGCGCCCGAGCCTGTTGCCGGGGCTGCGGGCGATGACGGGCTACCCCAACCGCGACCGCCTCGGCGAGATCGGCTGCCCGACGCTCGTCGTCTGGGGCGCGAGCGACCGGCTCGTGCCGCTGCGCGACGCCGACGAGTTCGAGCGCCGCATCCCCGGCGCGCGCAAGGTCGTCTACGCCGACACCGGTCACGTGCCGGAGATCGAGCGGCCGGCGTGCTTCAACGAGGACCTGCGGGCGTTCCTCGCGGAGTCGCCGGCGCGCGCGCCGTCTAGGTGATCGCACCCTCCGATGCGCTGGAGACGAGCTTGGCGTACTTGCCCAGGACGCCGCCGAGGTCGGTGTGGTCCGGGCCGGCGTAGGCGGCGATGCGCTCGTTGATCGTCGCGACGTCGAGGTCGACGTCCAGGCGCCGCGCGTCGACGTCGATCGTGATGACGTCGCCGTCGGCGACGGCGGCGATCGGCCCGCCGCGCACGGACTCGGGGGCGACGTGGCCGGCCATGAACCCGTGCGTGGCGCCGCTGAAGCGCCCGTCGGTCAGCAGCGCGACGTGCTCGCCCATGCCGACGCCGTTCAGCGCGGCCGTGACGGCGAGCATCTCGCGCATGCCGGGGCCGCCGGCCGGGCCCTCGTTGCGGATGACGATGACGTCGCCCTGCTCGATCGTCTCGGAGACGACGGCGGCCATCGCGTCCTCCTCGCTCTCGAAGACGCGCGCCGGGCCGACGTGCAGGCGGCGCTCGTGGCCGGAGAGCTTCACGACGCAGCCCTCGGGGGCGAGGTTGCCGCGCAGGATCGCCAGGCCGCCGGTCGCCTTGATCGGGTCGCTCAGCGGGCGCACGACCTGCTGGCCCGCGGTCTCGACGGCCTCGCGGGCGTGCTCGCCGACCGTCCGGCCGGTGACGGTGATCGCGTGCTCGTGCAGGAGGCCGGCCTCGAGCAGCCGCTGGGCGACGAGCGGCACGCCGCCGGCGGCGTAGAGGTCGGTGGCGACGTACCTGCCGCCGGGCTTGAGGTCGCAGAGCAGCGGCGTGGCCTCGGAGATGCGGTCGAAGTCGTCCATGTCGAGCTCGACGCCGGCCTCGCGCGCGACGGCCAGCAGGTGCAGGACGCCGTTGGTCGAGCCGCCGCTCGTCGCGATCGCGGCGATCGCGTTCTCCAGCGCGTCCTTCGTGATGATGTCGCGCGGGCGCAGGCCGCGTTCGAGGATGTCCATGACGAGCTTGCCCGCCTCGACGGCGGAGGCCGCCTTGTTCGCGTGGACGGCGGGGACCATCGCGCTGCCCATCGGGCTGATGCCGAGGACCTCGAAGGCCATCGCCATCGTGTTCGCGGTGAACTGGCCGCCACAGGCGCCGGCGCCGGGGCTCGCGACGTGCTCGAGCTCGGAGAGCTCCTCGTCGCTCATCTTGCCGGCGGCGTGCTTGCCGACGGCCTCGAAGACGTCCTGGATCGTGACGTCCTGGCCCTTGTAGCGGCCGGGCGCGATCGAGCCGCCGTAGAGCATGACGCCGGGGATGTTCAGCCGCGCGAGCGCCATGACGGTCCCGGGGATCGTCTTGTCGCAGCCGCTGATCGCGACGACGCCGTCGAAGAGGTGCCCGAGCGCGACGAGCTCGATCGAGTCGGCGATGACCTCGCGGCTGACGAGGCTCGTCTTCATGCCGCTCGTGCCCATCGTGATGCCGTCGGAGATCGCGATGGTGTTGAGCTCCATCGGCGTGCCGCCGGCGGCGCGGATGCCCTCCTTGACCTTCGCGGCGAGCGCGCGCAGGTGGAAGTTGCAGGGCATCGTCTCGATCCACGTCGAGGCCACGCCGATGATCGGCTTCTTCAGCGCCTCCTCGTCGAAGCCGATGCCGTAGAGGTAGGCGCGCGCGGCGGCGCGCTCAGGCCCCTCGGTGAGGGCGCGGCTGCGGTGCTTGGGATCGAGCTTTGGGGGAGTCGTCGTCACGGGGCGGGAACACTACCCGCGCCGCTGCGCTGGTCGCGCAGACGCTCCTGCTCCCACTGGCCAAGCCGCCAGAGGTCCCGGCGAACCTGCTTGGGATCGACCTGGCGGCCCGGCAGGTGCATGTTCGCCGTCGCGATGATGCGACGCTCGTCGCCGGTGAGCGCCATCCACTTCGCCAGGACGTCGTCGGAGTCCGGCAGGCGCGAGGAGCCGTAGGGACGTGTCTCGTCGGGGAAGGTCACGCAGTACTCGCTCAGCAGGCGGCGCGTCTGCGGGAGGTAGGCGACGATCGGCTTGTGCGGGTAGATGAGGTAGGCGTACGGCGCGCCGCCGCCGTCGCGGTCGGTCAGCGGCCCCTCGGCGAGCGCGCCCCAGACGCGGATGAAGCCGAGGTCGCGGTACATCCCCCACTCCTCCTCGTTGACGCACGAGCGCAGCAGCGTCCGCGCGCGCTGCTCGGCGCGGCGCTCGCGGCCGGGGTCGTAGCCGTCGACCTCGATGCGCGCGCGGGCGGCGCGCCAGCGCGCGAGCCGCTCGGATGCGACCGGCCAGCCGACCTCCCACAGCAGGACGACGACGACGATGATGCTGGCGCTGATGGCGAGGATCATCTGCCGGTCCCTGGTGGGTCTTAGCGCCCGCCGGCGGCGCGCGGGAAGAAGATCACGCGATCGGCGTCCAGCGGGACGTCGTCGAAGCTCGTCACCATCTGCGCCTCCCGGCGGCCACCGACCGCCGCGCGCGGGACCGCGGCCCACATCCCGGCGTCGAGCTGCTCGCGAAAGGCCGCGACGAGCTCCTCGTGCTGCTCGGGCACGGCGACGTCGCCCTCAGCGATGAGGACTTCGCCATGACCGGGCTTCATGCGCAGGAATCGCATGGCGAGCGATTATGACAAAGCGCACCCCCTCCGCCGAGAGCATCCTCCGGCGTGGCGCCGGGCCGGGCCCCGCCGACGCGTCAGCGCACCCGCGCAAGCCCGAAGACGTCGACCGGGCCCGCACCCGCCCCGAGCTCGCGCAGCCCGTCGGCCACGGCCCGCGCGGCGACCGCGCGGGCGTGGCGCGCCGCCGCCAGCGGGGCGTCCCCGAGCGCCAGCCGCGCCGCGAGCGTGGAGGAGTGCGTGCAGCCCGACCCGTGCGCCGCGCCGTCGGGGTGGCGCTCCCCCGGCAGCTCGGTGAGCGTCGCACCGTCGAAGAAGAGGTCCGTCGCGCTGTCGCGGTGGCCCCCGGTGATGACGACGAACGCCGGCCCGAGCGCATGCAGCGCGCGCGCGAGCTCGATGCCGTCGAGCGCGTCGTCGCCCGCGAGCGCCCGCGCCTCGGCGAGGTTCGGGGTTATGACGGTCGCGCGCGGGACGATCTGCTCGCGCAGGGCGTCGACGGCCTCGACCGCGAGCAGGCGGGCGCCGGACTCGGCGACCATCACCGGGTCGTGCACGACCGGCGTCCCGGCGGGCAG
This sequence comes from Solirubrobacteraceae bacterium, assembly GCA_035496995.1. Classification (GTDB taxonomy): domain Bacteria; phylum Actinomycetota; class Thermoleophilia; order Solirubrobacterales; family Solirubrobacteraceae; genus CADCVQ01. Next base: position 18,334 of record DATJEE010000050.1, on the reverse strand, counting down.
CGCGTCCAGCGCCGCAGCCACGGCCGCGATCGTCGCGACGTCCCCGAGCATCCCGATCTTCACGGCGTCGACCCCGAGATCCTCGGCCACGGCCCGCACCTGCGCGGTGATGATCTCCGGCGCGACGGCCGCCACCGCGCTCACCGCGACGGTGTTCTGGACCGTGATCGCCGTGATCGCCGTCGTGCCGTGCACGCCCGCGCTCGCGAAGGCCTTGATGTCCGCCTGGATCCCCGCGCCGCCGCCGGAATCGGACCCGGCGATCGAGAGCGCGACGGGGACGCGGCGGCGGGGCACGGCAGCGAGGATACGAGGCCCCCGCCGCGGCATGCCGTCTCGCCGCCCGCCTACGCGAGCCGGACATAGCGCCCTCCCGGCCCGCGTCGCAGAAAGCCCTGCAGCTCGAGCTCCGCAAGGCCCGCGAGCGCCCGCTGCGCCTCGGCGGGTGTCGCCGCGAGCGCCGAGACCGTGTCGCGCCCGTCCTCGACGCGCGCGAGGAGCGCGCGCAGCGGCGCCGCGAGCTCGCGCGGGTCGCAGCCGGCGAGCGCCGTCGCGACCCCGATGCCCAGCGCCTCGTCGAGCGCGTCCTGGGCGTGGCGGATGACCACCGCGCCGTCGCGCAGCAGCGCATTGGAGCCGGCCGCCCGCGGCACGAGCACCGATCCCGGCACCGCCCCGACGGCGCGGCCGAGCTCCTGCGCGAGCTCGGCGGTGATGAGCGACCCCGAGCGCTCGGCGGCCTCGACGACGATCGTCAGCGATGCCAGGCCGGCGATCGTGCGGTTGCGCGCGGGAAAGCACCAGCGAAACGGCTGGAAGCCCGGGGGCATTTCCGACACCACCGCCTGCGTGCGAACGAGCTCGCGGTAGAGATTGCGCTTGCTCGGCGGGTACGCGACGTCGGCGCCCGAGGCGAGCACGCCGAGCGTCGGCCCGCCGACCTCCAGCGCCCCGGCGTGGGCGGCCGAGTCGACGCCGAGCGCCATGCCGCTGACGACGGTCACCCCGGCCGCCGCCAGGCCACGCCCGAGCGCGCGCGCGACCTCGAGGCCGTCGTGACCCGCGCGGCGCGCGCCGACGACCGCGACCGCGGGGGCGTCGTCGCTTGCGAGCGCCGCCAGCCGCGCGGGATCGCCGGCGACGTGGAGCACCGCCGGCGCGTCGGCGGCCTCCTCGAGGCGCGGCGGATAGTCGCCGTCATGACGGCAGACGACCGCCAGGCCCGCAGCCTGCAGACGGCGGCGCTGCGCGGCGGGGTCAAAGGCGTCGTGGGCACGCGCGATATCCGCGCTGCGGTCGCCGCCCAGCGAGCAGATCAGCGCAGCGTCGGGGAGCGCGAGCAGTTCGCAGATGTGGCGGTGGTCGCGGCGCGCGCGCTCGACGTGCGGCGCCAGCCGCGCCACGAGCGCCGTGCGGCGCAGGCAGGCGTCACATGCCGTCATGCGGCCAGCGCCCCGTCGAGCACCTCTTCGTGGCGCAGACTCACGGCCTCCTTGACGTGCTCCGCGCGGACCCGCGCGCTGCCCGCGAGGTCGGCGACCGTCCGCGCGACGCGCAGCACACGGCCGTGGCCGCGCGCGCTGAGCTCGCCCCTGGCGTAGGAGCGCTGGAGCGCCGCGTGGGCGCCGGCGTCGGCGCGGACGAGCTCGCCGAGCAGGCGCGGGGTCAGCTCGGCGTTCGTCGCAAGGCCCGTCCCGGCGAGCCGCGCGGACTGGCGCTCGCGCGCCGCCAGGACGGCGTCGCGCACCTCCGCCGAGGTCGTCCCGGCCTCGGCCGCGAGTTGTTCGGCGGTCGGGCGCGGCATGTGCACGAGGAGGTCCATGCGGTCCAACAGCGGCCCGCTGAGCTTGCGCCGGTGGCGCGCGAGATCGCCCTCCGAGCAGCGACAGCGCGAGCTGCCGGCAAGCCCGCAGGGACACGGGTTCGTCGATGCGACAAGCTGAAAGCGCGTGGGGAAGACGACGGTCCGCTGCCCGCGGACGATCGCGACGATGCCGTCCTCCAGCGGCTGGCGCAGTGCCTCCAGCGCCGAGCGGCTGAACTCCGACAGCTCGTCGAGGAACAGCACGCCGTGATGCGCGAGGCTCGCCTCGCCCGGGGCGGCGACGCTGCCGCCGCCGACGAGCCCCGGTGGCGAGATCGTGTGATGGGGCGCCCGCAGCGGCCGCTCGCGGACGAGCTCGCCGCTCGTGTGCAGCCCCGCCACGCTGTGGATCCGCGTGACCGTGACGGCCTCCTCGCGGCTCAGCGGCGGCAGCAGCGGCACGAGCCGGCGGGCGAGCATCGTCTTGCCCGTGCCGGGCGGCCCCGAGAGCAGGAGGTTGTGGGCGCCGGCGGCGGCGATCGTCAGCGCGCGGATCGCCCCGGAATGGCCGCGCACGTCGGCGAGGTCGGGCACCGCCGCCGAGGCCGCGACGCACGCCGCGGGCGCCGGCGGCTCCGGCGCCCGTCCGCCGCGCAGGATCGCGACGACCTCGGGCAGGCCGCCGACGCCGGCGACCGCCAGGCCCTCGACGAGCGCCGCCTCGCGCGCGCACTCGCGCGGCACGATGAGGCCCGCGATGCCCGCCCGGCGCGCCCCCTCGGCGACGGCGAGGACGCCGCGGCAGTGGCGCAGCTCGCCGCTGAGCGAGAGCTCGCCGAAGACCGCCCAGCGCTCGAGCTCGGCCGCCGGGAGCTGCTCGGACGCCGCGAGGATCCCGCACGCGGTCGCGAGGTCGAAGCCCGGTCCGACCTTGCGCAGGTGGGCGGGCGCGAGGTTGACGGTGATCCGCCGCTGCGGGAACGCGAATCCGCAGTTCAGCAGCGCGGCATGGACGCGCTCGCGCGACTCGCGCACGGCCGCGTCGCCGCGCCCGACGATCGTGAACGCGGGCAGCCCGCGGCGCAGATCGACCTCGACGGTGATCCGGCGCGACGCGAGGCCGTCGATGGCGAACGTCGTGACATGGGCGAGCATCGGCCGGAGGCTAGGCCGCGAACTGTGCCGGCGCACCACGCGTCTGCAACAAGTTTGTGCTGCAAATGTGCCGAATCTGACGCGCTCTCCGGAGCGCGGAGAGTTGTCACATCCGCTGCGCAGATTTGTTGCAGACGTGTGCTGTCCCGGCACGCGATCGGTCGTAGCGTCGCCGGCCATGGTCACCGATCTCCGCCCGCACCTCGGCCGCGTCGGCGAGCGCCTGGCGCTCGAGCATCTCGAGCGCCTGGGCTACCGGCTCGTCACCCGCAACCACCGCACGCGCTTCGGCGAGCTCGACCTCGTCGTCTGTGACGACCGCGCGATCGTCTTCGTCGAGGTCAAGGCGCGACGCGTGGGCGCCGTCGCCGGCGCGGTGGAGTCCGTCCCCCCGCGCAAGCAGCGCCAGGTGCGCCGCATGGCCGCCGCCTGGCTCGTCGAGGCGACCGATCGCCCGCGGGCGCGCGATCTGCGCTTCGACGTCGTCGCGGTGACGGTCGACCGCCACGGGGCGCTCGCGCGCCTCGACCATCTCGAGGACGCGTTCTGATGCGCGCGGCGCTGCGGAGGGTCCGGGAGACGGTCGGGAACGTCCTGCGCGACGTTTTCGGCAGGCGCTCAGAGCGCGAGCTGCTGGTACGCCGTCGACTGGAAGCTCAGCCGGTGCAGCGGCGAGACGCCGAGGCGCTGGATCGCCGCGCGGTGCTCGGGCGTCGAGTAGCCGACGTGCGCGGCGAACTCCCAGCCGGGGTGCAGGGCGTCGGCGCGCCGCATGTAGCGGTCGCGCGTCACCTTGGCGACGATCGACGCGGCCGCGATCGCCGCGGAGGTCGCGTCGCCCTCGACGATGGCCCGCTGCTCGTAGCCGATGTCGGCGACCGGAAAGCCGTCGGACAGGCAGATGCAGCCCGGCCGCGCGACGCCGACGAGGGCGTCGCGCAGGGCGGCGAGGTTCGTCTTGTGCAGCCCGCGCGCGTCGATCGTCGCCGCGCTGCGCGAGACGACGCAGACCTTGACGGCCGTCCGCAGCACGATCGGGAAGAGCTCCTCGCGGACCTCCATCGTGTGCTGCTTGGAGTCGTTGAGGCGGCTGAGGGCCCGCAGCTCGCGGGTCGTGAGCGCCTCGATGTCGAAGAGCACGCCGGCGGCGACGAGCGGCCCGGCGAGACAGCCGCGGCCGGCCTCGTCGGCACCCGCGACCCAGCGCACGCCGAGGCGGCGATCGAAGGCGAAGAGCCGCCGGCCGGAGGTCCGCTTGTGCTTGGCGGCCTTGCGCCGCCGGGCGACGGCGCGCTCCTCAGCGGTCGGCGCCGCGACCGTATCCGCAGCGGGCTCGTCGGCGGCTGTCGTCACGGGCGGCACGGTTGGACCGCATCATGCACGAGCGATCGGGCGGAACGGCGACCGGGAGCGCCGACGGTGCCTACAGGAGGCCGATGCGCTTCGGCGGCCAGTACGTGGCGAAGGCGTTGCCGATGATCCAGTCGCGCGGGATCGGGCCCCAGAAGCGGCTGTCGTCGGACGAGCCGCGGTTGTCGCCCATCATGAAGTAGTGCTTGGGCGGGATCGTGATCGGCTCGGGAAGGTTGCAGCCCTCGCCCCCGCCGCAGGGTGCGGTGAAGGGCTCCTTCTGGAGCTTGCCGTTGAGGATGACGTGGCCGTCCTCGATCGAGATCGTGTCACCGGGCCCGGCGACGATCCGCTTGATGAAGTTCACGTCGGCCTTCTTCGGCGTCGGGGCGGGGCACGCCTGGTTGTCGCCGTGCGGCGCGCCGCACTCCTTGCCGTTCTCCGCGCCGGTCGGCGGGTGGAAGACCGTGACGTCGCCGATGGCGGGGTCGCCGAAGTTGTTGCCGATCCGGTTGACGAGCACCCGCTGGCCGGGCGTCAGTGTCGGGACCATCGAGGGCGACGGGATGCGGTAGGGCTTGACGAGGAAGGCCTGGATGCCGAGCGCGAGCCCGAGTGCCACGGCGACGATGAGGACGAGCTCGACAAGCGAGTTGCCCAGCGCGGAACGGGCCTGTTTCACGCCTGCTCGCCGGCGGGGGCCTTTGCGGCCTCTCCGTCGGCAGCGGTCCCGTCAGGCGCCGGGGACCCGCCGGGGGCGGCTGCCTGCACCGCCTCGGCGACCGTCTCGTCCACGACCGCACCCTCGGCGTCGACGGCCTCGGGCTGCGCGGCAGCCTCGGCCTCGAGCTGGGCGGCGGGGTCGTGCAGCAGCCCGGGGATGACCTTCTCCTCGGGACCGGTGTAGCGGCGCTCGCGGACGCGGGCACGCTTGCCGACGCGGTCGCGCAGGTAGTAGAGCTTGGCGCGCCGCACGTCGCCGCGAGCGGCGATCTCGATCTTCTCGATCTTCGGCGAATGGACGGGGAATGTCCGCTCGACGCCGACGCCGAAGGACTGCTTGCGGACGGTGAACGTCTCGCGCGCTCCGTGGCCCTGGCGCTTGATGACGACGCCCTCGAAGACCTGGGTCCGGCGGCGTGTGCCCTCGATGACCTGGAAGTGGACGCGCAGGCGATCGCCCGCCTGGAAGTTGGGGACGCGGCGCAGCTGAGCGCGCTCGAGGCTTTCGATAACTGAGGACATGGCGAAGAAAGGGCGCGGACGAAGGTTGGCCGCGCCGAAGGCAGGATGGTAGCGAAGCTGCCTCTCAGCCGGTCTCACCGCGATCGCGGGAGCGATCGCGACGCCAGTTGCGGATCTCCTCGTGGTGTCCGGAGAGCAGCACGTCGGGCACCTTCCAGCCCCGGTATTCGGCCGGCCGCGTGTAGTGCGGATACTCCGGGCGGCCCTCGAGCGCGACGGAGAAGGACTCCTCCAGCGCCGAGTCGCTGTGGCCGAGCGCGCCCGGCTGCTTGCGCAGGACGCAGTCGGCGACGACCATCGCGGCGAGCTCGCCGCCGGCCAGGACGTAGCGGCCGATCGAGATCGCGTCCGTCGCGAAGTGCTCGACGATCCGCTCGTCGAAGCCCTCGTAGCGGCCGCAGAGCAGCGTGATGTCGGGCTCCCCGGCGAGCTCGTCGACGAGGCGGTCGTCGAGCAGCCGCCCGCCCGGCGTGAGCGCGATGACGCGCCGCTGGTGGCGCAGGTCGAGCGGGTCGACGCCGTAGATCCCGCGCAGCGCGGCGTCCATGACGTCGACGCGCAGGACCATCCCCGCCCCGCCCCCGAACGGCGTGTCGTCGACCTGTCCCCCGCTCAGCGGCGTGTGCTCGCGCAGGTCCAGCGCGCGCAGCTCGTGGCCGGCCGCCAGCGCGTTGGCGACATGGCGCTGGGACCGAAACCAGTCAAACCACTCGGGGAACAGCGTGACGACGTCGAGGCGCACCGCTCACGCCCGCGGGGCGCCGGGCGGCGGACCCGGCGCGTCGCCGACCCCGAGGAACTCCGGGTCCACGACGATCCGGCGCTGCGGCAGCGAGACGTCGAGCACCGCGTCGGCGACCATCGGGATGAGCAGCTCCCCGACCTCGAGCACCTCGCATGACGGCAGCGCCCGCATCTGCGCGACGTGGCCGAGCTCGCGGCCGTCGGACGTCACGACGACGCAGCCCTCGAGATCCTCGGCCCAGTACTCCCCCGGCGGCAGGACGGGGGCGATGGCGCGGGCGACGAGCAGCTCGGCGCCGCGCAGCGCCTCGACCGCGGGGCGATCGTCGATGCCCTTCAGCCGCAGGATCGGGCGGTCGGGCGTCCCGGCGCGCCGGACGATCTCGCGATCCTCGTCGCCGATCCGCACGACGTTGCCGAGCACGAGCAGGACCGCGCGCGGCCGGGTGACGTGAAACGAGCCGTCGAGCCCGTGCGGACGACCGACGCGCCCCGCGTTGAGGAGGCTCACGGCCGACCGGGCGCGGGATCGACGGTGCCGGTCGTGGGACCGGCCATCTAGTCGACGATGTCGACGAAGACGCGGCAGCCGTCCTTGACGGCCGCCGCCTTCAGGACGGTGCGCAGCGCGTTGGCGGTGCGGCCGCCGCGGCCGATGACCTTGCCGTAGTCGTTCTCGCCGACCGACAGCTCGAGCACGATCGTGCCGTCGTCCTCGTCGAACTGCTCGACGCGCACGGCATCGGGGTCGTCGACGAGCACCCGGGCCAGATATTCGAGCAGCTCCTGCACGAGGCCAGCGAGCTTTCGGGGAGCTAGGAGATGCCGTTGATGCGCAGGAGCTTGCGCACCTGATCCGACGGCTGAGCGCCACGATCGAGCCAGTGGCGCGCGCGGTCCTCGTCGACACGGATCGTCGACGGCTCGGTCTGGGCGTTGTAGTGCCCGATCGTCTCGATCACGCGGCCGTCCCGTGGTGACCGGGAGTCGGCCACGACGATGCGCCAGATCGGATCTTTGCGTCCACCGACGCGTGTGAGTCTCATTCGGACAGCCATAAGCGAACGCAGAGCCTACCGACCCTGACGCATGAGCGCCTGGAGGTCGGGCATCTTGCCCTTCCCGAGCTGCTTCATGAGCTTCTGCATCTGGGCGAATTGCTTGACGAGCTGGTTGACGTGCTGGACCGTCGTGCCGGACCCGCGCGCGATCCGCAGCCGCCGCGATCCCTTGATGAGATCGGGCCGCCGGCGCTCGAGCGGCGTCATGGAGAGGATGATCGCCTCGATGCGGTCGAGCTCGCGCTCGTCGACCTTGATGTTCTTCATCGCCGCGCCCTGGAAGCCGGGGATCATCCCGAGCAGCGACTGCAGCGGGCCCATCTTGCGCATCATCTTCAGCTGCGAGAGGAAGTCCTCGAAGGTGAACTCGTTGCGGCGCAGCTTGCGCTCGAGCTCCTTCGCCTCGTCCTCGTCGATCTGCGCCTCGGCCTTCTCGATGAACGACAGGACGTCGCCCATGCCGAGGATCCGCTGCGCCATGCGGTCGGGGTGGAAGCGCTCGAACTGGTCGAGCTTCTCGCCCGTCGACGCGAACAGGATCGGCTTGCCGGTGACGGCGTTGACCGACAGCGCAGCGCCGCCGCGGGCGTCGCCGTCGAGCTTCGTCATCAGCACGCCGTCGAAGGCGACGGCGGACGCGAACTGCTCGGCGACGTTCACCGCGTCCTGGCCGGTCATCGCGTCGACGACGAGCAGGACCATCATCGGCTTGACGGCCTTGCGGATCTTCACGAGCTCGTCCATGAGCTTCTCGTCGATGTGCAGGCGGCCGGCGGTGTCGACGATGAGGACGTCCTTGCCATCGCGCTTGGCCTGGTCGAGCGCCCACTTCGCGATGTCGACGGGGTCGCGGTCGGTGCCCTGCTCGTAGACCGTCGCGCCGACCTGGCCGCCGACCTTGACGAGCTGGTCGACCGCCGCGGGGCGGTAGACGTCGCAGGCCGCGAGCGCGACCGACGAGCCGTGCTCGGTCTGCAGGTAGCGGGCGAGCTTCGCCGTGGCGGTCGTCTTGCCGGAGCCCTGCAGGCCCGCCATGAGGATGACCGTCGGCGGCCGCGGCGCGAAGACGATGCCGGCGCTCGACCCGCCCATGAGCGCCGTGAGCTCCTCGTTGACGATCTTCACGACCTGCTGGCCGGGGTTGAGCTGCCCGATGACGTCGGCGCCGAGGCAGCGCTCCTTGACCGTCGCCGTGAAGGACTTGACGACCTTGAAGTTCACGTCGGCCTCGAGCAGCGCGAGGCGGATCTCGCGCATCGCGGCGTTGACGTCGGCCTCGGTCAGCGTGCCGCGGGCGCGGACGTCGGCGAGGGTCGCCTGAAGCTTCTCTGAGAGGGAGTCGAACACCGGCGCCCAGTCTAGGGAGAACGGCTCGGGCGACCCGCCGAAAGATTTGTTGACCGTCGGTCAGGAGACTGCTACCGTCCCGCTTGTCAACCGATGGTCAACAACGCCGAGAGGGATCGACATGTTCGCGACGGAGCCCGCCTGGAAGCCGCAGATCAACCGCAGGGCGCCGCACGAGGGCGCGTTCTCCCAGCACCCGGCAGTCAAGGGCGCGCTGCGCGCGCTGAACCTCGTCGCCGGCTTCACCGTGGCGCTCGCGGGGTTCGTCGTCGTCGGGTTCTACGCCGCGCTGCTGGGCTGCGTCGGCGAGGAGACCCACGGCCTCTGCGTGAACTCCGCGTGGCTCGTGCCGTGGCTCGAATGGCCGATCGTCGCCGCGGCCGTCGCCGCGCCGCTCGCCGGCGGGATCGCGAGCTTCGTGAAGCGCGACCCGGTCTGGCTCATCCTCGGCGTCGTGACGACCATCGCGATGGGCGGCCTCATGGGCATCGTCTCGAGCGGCCAGACCGGCCTGCTGAGCTAGCGGCGGCGGATCACGACGCCGGTCGGGCTCCCGGTCACGAGCACCTGCTTGTTGAGGACGCCCGGCAGGCCGCCCGCGAAGCCCCCGGGCGTCACGTACCAGCGGTCGAACGCGCGCCGGCGAAAGACGTGCGAGACGGTCGGGTAGTACAGCGCCAGCGCGGGGAGGTCGCGGGCGCAGATCGCCTGCATGCGCGCGAGCGTCCGCCGGCGCGCGGCGACGTCGGCCGTCACGAGCTGGCGGTCGGCCAGCCGGTCGAACTCCGGATCGGACCACCCCTGCGCGCCCTGTAGCCGCCCCCGGATCCGCGAGGAGAAGAACGTGCGCAGCGTGTCGGGGTCCGCGCCGGGGGCCGTGCCGCCGGGTCCGGGGTAGAGCGTGAGGGCGCTCTCGTCCGCGAGCTTCTGCGTGCGCCCGAACAGCGTCGGCAGGTCCACGGCCTGCGGGCGCAGCTGGATGCCGACGGCCTTGAGGTCGGCGGTCATGAGGTCGAGCACCGGCGGCACCGGGGCATTGCCGGTGAGGATCCGCAGGCGCAGCGGCGATCCGTCCGGCCCGCGGCGAGGCTCCCCGCCGCCGGCAGGCCGGTAGCCCGCCGCATCCAGCAGCCGCCCGGCGGCGGCGCGGTCGAACGCGTACTGCTCGACCGGCGCCAGGAACGGGTGGCCGGCGGGCAGGAAGCCCGGGTTGCCGGGCGCGCCGTCACCACCGAGCAACCGTTGCACGATCGCGCGGCGGTCGATCGCCAGCGCACAGGCGCGGCGGAAGCGCACGTCCGCCGGCGGGCCGCCGTGGGCGAGGTTGAAGATCAGCGGGAACGTCCAGCTGCCGTTCTCGGCGACGATCCCGTAGCGCGCGTCGGAGCGCAGCGCCGCGATCGCCTCGGGCCGGCCGCCCTCCACCGGCGTGCTGGCAAGATCGATCTCGCCCGCGCGCAGCGCCGTCAGCTCGTCGTCGACGGGGCGCAGCTCGATGCGGCGCACGAACGGGGCGCCGAGGAAGTAGTCGTCGTTGGCGGTGAAGAGCGCCGCGCCCTCGCCGACCGAGATCGACCGCACGCGAAACGGCCCGCTGCCGACGAGCACCGACCGGTCCTGCGCCTGCGGCGCGTCGCGGATCGACGACCAGATGTGACGCGGGACGATCGGGACGGCCGCGGCGACCGCGTCGAGGAACGTCACCGCCGGGATCGACAACTCGATCGCGACGGTGTGCGACCCGGTCGCCCGCGCGTCCCTGACCCCGAACGGCTGCGCGACGAGCAGCGGCCCGAGCGGCAGGCCGGCGAAATACCGGAACGTGAACGCCACGTCCTCGGCGGTGAGCGGGCGGCCGTCGTGCCACCGGACGTGCTCGCGGAGCTCGAACGTGTAGGTCAGGCCGTCGCGGGAGCGCTCGAAGCGCCGCGCGAGCCACGGCAGCAGCCGCCCGCGCGCGTCCTTCCACAGCAGCGCGTCGTAGAGGTAGCTCATCTGGACGTAGCCCGGCCCGGCGATGTACGCGAACGGCGACGGAAACCCGAAGAAGCCGCCGGCGAGACGCACTGTCCCGGGCCGTGCGGGGGGTGCGCCGCCGCACGACGGCAGGCCGAGCGCGAGCGCGGCGGCCGCCGATCCGCGCACGAACGCCCGCCGCGTCATCGGCGCCATCAGCCCTCCCCCGCCTCGAACGACGGCGCGGCGGCCAGCAGCCGCCGGCCCGTCGCGCTGGCCGGGCGCGTGCCGACGCGCTGCGAGCTGCCCGTCTCCGCGACCCTGCCCTCGTCGAGCACGACGATCCGGTCGGTCGCCTTGCGCACGAGCGCGAGATCGTGGGAGACGAGGACGAGCGCCAGGCCCATCTGCACCTGCAGCTCCCGCAGGACGACGAGGAGCCGCGCCTGCTCGGAGGCATCGAGCATGCTCGTCGGCTCGTCCGCCACGAGCAGCGCGGGACGGGCGATGAGCGCCCGCGCGAGCGCGATCCGCTGCAGCTGACCGCCCGACAGCTCGTGGACGCGGGCCGCGAGAAATCCGCCCGACGAGGGCAGCCCGACGGCCGCGAGCATCGCGGCGACCGCCGCCCGGCGGTGCGGGCCGTCGCCGGCACCCGCGATGTCCAGCGGCTCGCGCACGAGCTCCTCGACCGGCAGGCGGGGCGACAGCGCGTCCCACGGGTCCTGCATGACGAGCTGCACGCGCCGCCCGGGATGGCGACCGGGGAGCCGGCCGGCGGTCGCGACGGGCTCGAAGCGCAGCTCGCCGCCGTCGGCGTCCAGAAGGCCGGCGAGGATCCGGGCAAGCGTGGTCTTCCCGCTGCCGGAGGGCCCGACGATCCCCAGCGACTCGCCGTGCGAGAGCTCGAGCGAGACGCCGTCCAGCGCGCGGACCTCGCGACCGCCGCGCCGGTAGGTCTTGCGCAGCTCGACCGCGGTCAGCAGCCGCCGCAGACCGCCGAAGTGGCACGCCACGAGGCGGCCTCGCGCAGGCGCCAGCGCGGGCGGCTGCGCAGCGCAGATCGCCTCGGCCTGCGTGCAGCGCGCCGCGAACGCGCAGCCCGTGACCGACGCACGGGGATCGGGTGGCGTCCCGCGGATCGGCCGCAGGTCCTTGGTCGTGCTCATCACCGGATAGGCGGCCACCAGGCCGGCCGTGTAGGGGTGTGCGGGGTGCTCCACGACGTCGCGCGTGCGCGCGGCCTCGATCGCCGATCCCGCGTAGAGGACGATGCAGCGCGTCGCCAGGCGCGCCGCCGCCGGGAGGTCATGGGAGATGAGGACGAGGCCGAAGCCGCGACGGGACGCGAGCGCGCCGATCTCGTCGAGCAGCGCGCTGCGCCCCACCGGGTCCAGGCCCGCCACGGGCTCGTCGAGGACGAGGAGCTCGGGATCGAGGATCAGCGCCATCGCCAGCGTCGCGCGGCGGCGCTCCCCGCCGGAGAGCTCGTGCGGATGGCGCTCCAGCAGCGCCGGATCGAGCTGTACCTCGACGGCCAGCTCGCGCGCGCGAGCCCAGGCCGCCCGGCGATCCGCGCCACGGCGCTCGCGCAGCGGTTCGGCGACCTGGGCGCCGATCGTCGCGACGGGGTTGAAGGGCATCCCCTGCAGGCCGATCGCGACGGTCTCCCAGCGCAGCGCCCGCAGCGCCTCGGCGTCGGCGCCGACGAGCTCCTGACCGCGGATCCGGACGCTGCCGGTCGCCTCGGGCGGCTGCAGCAGGCCGACGAGGCCGCGGGCCAGCGTCGATTTGCCGGCCCCGCTCTCGCCGATGATCGCCAGCGACTCCCCCCGCTCCAGCGCGAGGCTGACACCGCGCAGCGCGTCGACCTCGCCGCCGAAGCGGACCCGCAGGTCGGTGACCTCGAGCAGCGCGGTCATCACGTCCGCTCCCAGCGCGGGTTGGCCCGTGGCTCGAGGCCGAAGCCGATGAACGCCAGCCCGACGGCCGCGAGCGTGATCGCGAGCCCCGGCGGCAGGACCCACCAGGTCCACTGCGACGTGAGGTACACCCCTTGATGCTCGAGCGCCCGGTTGAGCAGCGCGCCCCAGCTGATCTCCGTCGGATCGCCGAGGCCGAGGAACGCGAGGCCCGCCTGCAGGACGATCGCCGTCGCCGCCCAGTACACGAGGTTCGCGGCGACGAGCGGCCCGGCGGCGGGCAGGACGTGGCGACGGATGACATACAGCGGCCCCCCGCCGAACCCGCGCGCGGCCTGGACGTACCCGTGGCCGGCGAGCGCGAGCGTCTGGCTGCGCACGATGCGCGCGGTCGCGGGCCAGCCGGCGAACGCGATGACGAGCACGACGGTCGTCCGGCTCGACCCGGCGAAGGCGACGACGAGGATCAGCAGCGGCAGCGCCGGGAGCGCGAGCGCCAGATCGGTGATCCGCATCGCGACGATGTCGGTGAGGCCGCGCCGCAGGCCGGCGAGCGCGCCGACGAGCGCACCGACGGCGACCGCGAGGCACGCCGACAGGCCGGCGACGACCGTCGAGCTGCGCGCGCCCCAGATGAGCTGGGAGAGGATGTCCTGCCCGGAGTCGTTGGTCCCCAGCAGGTGCTCCGCGCTCGGCGAGCGCAGCGGCGGCCCCGCGATCGCGCGCGGGTCGTACGGGGCGAGGAGCGGGGCGAGGAGGGCGACGAGCGCGACGGTGGCCACGATGCCGACGCCCGCCCAGAGCATCCTAGGCCGTCCGGCGGTCACGGCGAGATCCTCGGGTCAAGCCGGCGGTACAGCAGATCGGCCAGCAGGTTGGCGCTCACGACGCCCACGCTGAGGACGAGGAAGCAGCCCTGCATGAGCGGGTAGTCGCGATCGCCGACGGACTCGAACATCAGCCGGCCGACGCCCGGGTAGGCGAACACCGTCTCGACGAAGATCGCGGTCGTGATCGCCATCGGGATCTGCAGCGTCGCGACGGTGACGGAGGGCAGCAGCGCGTTGCGCGCGGCGTAGCGGTACTTCAGGACGTGCTCGCTCAGGCCCTTCACCCGGCCGAGCATGAGGTGGTCGGAGCCGAGCTCGCCGACCATGCTCGCGCGCATGACGAGGTACTGGAACGTCACGAACTGCAGCGCGAGGACCGCGACGGGCAGCACGAGGTGATGGGCGACGTCGGCGATCCTGCGCACGGCCCCGTAGCTCTCCGAGAACGGCGTCCGGGCGCCGTAGAGCGGAAACCAGCCGAGCCGGACCGCGAACACGTACGCGACGACGGACGCGAGGAAGAACGCCGGCAGGTTGTCGAGCGCGAGAAACAGGGCGACGAGCCGGCGGTCGGCCGGCTCACCGCGGCGCCAGCCGGAGCGGATGCCGGCGACCATCCCCAGCCCGGTCGACAGCGCGACCGCGGTGCCGACGAGCAGCAGCGTCCAGCCGATGCGCTTGCCGATCATCTCCGCGACGGGCGCGTGGTAGCGGATCGACGTCCCCAGATCGCCGGACGCGAGACCGGACATGTAGCTGCCGTACTGCGCCAGCAGGGGCCGGTCGAGGCCGTAGTAGCGGTCCAGCGCGGCGCGCGTCGTCGCATCGCCGACGAACGTCTGCGAGCGCGGGTCGCTCAGGGTCTCCAGCGGCCTGCCCGGCAGCGCGCGCGGCAGGAAGAAGTTCAGCGAGACGAGGACGAGGACGACGAGCGCGTAGGAGGCCAGCAGCCCCGTGCGCGCCCGCGTCCGCACGGCGGGAGCTCGCTCAGCTCGGTCCGACGTGGCAATTGCTCGACAGGCCGAGCGCGTCGCCCTGGCTGTTGACCGCGGCCAGCGCCTTGGGGTTCTGGATCAGGGCCGGGTTGCCCTCGAGCCTGCGCTCGAGCGCCTTGGAGCTCGCCAGCCACGCGCGGTAGTCCGCCGCCTTGTCGGAGGACGGCTCGACCGCGCCGAGCTCGGCGATCTGCGCGCGGTACTCCGGGATGATCGTGCCCTGCGCGAGCTTGCCGAACTGGCGTGGATCGGGCAGCTTGCCGCCCGCCAGCACCTTGCTCGCCGCCGCGCTGATCTTCACGTAGTGGCGCTTGCACACGACGTTCGCCTGCTTGACGAACTCGCCGCTGCTCGGTCCGTCGTCACCACCGCCGCAACCGGCGGCGGCGAGCGCGACGGCCCCCGTGGTGGCGAGCATCGCTCGGTTGACGCGTCGGCTGCTCATGACGTCCTCCTCGCTTCGGGACCGCCTGTCGAGCAGACGATAACCCCCTACGCGCGGCGAATCAGCGTCACGCCGTCACGGACGCTGAGCATGACGCTCACGACGCGCTCGTCGGCGATGACGTGATCGTTGAACCTCCGCAGCGCGCGCGTGGACTCCTCGTCGTCGTCGCTCTCCGGGGCCGCCACGCGCCCGCTCCACAGGACGTTGTCGGCGACGACCAGCCCGCGCGGCGACAGCTTCGGCAGCACCGCCTCGTAGTAGTCGAGGTAGCCGGGCTTGTCGGCGTCGATGAAGACGAGGTCGAAGGGCCCGTCGAGCGTCGCGATCGTCTCGATCGCCGGGCCCTGGCGCACCTCGATGCGATCGGCCATGCCGGCGGCGGCGATGTGGCGCTCGGCGAACGCCACGCGCTCGGGATCGAGCTCGCAGGTCACGATCCGGCCGCCCGCGGGGAGCGTCTGCGCCATCGAGAGCGCGCTGTAGCCCGAGTACGTCCCGATCTCCAGGACGAGCTGCGGCTGCGCGAGGAAGACCAGGAACTCGAGCATCCGCCCCTCGACCTCGCCGGTGAGCATGACCGACGACTCGAGCGTCGCGCGGGTCTCGGCCGCGAGCGCCCGGAGGTGCGCCGCGGCGGGCGAGGTGTGCGCCTCGGCGTACGCCTCGACGGCCTCGGAGACGAGATCGGGGCTCACGTCGCGTTCGGCGGCGGGGGCGGGCCGACGGGGCGCACGGCGCCGGCGATCGCGCCGCCGATGTTGCCGAGCGCCTGGCTGAACTCGCTCGGGATGATGAAGATCTTGTTCGCGTCGCCCTGGGCGAGCTTCGGCAGCATCTGCAGGTACTGGTAGGAGAGCAGGCCCTCGTCGGGATCGCCGGCGTGGATCGCCTTGAAGACCGTGTCGATCGCCTTCGCCTCGCCCTCGGCGCGCAGGATCGCCGCCGTGCGCTGCCCCTCGGCGCGCAGCACCGCCGCCTGCTTCTCGCCCTCGGCGTTGAGGATCTGCGACTGCTTGGAGCCCTCCGCGGTGAGGATCGCGGCGCGGCGGTCGCGCTCGGCGCGCATCTGCTTCTCCATCGCCTCCTGGATCGTCGCCGGCGGGTCGATCGCCTTGACCTCGACGCGGTTGACGCGGATCCCCCACCTGCCCGTCGCGTCGTCGAGCACCGTGCGCAGCTGCGCGTTGATCTCGTCGCGGCTCGTCAGCGCCTGCTCGAGCGTGAGGCCGCCGATGACGTTGCGCAACGTCGTGACCGTGAGCTGTTCGATCGCCTGCAGCGGGTTGGCGACCTCGTAGCTCACGGACTTCGCGTCGGTGATCGTGAAGTACAGGACGCTGTCGATGAGGATGCCGACGTTGTCGCCGGTGATGACGCCCGCGGGCTTGTAGGTCACGTCCTGCTCGCGCAGGTCGATCAGCGGGCGCACGCGATCCATGAACGGCACGACGACGCCGAGCCCCGGCTGCAGCGTGCGCTGGTAGCGCCCGAAGCGCTCCACGACCCCGGCGCGAGCCTGCGGGATGATCCGCACGGTCCGCGCGGCGAGCAGCAGCGCGAACACGGCGATGATGACGAGCACGATCAGGCCGGCTTCCATACCTACCTCCTAGTCCTAGACGGTCTCACTGACGAGCGCGGTCGCGCCCTTGATCTCCACGACGTGCACGCGCCGCCCCGGCTCGATGACGTCGTCGTCGTCGTAGGCGCGCGCCGTCCAGACCTCGCCGTCGAGCTTCACGGTCCCGCTGCCGGCGTCGTTGTCGATGCGCTGCGTGACGATCGCCGAATGGCCGATGAGCGCCGCCGTGCCGGTGCGCAGCTGCGGCGGCGTGCGCAGGTGACGGCGCGCGATCGGCCGCACGAACCCCAGCAGCAGCCCCGAGCTCACGAGGAACACGATCGTCGTCAGGACCGCGCCGACACCCGTCGCCGACACGCCCGCCGCGAGCAGGGCGCCGAGCGCGAACGGCGCGAGATAGAAGCTCGGCGACGTGACCTCGCCTGCCGCGAGGATCACGGCGAGCAGCACCCAGATGAGCCAGGCATCCATCGCCAGACGAAATATAGGGGCCCCGTCCGAGCCTGCCCGGAACGTCCCTGCCGTAGCTCAGGTCAGCAGCGCGCGCGCGTAGTCGTCGGCGTCGAACGGGCGCAGGTCCTCGAGCGCCTCGCCGATCCCGATGAGCTTCACCGGGATCCCGAGCTCGCCGGCGATCGCCAGCGCGATGCCGCCCTTCGCCGTGCCGTCGAGCTTCGTGAGGACGATGCCGTCGACCGGCACGGCCTCGGAGAAGAGCTTGGCCTGGCGCAGCCCGTTCTGGCCGGTCGTCGCGTCGACGGTCAGCAGCGTCTCGTGCGGCGCGCCCTCGAGCTGCTTGGCGATGACGCGCCGGACCTTCGCGAGCTCGGCCATGAGGTTGTCCTGCGTGTGCAGCCGCCCGGCGGTGTCGATGATGACGACGTCGGCCCCGCGCTCGCGGCCCTGCTTGACCGCCTCGAAGGCGACCGCGCCGGGGTCCGAGCCCTCGGGGCCGGAGACGATCTCGCAGCCCGCGCGCTGCGCCCAGCCCTCGAGCTGCTGGACGGCGGCGGCGCGGAAGGTGTCGGCGGCGCCGAGGACGACCTTCAGGCCGAGCTCCTTCTGCAGGTGCCAGGCGAGCTTGCCGATCGTCGTCGTCTTGCCGGTGCCGTTGACGCCGACGGCCATGATCACCGTCGGCGTGGCCCGCAGGTCGATGCGGTCGTCGCCCGTGCGCGCGATCTTCGCCAGCATCTGCTCCAGGCGCCGGCTCAGGGCCTCGCCGCCGACGAGGTCGCCGCCGGCCGCCTCCTGCTCGAGCTCACCGACGACGCGCGCGGTCGTCGACGCGCCGACGTCGGCCATGATCAGCGCCTCCTCGAGGCGCTCCCACATCGCCTCGTCGAGGTCGCCCTCCAGCAGCGTCGCCTGGATCTCGGCGCCGAGCGCCTCGCGCGTCTTGGCGAGGTTGCTGCGCAGGCGCTTGAAGAAGCGCCGCTTGCGCTCGGGCGCCTCGGCCTGCGCCTCGGCCGCGGCGGCCTGGGCGGCCGGCGTGGTCACATCGGAGATGAAGAGATCGGTCCATTCGCGCGCCATGGCGATGCGCGACGATAGCGAGGTGGCGCCGGGCGAACCCGCGTGCCGCGGAACGGTGCGCCGGCGCGGCGCGACTTTCCGACAGGCTCCTACGCCGCGCCGACCGCCGGCGTCACCGCGGCCTGGTCCTCGCGCGGCAGGTGGCGCGAGATGACCTTCGAGACGCCGTCGTCGCCCATCGAGACGCCGTAGAGCGTGTCGGCGGCCTCCATCGTGCGCTTCTGGTGCGTGACGACGATGAACTGCGCGCGGTCGCTGTACGTGCGCAGGAGGTCGAGGAAGCGCGTGATGTTCGGGTCGTCGAGCGCGGCCTCGACCTCGTCGAGGATGTAGAACGGGCACGGCTTGGCGAGGAAGAC
>DATJEE010000049.1:0-9275 GCA_035496995.1 Solirubrobacteraceae bacterium | reverse complement strand
CATCCCGCCGCTCAACCAGGTCCGCCGCGACATCTTCGGGCAGACCAACGACGGGCAGCTGGCGCCGTACACGAGCTGGTCGGACTTCGGGCAGCACCTCAAGCATCCGGAGTCGCTGATCAACTTCGTCGCGGCCTACGGGCAGCACCCGACGATCACGGGCGCGAGCACGACGGCCGGCAAGCGCGCTGCGGCACGGGCGATCGTCGACCCGATCGCGGGCGACGTCGTCCCGGCCGACGCTGCTGAGTTCATGTTCAGCACCGGCGCGTGGGCCAACACCGGCGCAGGCGTCACGACCACCGGCGTCGACGACGTCGACCTCTGGGTCGGCGGCCTCGCCGAGATCACGAACCTGTTCGGCGGGCTGCTCGGCAGCACGTTCAACTACGTGTTCCAGACGAGCCTGGAGAACCTCCAGGACGGCGACCGCTTCTACTACCTCAACCGCACGCCGGGCATGAACCTGCGCACCCAGCTCGAGGGCAACTCGTTCGCCGAGATGGTCCAGCGCAACACGGACGGGACGAACACGCTGAAGGCCGACGCGTTCGCCACGGCCGACTGCAAGTTCCAGCTTGCCAACCTCAACGGCACCGCGGCCGGCTTCACGGCCCAGGGCAAGACGGTGACCGACGACCCGGCGACGGACTGCCGCGAGGACCTGCTGCTCGAGCGCAAGCCGGACGGCACGATCCTCTACAAGGCCGTCAACAGCGTCGATCCCACCGGCATCAACGGCCAGGCCGTCTACAACGGCACGGCGAGCGTTGACCGCATCCAGGGTGGCAACGACAACGACACGTTCTGGGGCGGCCCCGGTAACGACATCATCGAGGGCCAGGGCGGCGACGACGTCGCGCTCGGTGGCGACGGCAACGACATCCTCACGGATCTCGACGGTGCCGACGTCCTCAAGGGCGGTCCCGGCAACGACGCCATCGACACCGGTGTCGGCGACGACATCATGATGGGCGGCGACGGCCAGGACTTCATGAACGGCGGCCAGAACGACAACGAGTCGTTCGCCGGTGAGGGCAACGACTTCATCATCGACGGACAGGGCGCAGGCGCCGTGTTCGGCGACGGTGGCGACGACTGGATCCAGGGTGGCGCAGGCCAGGACCTCCTCCAGGGCGATCACAACGGCCCGTTCTTCGACGATCCGGCGGAGGCGGCACCCGGCAACGACGTGTTCGTCGGTCAGGTCGGCGAGAACGACTACGACGCCGAGGGCGGCGACGACATCATGTCGGCGAACGCGGCGATCGACCGCTACGCCGGTGTCGCGGGCTTCGACTGGGTCACGCACCAGTACGACACCACGAGTGCCGACGACGACATGAACATCAACAACAACCTCGCGGGTGTCCCGCTGCCGGTCGTCGTCAACCGCGACCGCTGGCAGGAGACGGAGGGCGACTCGGGTTCGGCGTTCGACGACGTCATCCGCGGCGACAACGACATCCCGTCCCAGCAGGGTGGCGCCAGCGCCCTGGGCGGCGGCTTCACCGGCTGTGACGCGCTCGACCAGGCGGGCCTGGACCGGATCCCCGGCCTGGACCCGATCGTGCCGCCGCTCACCGGTGACGCGCAGACCGACGTGTCGCACTTCGCCGGCCTGCGGTGCCCGCTCAACGGTCCGTTCTGGGGCGCGGGGAACATCCTGCTCGGCGGTGCCGGCTCGGATGTCCTCGAGGGACGCGGCGCCGACGACATCATCGACGGCGACAAGGCCCTCACCGTGAAGATCACGGTGGGCACGGCCCCCAACGGCGGCGGCACCGTGCTCGGTAGCACGGACCTCATGGAGCACCAGTACCTCGCCGGCGGTGGCGGCCCGACGCTCCAGGCCGCAGTGTTCGCCGGAACGGTGGACCCGGGCAACCTGAGGATCGACCGCGCCATCACGACCCCGGCGACGGGTGCCGGGACCGACACGGCGAAGTTCTCCGGCAACCAGGCCGACTACCGCTGTGGGGCGACCGTCGCGACCGCGACCAACCCCTGCACCGGCGCCGTCCTGACGACGAACCCGCTGATCATCACCGACATCCGCGCGGTGCCGCTCGACGGCACGGACACGCTGTTCGGTATCGAGAAGCTGCAGTTCGCAGACGTCGCGGTGGCCATCACGCCGCTGGGCACGCTGTCGCCGACCTCGCTGACGTTCGCGTCGCAGCAGGTCACGACGCAGAGCGCCGCCCAGACGGTGACGCTGACCAACGGCGGCTCGCAGCCTCTCGTGCTGTCGGCGGTCGGGTTCGCCGGAACCAACCCCGGGGACTTCAACCGTCCCGCGGTCGGCGCCGGTAACACCTGCACCAACGGCACGAGCCTGGCCACGAACGCGAGCTGCACCGTCCAGGTGCGGTTCCTGCCGACGGCGGCCGGGACGCGCTCCGCGATCCTGCGGATCACCGACAACAACAACGGCACCGCCGGCAGCTTCCAGGACGTGCCGCTCACCGGCACCGGCCTGGCGTCGCAGCCGACGGCGGGTGTCACGCCGGCGTCCCTGACCTTCGCGGCCAGGAACGTGGGTACGACCGCAGCGGCGCAGAACGTCACGCTGAGCAACACGGGTACGGCGACGCTGAACATCGCGTCGATCGCGACGACGGGTGACTTCGCCCGCGTCGCCCCGACCGGCACCGGCGCGGCGGCTTGTGGCACGACGCTGGCGGCCGGCGCACAGTGCCGGGTCGGTGTGACGTTCACGCCGACGGCGGCGGGTGCGCGTGGCGGGCTGCTGACGTTCACCGACAACTCGGGCAACGTGGCGGGCAGCACGCAGACGGTGACGCTCAGCGGTACGGGCATCGCGGTCAACCCGAACGCTGCCGTGTCGCCGGCGTCGGTGGCGTTCGGTGCCTCCCAGATCAACGTCGCCAAGACGAGCACGGTGACGCTGAACAACAACGGGTCGGCAGCGATGACGGTCACGAACATCGCCGTGGCGGGGACGGACTTCACCCGTCAGGGCGGTACGTGCGCGACGACGTTCCCGGCCACTCTGGCCGCGACCACCGGGTCGTGCACGGTCATCGTGCGCTTCCTGCCGACGGCCGCTGCCGCGAGGACCGGGACGCTGACGTTCACCGACAACTCCGGTGGCGTCGCCGGGACGACCCAGGTCGTCAACCTGACGGGCAACGGCGTCAACTCGGCGATCACGGTCAACCCGACGAGCATCGCGTTCGGCAACAACTCCGTCGGCGTCATCACCGGCGGCAACGGCGTGACCCGGACGGTGACGGTCACCAACAGCGGTCCCGCGGGCTCGCTGCTGGCGGTCAGCAGCGCGGCAATCGTGGCGGGCAGCAGCCCGAACTTCACGGTCACGGGCAACAACTGCCCGACGGCCGCGACGCTCGCGTCTGGCTCCTCGTGCACGATCACCGCGCGGTTCCGGGCGACCACCCCGCTGGGTGGCAAGACCGGCACCCTGCGCGTGGCCAGCAATGCGCCGACGTCACCGACGAACATCGCGCTGACGGGCAACGCGACCGCGGCAGGACCGCTCGGCCTCTAGGCAGCACTCCGAGAGACCGACCAAGCAGGGCGGCGGCCCGTCCCGGGAAACCGGGGCGGGCCGCTCTGCGTTCGTGGCCGGCCGCGAGTCCGGGCTACGCCGCGTAGCGCTGCGCGGCGCGGGCCCGCGCCTTGGCGGCCTCGACCTCGCGGTCCTTCGGCGGCGCCGTCGTCACGAGCTCGGAGAGCAGCCGCGCCGACGCCGTCGCGACCTCCTCGACGGCACGCTCGAAGGCCGCCGCGTTCGCGGCCGAGGGCTTCGAGGATCCGCTGATCTTGCGGACGTACTGCAGCGCCGCCGCCCGCACCTCGTCAGGGGTCGCCGGCGGCTCGAAGTTGTGAAGCGTTCGGATGTTTCTGCACATCCGAAAAAGGTTAGGGCCTCTACGGCTCCTCGCCGGCGTCGCGCGGCACCTCGGCCAGGCGGCGATGGAGCTTCTCGCGCAGCTCGTCGGGGTCGTACTCGTGCTGGGGCCGGCGGCGGCGCGCGACGACGACGCCGGTGGCGGCCACGCCCGCGACGCCGGCGAGGCCCACGACCTTCCAGGGGATCTTCACGACTGCGTAGGTTACGGGCGTGGACGAGACGTCACTCTCCCTCGAGGAGGCGATCGCGGGCGCGGCGACCGGCGACATCTGGCTCTTCCGCGGACGATCGATCGCCGACCGCGCGATCCAGACCGTCACGAACAGCCCCGTCAACCACGTCGGCATGGTCGTCGCGCTCGACGACCTGCCGCCGCTGCTGTGGCACGCCGAGCTCGGCCGCTCGCTGCCCGACGTGTGGACCGGCCAGCGCCAGCGCGGTGTCCAGCTGCACCGCCTCGACGAGGCCGTCGCGACGTGGACCTCGAAGTACGGTCAGCGTGCCTGGGTGCGCCAGCTCGAGGGCCCGCTCGAGCGCGCCCACGAGGACCGGCTCATGGAGATCATCGAGCGCTTCGACGGGCGCCCCTTCCCGACGAGCCTCGGGCTCGCACGCCGGTGGCTCAACGGGCGCGTGCGCCGCACGTCGTCGCTGGAGACGATCTACTGCGCCGAGCTCGTGGCGACGACGTACCAGCACATGGGTCTGCTCCCGAGCCACCGGCCGGCGAGCTGGTATGACCCGGGACGCTTCTGGAGCGGCGACCGCGTCGAGCTCACGGCGCCGTTCGAGCTCGCGGGCGAGGTCGCGGTCCGCGCGGGTCAGCCGGCGGTGCCGGCGGCGACGGGCGCCTCGACGTCGCCGAGCGGGACGGCGAAGACGACGTGGTTGCGGTGGACGGCGATGAAGGCGTGGCTCGTGCGCTGGCGGTCGCCGTCGAGCTCGAGGACCGTCGCGTCGCTGAGCGAGATGAAGTCGCGCTCGGGCGCGTTGAGGAGATCCGACAGGCGACTGCGGTAGCCGTCGGCCGCGAGCGTCACCGTGCCCTCGATCCGGTGGCGCGGCGTGTCGATCGAGATCCGGACGTAGCGGTGCTGCACGAGGAGCGCATCGGCAGAAAGCACGCCGAACTCAAGGCGCCGGCCCGGCATCTGGCCCGTCGAGTTCCTTCTCCATCCAGATCTCGACCGGGCGCCCGTCACGCGCCGACCGCTGGATCGTGCGGTAGCCCTCGGCGGCGTAGAGCGCGATCGCCTCCGTGAGGACGTCCGTCGTCAGCACGCGCACGCGCCGCTGCCCGTGCGCCGCAGCCCGCAGCTCGAGCGCGCGCAGGAGCCGGCGGCCGTGACCCGCTCCACGTGCCTCGGGGGCGACGAACATCCGCTTGATCTCGCCCACCCCGGCGGCGAGCTGTCGCAGCCCGCCGCAGCCGACCGGCACGCCGTCCTCGTCGTAGGCGACGAGCCACGCCCCGCCCTCGGCGGTGAAGGCGTCGACGCGCCCGAAGATCCGCTCGGTCGGGGAGAACCCCGCGCCGAGCCGGTCGCGCAGGAGCTCCATGTACTGCGCGTAGAGCGCCTGCGCGGCGGCGCCGTCGGGCGCCTCCTCGCGGAGCTCTCCCCGGCCCGGCGGGCGCGGGCGCAGGGCGATGATCGCGACGTCGTCGCTGAGCTCGCGGGCCCAGGCCTCGGCCTCGGCGTAGGCGAGCTCGACGAGCGCCTGGGCGTCCAGCGCGCGGTTGCCGGCGACGAGCGCGCTGACGCGCTCCTGCCCGAGCAGCTCGCCGTCGCGCCGCGCCTCGTGCAGCCCGTCGGTGCTCGCGAACAGCAGCTCGTCGCGGCCGAACGGCAGCTCGTGCTGCTCGAACGTCGCGCCGTCGGCCACGCCGAGCGGCAGGCCGGTCGTCGGCAGCTCGCGCGGCTCGCCGGCGCGGCCGAGCAGCAGCGGCGGGACGTGGCCGGCGTTCGCGTAGCGCAGCACGCCGTGGTCGATGACGGCGAGGAACGCCGTCACGAGCGAGACGCGGCCCGGCAGCCGGCGGCGGAGGATCGCGTTGGCCTGCGCGAGGACGACGGCCGGGTCCTCGGAGTCCCACGTGCGCGCCTCGATGAAGAAGCGCACCATCGAGCTTGCGGCGGCGACCTCCAGGCCCTTGCCGCTGACGTCGCCGACGAGCACCGCGAGCGCGCCGCTCGGCAGCCGCCAGACGCCGAAGATGTCGCCGCCGGAGACCTCGTGGCCGACCGGCTCGTAGACGAGCCCGAGCTCGAAGCCCTCGAGCTCCGGCGGCGCTCCCGGGACGAAGCCGCGCGTCAGCGCCCCGGCGATCCTGCGCTCGTGCTGGAACTCGAGCGCGTTGGCGATCGCCGCCGCGGCGGGCCGGGCGAACGAGTCGAGCAGCGCGAGGACCTCGCCGTCGAGCGCGCCCTCGTCGGGATGGATCACCGTCAGCATCCCGAAGCGCCGCGGGCCGAGGCCGAGCGGGACGTGGACGAACGAGCCCACGCCCTCGTCGAAGACCCAGCCGAGCATCGCCTCGCGGTCGGCGGGATCGCTGACGTACGGCCTGCCGCTCTCGAAGGCCGCCCCGATCATGCCCGCGCCGCGGGCGAAGTGATGGCTCGTGAGGCGCTCGCTGGCGCCGGCGCTGGCCACGACGCGCAGCGTCTGCGACGCGTTGTCCAGGCGCAGGAGCATGACCGTCGGGGCACCGGTGACGATCGCCGCCTGCTCGACGATCGCCGCGTAGACGCTGTCGAGCTCCAGCGAGGCGGTCATCGCCTGCGCGGCGGTGTGCAGCAGCTCCTCGGCGCGCGCGCGGCGGGCCTCGCGCACGAGCAGCTCGGAGCGCTCGAGCGCGAGGGCGGCGAGGTTCGCGAACACCTCCGTGACGCGCAGCTGCTCGTCGCCGAGCGGCGCGCGCGGCGCGGACGAGGAGAGGGCGAGGACCCCGAGCGTGCGCCCGCCGGTCGTGCGCACCGGGCACGCGATGAACGTCGAGGTCTCATACCACGACCAGGCGGCGTCGGCCGTGGCCTCGTCGAGGTGCTCGCGCAGGCGCTCGCGCAGCGCCTCGGCGCCGGACCACTGTGCGACGCTGCCGAGCAGCAGCGGGCGGCCGCGCTCGATCGCGGCCTCGGTCACGCCGCCGCGCTCGGGGTCGTACGGGCGCTCGAGCACCGGCCGCAGCGTCGCGCGGATCGCGGGCGTCTCGAACCACGCCGCGGCGAGGTGGATCTCGCGGCGGTCCCAGTCGACCGTCTGGAAGGCGCAGCCGTCGATGTCCAGCAGGACGCGCAACTGGACGAGGATCTCCTCGAGCGTGTGGCGCAGCCAGGCTTCGGAGGACGCCGCATGCTCGATACCAGGGTCCATCCCGGTCTGGCGCATGCGATGACCATAACCCCCCGAACGTCTGTCCTTTCGGTTTGATCGCAGCGCCCGTGGGAACCACAATGCTGGTGATGCTGCTGCTGCTGAACTCGCTGCTGTACGTCTTCGCGTTGACGCTCGCAGTGACGGTCATGCGCCCGCTGGGCGCGCAGGCCTCCCGCCGCACGCGCGCCGCCCACGCGACGCTCGCCTGCGCCGGCGGCGTGACGATCACCGCGGCGATCGCGCTGGCGTTCTTCGGGCTGTGGTTCGAGTCGGCGCTCGCGGGGACGATCGCGATCGTCGTCGTCGGGACGTGCATGTGCGTCGGCCTCGCCCGCGAGCCGGGCCAGACCGAGGACGAGGACGAGGACGACGACGACGGCGGCAGCTTCCATCGGCCCGTCCCGCCCGAGCCGACGAAGCCCGAGGGCGGGCCCTCCGACGACGCCTGGGCGGACTTCGACCGCGCGCGTGCCGAGTGGGCGCGCGAGCACGAGCCGACGCCGGTCTAGGCTCGCCGCAGCGCCGGGGATCTGCGAGGGTCTTGATGTGTCCGGCGCGCGCCCGCTGCAGCTCATCTTGGCCCGCAACCTCCTGTCGAGCCTGTCGACGCCTGCCTTCCTCGTCGACGCCGACGGCAACCTCCTGTTCTTCAACGAGGCCGCCGGGGCGCTGCTCGGCCGCCGCTACGAGGAGACCGGCCAGATGACGGCGCCGGAGTGGACCGCGACGTTCGGCCCCTTCGACGAGGACGGCAGGCCGATCCCCTACGACGAGGTCCCGCTGACGCACGCGCTGCGCGGCAACCGGCCCTCCCACGGCGGCTTCATGATCCGTTCGGCCGGCGGCGCCGAGCACGCGATCGAGGCCAGCGCGCTGCCGCTCGTCGGCGACCAGAACTTCCACGGCGCGATCGTCATCTTCTGGCCGGCGGGCGAGGCGGTCGGACCGTCGTGAAGGTCAAGGTCTGGGGCTCGCGCGGCTCGATCCCGGCGCCCGGCCCGGAGACGATGCGCTACGGCGGCAACACGTCGTGCGTCGCGGTCACGCTCTCGGACGGCACGCTGCTCGTGCTCGACGCCGGGACCGGGATCCGCACGCTCGGCCTCGAGCTGCCGCCGCTGCAGGGGCCGGTGAACATCCTCCTGACGCACCTGCACCTCGACCACATCCAGGGGCTGATGTTCTTCGCCCCGTGCTTTCACCCCGAGGCCGAGATCATCATCTGGGGGCCCGCGGCGGTCGAGGCGCCGCTGCTGGACCGGATCGCGCGCTACATCTCGGCGCCGCTGTCGCCCGTCGAGGTGCGCGAGCTGCCCTCGCATGTCTCGTTCCGCGAGGCGGAGGCGAGCGAGTGGCGGATCGGGCCGGCGACCGTGCGCTCCTGCTCGGTGAGCCATCGCGGCCCGACGCTCGGCTATCGCATCGAGGACGACGGGGCGGCGCTCTGTTACATCCCCGACCACGAGCCGGCGCTCGGAACGCCGCTGGACGCGCTCGAGGACGAATGGATCTCCGGCCTGGAGCTCGCGGCGGGCGCCGACCTGCTCATCCACGACGCGCAGTACACCGACGACGAGTACTCCGCGCATCTCGGCTGGGGGCACTCCTCGCTGTCTGACGCACTCGCGTTCGCGCGCCGCGCCGCGGTCGGGCGGCTGCTGCTCTTCCACCACGACCCGCTGCACGGCGACGAGTTCCTCGACGGGCTCGGCGACGAGGCCCGCGCGCGCTGGGCGGCCGCCGGCGGCGCGGCGGAGCAGATCGGGCTGGCCTCCGAGCGCCTCGAGCTGTCGGTCGCGGGGGCTAGGACTTCTCGGCGCGCGTCTTGAGCTCGCCGGGGAGCGCCGTCACGAGCCGCTCGCGCAGCTTGTCCTGCACGGCGCCGGTGACGAGCATGCCGAGCATGCCGCTGAGCCCGACGTCGAGCTTGTAGGTCGCGCGGGTGCGCCCGTCGCCGAGGTCCTCCAGGCGCCAGGACCCGTCGAGCGACTTCAGG
>DATJEE010000048.1:0-19838 GCA_035496995.1 Solirubrobacteraceae bacterium | reverse complement strand
AAGCGAGCCCGTCGGAGCAGCGCGGTGGGCGTGATGACCGCGCCAGCGGTGCGCGCGAAGATCGCGGCGGATCACGCGACGGTCGCGGAGCTCGCGATGATCGCGGCCCGCGGGGCGCGGGCGCACCGCGCGGCGCGCCGTCGGCGCCGGCTTGCAGAGCCCGCCGACGTCCGGCGCGCGCTGCAGGACGGCCGGCAGCCGCACGATCGCCAGGGCGCCGAGGAGCGCCGGCAGGCCGAGCTGGAAGGCCCGGTAGGCGAGCACCGCCGCCGCGGCCGTGCCGAGCGGGGTGCCATACAACGCGAAGGCCGCGATGAGGCCGCCGTCGGCGCCGCCGACGCCGCCGGGGAGCGGGAGGAGGCCGCCGAGCTGGCCGATGACGTAGGCGAGCAGGAGGATGCCGACCGGCGGCAGGCCGCCGATCGCCGTGAACGCCGCGCCGAGCGCCGCGACGTCGAGCGCCATGAAGCCGATCGCGCCGAGCAGGATCTGCGGGCTGCCGGTGCGCACGAGCAGGCGGGCGTCGGCGATCCCCGAGCTCAGCGCGGACTCGACGGCGACGACGATGCGCCCCGCGCGGCCGGTGCGCTCACGCTCCCGCGCGCCGAGCCGGTGCAGCAGCCGCGGCAGCGCGAGGACGCTCGCGATGACGAGCGTCGCGGCGAGCGCCGGGCCGGCCGTCCACAACAGCGAGCCGCCGCCGGCGAGGACCCCGAGCGCGAGCAGGCTGCCCGCGATCGCGGCGGTGATGAAGTTCACGGAGCTCGTCAGGACGTAGAAGGCGACGGTCCGCCGCGCGAGGCGCTCGGCCGGCATCCCGGTGCGCCGCAGCGCCCAGGCCGCGAGCGCGAGGCCGCCGGCGCCGCCGGAGGGCAGCAGGACGTTCGTGCCCTGCGCGGCCATCCCGACCTCGTAGCTCAGGCGCCAGGGCAGGCGCCGGCAGAAGACGCCGCGGAAGGCGGCCACGAAGGCCAGGCAGGAGGCGGCCTGCAGCGCGAGCGCGACGCCGAGCCAGCCGGGCGAGGCGCCGGCCAGGCGGTCGCGGACCTCGTCGAGGCCGGGCAGCGCGCTGACGGCGAGCACGAGGGCGGCGAGGACGCCCGCGATCAGCGCGAGACGCAGCGCGAGGCGGCGGCGACCGGGGGGGAGATCGGCCGCCGCCGCGGGCGCGGGGGTGGTGGGGAGGGGAGCGGGCATCGCTGCTCCGATAGACCGTCCTCGACGGCGAAACTCATCGGCGCCGAGGAGCGAATCCATGCGCCGAGCCTCTCAGCGGGCCCCGGCGCCGACGATGGGGGCTGCCGGTGTCCCGGGGTACGGTTAGCCGCACCCCCGGGCATGACATGTGACGCGCCAGGCGCTCAGGCGTCGAGGTACTTCAGCACCGCGAGCACGCGCCGGTGGCCGTCGTCGGCCGCCGACAGCCCGAGCTTGCTGAAGATGCTCGTCACGTGCTTCTCGATCGCGCGCTCGGTGACGACGAGCTCGCGCGCGATCGCGCCGTTGGAGCGCCCCTCGGCCATGTGGCCGAGGACCTCGCGCTCGCGCGGCGTCAGGCGATCGAGCGGGTCGTTGGCCCGGCGGCGGCCGAGCAGCTGGGCGACGACCTCGGGATCGAGCGCCGAGCCGCCCTCGCCGACGCGGCGCAGGGCGTCGGTGAAGGCCGAGACGTCGGAGACGCGGTCCTTCAGGAGGTAGCCGATGCCCTCCGCGCTGCCCTGCAGCAGCTCGACGGCGTAGCCCTCGTCGATGTACTGCGACAGGACGAGCACGCCGACCTCCGGCATCTCCTTGCGGATCTGCTGGGCGGCGCGCAGGCCCTCGTCGGTCTGCGTCGGCGGCATGCGGATGTCGGTGACGGCGACGTCGGGCTTGTGCGCGCGCACCTTGCGCAGGAGGTCCTCGGCGTCGGAGGCCTGCGCGACGACGTCGAAGTCGGCGTCCTCCAGGAGGCGGACGAGCCCCGCCCGCAGCAGGACCGAGTCGTCGGCGATGACCACGCGCATCGGGGAAGATTCGCAGGCGCGACGGTCGTCTGGGCGCAACTACGCCAGGAGGCGATCGAGCGCCGCGCCGCACACGTCGTGCTTGGCGACGAAGCCGCGGGCGCCGCTGCTCTGCGCGCGCTCGGGATACAGCGGGTCGTCGGAGCTCGAGGTGACGATGACGGCGGACTCGCAGCCGTCATCGGCGAGCCGGCCGGCGACGGTGAACCCGTCCATGTCGGGCAGCCGCACGTCGAGCAGGACGACGTCGGGGTGCAGCACCGCGGCCGCGTCGATGCCGGCCTGGCCGTCGGGCGCCTCGCCGACGACGTCGTAGCCGTCGGCCTCCAGCACCGCCCGTGCCCCCGCGCGGAACGCGGCGTGGTCATCGACGATCAGGACGGTGGGCGACACACCCTGATTGTCGGCAGATGTCAGCAGAGCCTCAATACGGGAGCCCGTACCCACGGGGGGGCCAACCGAACCGCCGGACGCCGGGCTGCCCCATCGAGCGCTGCGACCTTCGATGGAAGTCTGCGCCACCACCACCCCCGCAGCCTCTTCCCCCAGGAGCGACCACCATGCAATCCAACAACTTCGCGGCACGCGCCGGGCGCTGGAGCGCCGGCCACCGCAAGATCGCGATCTTCGGCTGGCTGGCCTTCGTCGCCATCACCGTCGTCGGTGGCGGCGCCGCCGGCCTGAACACGTTCGTCTGGCAGGAGAACGGCCCCGGTGAGTCCGGCCGCGCCGACAAGGCGATCTTCGATCACTTCCCGCGTCATGCCGAGGAGACGGTCCTCGTCCAGAGTGCGTCCGCCACGGCGAGCGACCCGGCGTTCCGCGCCGCCGTCGCAGACGTCCAGCGGCGCCTGCGGGCCACGGCGCACGTCGAGCACGTCAAGAGCCCGTTCGGCGCCGGCAACGCCGGCCAGATCTCGGGCGACCGGCACTCCGCGCTCGTGACGTTCCAGCTCAGCGGCGACTTCGACGTCGTCCAGGACCGCGTCGACGCTCCGCTGAAGGTCGTCGCGGCGGCCGCCGCGGCCCACCCGGGACTGCGCATCGAGCAGTTCGGGGACGCCAGCGCCGGCAAGGCGCTCGACAAGGTCTTCAAGGAGGACTTCCAGAAGGCCGAGACGCTCTCGCTGCCGATCACGCTCCTGATCCTCGTCGTCGCGTTCGGCTCGCTGATCGCGGCCGGGCTGCCGCTGCTGCTCGCGCTGTCGGCGGTGGGCGCGGCGATCGGCCTGGTCTCCGTCGTGAGCCTCGCCGCGCCGGTCGACCAGTCGATCACGTCGGTGATCCTGCTCATCGGCCTCGCCGTCGGCGTCGACTACTGCCTGTTCTACCTGCGCCGCGAGCGCGAGGAGCGGGCCGCCGGCCGCAGCGCCGAGGCGGCGCTCGCGGCCGCCGCGGCGACCTCCGGCCGCGCGGTGCTCGTCTCGGGCTTCACGGTCATGGTCGCGATGGCGGGGATGTACTTCACCGGCAGCTCGACGTTCTCGTCCTTCGCGACGGGCACGATCCTCGTCGTCGCCGTCGCGATGATCGGCTCGATCACCGTGCTGCCGGCGCTGCTGTCCAAGCTCGGCGATCGCGTCGACCGGGCGCGCGTCCCGTTCCTGCACCGGCTGCGCTCGTCCAGCGGCGAGTCGCGGTTCTGGGGCGCGATCCTCGACCGCGTCCTCGCGCGGCCGAAGATCTCGGCGGGCGTCGCGCTCGCGCTGCTGCTCGTGCTCGCCGTCCCGGCGTTCTCGCTGAAGACCGGCGTCCCGGGCACGGACTCGCTGCCGCGTGACCTGCCCGTGATGCAGACGTTCGACCGCATCCAGGCGGCCTTCCCCGGCGGCCCGCTGCCGGCGATCGTCGCGATCAAGGCCGACGACGTCACGGCGCCCGCGGTGCGCGCGGCGATCGCGCAGCTGCGCAGCGACGCCCTCGCGAGCGGCGAGGTCCGCCAGCCGATCCAGGTCGACGTCAGCCCCGACCGGCGCGTCGCCCGCGTGGCCCTCCCGCTCGTCGGCAACGGCACGGGCGACGCGCGCTCCGAGCACGCGCTGACGACGTTGCGCGACGACCTCATCCCGTCGACCGTCGGTCGCGTCGACGGCGTGCAGGCCTCGGTCAGCGGTCAGACCGCGCAGAGCCGGGACTTCAACGACCTCATGAAGGGGCACGCCCCGATCGTGTTCGCCTTCGTGCTGACGATGGCGTTCATCCTGCTGCTCGTGACGTTCCGCTCGCTCGTCATCCCGATCAAGGCGATCGTGCTGAACCTCCTGTCGGTCGGCGCGGCCTACGGCGTGCTCGTCTGGATCTTCCAGGAGGGTCACGGCGAGAAGCTCCTGGGCTTCCAGTCGACGGGCTCGATCACGTCGTGGCTGCCCTTGTTTCTCTTCGTGATCCTCTTCGGCCTGTCGATGGACTACCACGTGTTCATCCTCAGCCGCGTCCGCGAGGCGTTCGATCGCGGCATGCGGACCGAGGACGCCGTCGCGCACGGCATCAAGTCGACCGCCGGGGTCGTGACGAGCGCGGCGATCGTCATGGTCGCGGTGTTCGCGATCTTCGCCACGCTGCGCGCGATCGAGTTCAAGCAGATGGGCATCGGCCTCGCGGTCGCCGTCCTGCTCGACGCGACGATCGTGCGCGCCGTCCTGCTGCCGGCGACGATGAAGCTCCTCGGCGACTGGAACTGGTACCTGCCGGGCGGCATGAAGCGCCTCCCGCGGATCGTCCGGGAGCCGCAGCTGGAGACCTAGATCCCGTCCGAAGTCCGTTCCAAACCCGCGGGGCCCGGGGATATCCTCTCCGGGCCCCGAAAGGTCGGTGGACGCTGCTGCGACGGAGTTTCAGGACACGGATCACAACGCGGGTCGTGGCGCTCAGCGCCGCGGCCGCGGTTCTGCTCGGGCTCGCGCTCGTGTTGCTGATCGTCGCGGTCACGAGCCAGCGCGACGCGGCGCGGACGGCGTTCGACTCGCAGGAGGCGCTCGCCGCCGGCAGCCAGCTCGAGAACTCGCTGATCACGATCGAGAACGGGCTGCGCGGCTACGTCGCGAGCGGCCAGACACGGCTTCTGGAGCCGGTGACCGAGGCGCTGAAGACGTACCCCGCCCGGCGCCGCGCGCTCTCGCGGCTCGTGTCGCACGATCCCGGCCAGCGGCGGCTGGTGGGCCGGATCGCCGCCGACATCCAGGACTACGTCGACTTCTGGGCCGAGCCGGTCATCGGGCTCGCGGGCGACGACCTGCTGCGCGCGCGCAGCCAGCTGCTGACGAACAACGGCCGCGAGCGCCTCGACGTCATCCGCGCCGGTTTCCGGCAGCTCTTCCAGCGCGAGCGATCGGTCATCGCGGCGCGCCAGGGTGCCGCCGAGCAGCGCTCCCGGCGCGCGATCGCGATCGGCGTCGGCGGGCTCGTCCTCGTGTTCGCCGTCGCGGCCGGCTTCACGCTCTACCTGCGCCGCGCGATCGTCCGGCCGGTCCTGGCGGTCGCCGAGGCGACGGGCCGCCTCGCCGCCGGCGACCTCGACACGCGCGTGCCGGCCGCGCGCGAGGACGAGCTCGGCGTGCTCGCCCACGGCTTCAACACGATGGCCGACTCGCTCGCCCGCGGCCGCGCCGAGCTCGAGCGCTCCAACAGCGAGCTCACGCGCTCCAACGCCGAGCTCGAGCAGTTCGCGTCCGTCACGTCGCACGACCTCCAGGCCCCGCTGACGACGATCTCGATGTACACCGAGCTGCTCGAGCGCCGGCGCACGTCGCCGCGCGAGGGCGAGCACGATCTCGTCGACGGGATCCGCGAGGCGACGCAGCAGGCACGGGCGCTCATCCGCGACCTGCTCGAGTACTCGCGCGCGGGCCGCGGCACGCTGAACCTCGAGGAGATGCCCGCCGGCCTCGTCGTCGACGACGCGCTCGAGCGGCTCGCGGGGGCCATCGAGGAGACCGGCGCGCGGATCGAGGTCGGCGAGATGCCCATCGTCCTTGCCGATCGTGGGAACCTGTGCCGGGTCTTTCAGAACCTCGTCGGCAATGCGGTGAAGTTCACCGGTGAGGATGGTCCCGTGGTGCGCGTCGAGGCCGAGCCCGAGGGCGGCTTCTGGCGCTTCGCGGTGCGCGACAACGGCATCGGCATGAAACCTGAGCACACCACCCGCATCTTCGAGCCCTTCCAGCGCCTGCACGGCGAGGAGGACTACGCGGGCACCGGCATCGGCCTCGCCGTCTGCGAACGCATCGTCGACCAGCACGGCGGGCGCATCTGGGTCCAGAGCACCCCGGGCGAGGGCAGCGTCTTCTACTTCACCGTCCCGGGCGCGCGCGTCGATCCCGTGGTGCGCGCCACGCAGCCGGCGCCCGCGCGGGCGGGCGCGTGACGGTGCGCCACCCGCGCGCGAACTGGACGGCGCTGCTCGCGGCCGCCGCCCTGGCCGTCGCGACGCTCGGCGCGTGCGGGGGCGGCGACACCGTCACGACGACCGCGAAGACCACGCCCGCGACCCCGGCGGGGCCGCCGATCCGGATCGGCACGAAGGACTTCACGGAGGAGTTCCTCCTCGGCGAGCTCTACAGCCAGGCGCTGGAGGCCAAGGGGTTCGACGTGCGGCTGAAGAGCAACATCGGCAGCTCGGAGCTCACGCACCGGGCGCTCGGCAACAAGCGCCTGGACATGTACCCCGAGTACATCGGCACGCTGCTGTCGGAGGTCGCCAACGACACGAAGCGGCCGACGAGCCCGAGCGCCGCCTACGCCCGGGCGAAGGCGTTCGAGGAGCGCCGTGGCTACACGCTGCTGGCGCCGACGCCGTTCAGCGACTCCGAGGCCCTCGCCGTGACCCCGAGGTTCGCCAGGCGCCACAACATCGACAGCATCGCCGACCTGCGTCGCATGGCGAAGACGCTGACGATCGGGGCGCCGTCGGAGTTCAGCGCCCGCTTCGAGGGCCTCACCGGCCTCAGGGAGGTCTACGACATCGACAAGCCGGGCTTCAAGGCGCTGGACTTCGACAAGCGCTACCCGTCGCTCGACAGCGGCAAGGTCGACGTCGCGGCCGTCTTCACGACCGAGCGCCAGCTCGCCGGCAGCCGTTATGTCCTGCTGAAGGACCCCAAGGGGCTCTTCGCGATCCAGCACGTCGCGCCGATCATCGACAAGGCCGTGCTCGCGGCCCACGGCCCGCGGCTGGCCCAGGTGATCGACGCGGTGAGCGCGAAGCTCACGACGGCGGCGATGCGGCGGATGAACGGCGCGGTCGATCTCGACGGGCGCACGCCGCGCGACGTGGCGGAGGAGTTCCTGCGCTCCAAGGCCCTGGTGTAGCCTGCCGGACCGTATGGATGCGAGGATCCGGGTAGCGGTCTGCGACGACGCTCGGGCCGTCAAGTACTTCCTGCGACACGTCCTCGAGGAGGAGGGCGACATCGCGGTCGTCTCGACGACGAGCACCGGTGAGGAGGGGCTCGCCGAACTCGCCGAGCACAAGCCCGACGTCCTGCTGCTCGACCTCGTGCTCCCCGACGTCCCCGAGCCGGCGAGCCTCGTGCGCGACCTGCGCGCCTGCTCGCCGGGCACGGCGATCGTCCTCATCTCGAACATGCCGCAGTTCAGCCTGCAGCAGGAGGCCGAGCGCCTGGAGACCGACGGGTGGATGCCGAAGGCCGCCAAGCCCGAGCTCCTGCGCGACGCCGTGCGCCGCGCCGCCCAGCGCGCGCCCGCGTCGTAGCCGGTGTCGTGCGGCATCAGACGTTCGCGCGCAGGAACTCCAGTGCCGCGGCGCGCTGGTCGGCGGCCGCCAGCAGCGCCGGGTACTCGAGCACGACGAGCGCGGTGCCGACGACGTAGACGTACGGCTCGGCGTAGTGCTCGTCGCCGGGGGACATGCCGGCGACGACCTCCTCGCCGCTCGCCCTGCGGAAATCGAGGCCGACGTCGAAGTGCTCGGGCCAGAGCTGGACGCGCCCGGCGTCGGCGAGCTCGATGCGCAGGACCTCGAGGACGTTGGTCCCGAAGCCGTAGACGTCGGCGAGCGCGGCGACGGCGGCCGCGTCGAGGTCGAGCGCTTCGCGCCGCTCGCCGTCCGGGCCGGTCGTCACGAGCTCGGCGCCGGCCACGCGGACCTGCTCGTCGTCGCCGAAGTACGGCGTCCCGAAGCCGCCGCGCGTGTAGCGCAGGCCGATCTTGCCGTTGGCCCGCTCGCGCGCGGGGGAGACGACGCCCTCGGCGAGCTCGTGCAGCGTGTCGCGCGTCGCCGCGTAGGCCGGCGGGAGCGGCTGCAGGCGCCGGTAGGCGCCGAGCCAGCGGTCCGCGCACCAGGCGGCGAGCTCGGGGTCGTCGGCGGCGAGGTCGTCCCAGAGGACGTCCCCGGTCGGGGTCGGCGAGACGACCTCGCGGCCGGCGGGGACGTCGCCGCGGGCGGCGGGGTCGTCGGCGAACCACGGCGGCTCGGCGACGGCGGGCGGCGACGGCTCCAGGACGCGGACCTCGTAGGCGCCGCCGGTGCGCGCGAGGGCCTCGCTGCGGGGATCGCTCATGGCGCGCAGTCTCGCGGGACGGCGATGCGTTTCGCTACGTGCGCGGATCGAGCTCGCGGACGAGGTCGTCCCACGCGCGCAGCGAGTTCAGCAGCGGGTTGCTGCCCGGGTCCTCGATCCGCGTGCGCAGCTGCTCCATGAGTTCCAGCGAGCGCTTGTCGCCCGGAAGGTCCGATGCCTGCGCGGCGCGGCGCCAGGCCTGCACGTTCGCGAACGACGACGAGCCCGCGCGCTGGATCGCCGATTCGTAGACCTTCTTCGAGCCGGGGTCGCCGAGCGGCGCGCGCTTGCGGATGAGGTCCGGGAACAGCCCGGCACCGCGTTCGTAGACCCCGTCGAGGAGGTAGCGAACCTGGGTGTACAGGACGAACGACTGATCGGCGGGCGACAGCGCCCCGCTCGCCGGTGTCGCCGAGCCCTGCATGATGTATTGCCAGGTGTTGTCGAGCATGCGGAAGGAGTCCTCGCCGACGCCGCTGAACTCGCGTTCGAGATCGCCCGCTGCGAAGCCCTCGAGCGTGACCCAGTCAGACCCCGAGGACACGACGCTCGTCGCGTAGTGGAACTCGCCGCGGCCCTTGAGGTTCGCGCTGTACGTCTTCACCGCCTGGCTGTTGGCCGACGTGATCTGGTTGCCGAGCAGCGTGCTCGTCGTGACGTCGCAGGCGCGATAGAGCAGGACGTTGTCGGGGGATCTGATCGCCGCCAGCACGTCTGCCTGATAGGCCACGGCGTGAAACGAGCGCAGGTCGACGGCGACCTCGGCCTCGGCTTGCGCCTCCTCGCCCTTCGGCTTGGCCTTCGCGGGCAGCGCGCTCGCCAGCGCGGCGACGGCGTTCATGAGGCCGACGGCCTCGGTGAAGAGGATCGTGGACCCCGATCCCGCGGCGGCCTGCGAGGAGGCGATGGCGTCGTACGGGCCCTCGAGCCAGGCCCGCATGACCGCGCTCGCGGCGCGCAGGCCGTCCGCCGTCTGCGCCTGCGAGTAGAGCGCGTCCTCCGCGATCGCGACGAGCTTGCGGCAGGTGAGCGCGATGCCCTCCAGCTCCGCGTCCCAGGTGCCGGCGTTCGCGAGCAGCGAGGCGACGACCTTCTTGAAGCGGTTCATCGCGTCGACCCCGCCGCGCAGGATCGCCGCGATGTCGTTGAGTCCGCGCACGCCCTCGTGCGCCGCGTCGCGCGCGGCGAGCTTCGCCTCGAGCAGCTCGACGCGGTAGGCATCCGTGCCGGGGAGGACGAGCTTCTCGTACAGCGCCTGGAGGTCCACGGTGTCGGGGCTCGACACCGCTCGCGTGAACGACTCCCACATGCCCTTCGGCGGCGGCTTGGAGCGCTCGCCGACGACGTCGCGC
This sequence comes from Solirubrobacteraceae bacterium, assembly GCA_035496995.1. GTDB lineage: Bacteria > Actinomycetota > Thermoleophilia > Solirubrobacterales > Solirubrobacteraceae > CADCVQ01. The sequence goes on along the minus strand of DATJEE010000048.1, from coordinate 9,962 downwards.
GTGCGCGCGCGGGCGAAGCGCAGGCCGACGGAGATGTACTTGCGGTCCAGCAGCGCCTTCATGCCGCGCGCGTAGAACTCCAGCGGCGACTGGGCGATGACGGCGTTCATCTTCTGCAGCTGGTCGCCATCGGCGATGTACAGCTCGTGGTTGGGCGTCTCCATCCCCGTGACGAGCTTGCCGTCGTCCGAGCGCGAGTAGAGCCGGTTGTCCTCGGGCGCGCGGACGAGGGCGTAGCGCTGCAGCGTCGCCGTCGTCGCGCGCCTGCGTACGGCGCGGGCGATCGCGCCGGTGAGCGGCAGCGATCCGTCCTGCGCCGGTCGCGGGTGCGTGGGCCCGGGCGCCGACCCGGCGAGCGGCGCCGGCGCCGGCCTTGCCCTGCCGGGCGGCGACGCCGCGCGCTGCCGGCTGTGCGTCAACTGGTCATACACGTCGGGCGCACCTCCGGCCTCGTCGTCGCGCGCGGTCATCCTATGGCGCGACGGCGCCGCCCCGCGACGGGCCACGCGCGATCGCCCGTTAGGCCTCCCGTTCGTGCGGCCACGTAACGCGCGGGCCGCGCGCGGGACGCTGCACCATGGCGACCATCACGCAGACGACCTGGTACCGCGTGGCAGGCCTGGACGAGCTCGGCGAGGGGCGCGTGCGCACCGTCGTCGCCGGCCCCAAGTCGATCGCGCTCACGCACCACGAGGGGCAGTACGGCGCGCTCGACAACCACTGCCCCCACCAGGGCGGCCCGCTCGGCGAGGGCACGATCGAGAACGGGCTGCTGCGCTGCCCGTGGCACGGCTTCGACTACTGCCCGCTGACGGGGGCGCCGCCCGGCGACTTCGTCGACACCGTCGTGACGTATCCCGTCGAGGTCCGCGACGACGGGATCTACGTCGCCGTCGAGACGCCCGCCGAGCACGTCCGGACGGTCACCGACGTCATGGCCGAGACGATGGTCGCGTGGGGCATCCGGCACGTGTTCGGGATGGTCGGGCACTCCAACCTCGGCCTCGCCGACGCGATCCGCCGCCGCGAGCTGGCCGGCGAGCTGACCTACATCGGGATCCGCCACGAGGGCGCGGCGGCGTTCGCGGCGTCGGCCTACGCAAAGCTCACGGGCAGGCCCGCGGCGTGCCTGACGATCGCCGGGCCCGGGGCGACGAACCTCCTGACGGGGCTCTACGACGCGAAGGTCGACCGCGCGCCGGTGCTCGCGCTGACGGGCCAGGTCGAGGCGCAGGTGCTCGGCCCGGGCGCATTCCAGGAGGTCGACCTCATGGCCGCCTTCGCCCCCGTGGCGGCCTGGAGCCAGACGGTGCAGCCCGCCTCCAAGCACGCCGAGCTCATGACGCTCGCCTGCAAGCACGCGATCCTCAGGCGCGACGTCGCGCACCTCGTGTTCCCGGACGACGTCCAGACGGTGCCGGCGCCCGACGAGCCCGCGGGCGGGCCCGAGGGGCGCCTCACGGCGGTGGACATCACCCCGCCGCGCAGCCAGGTCGACGCGGCGCTCACGCTCATGCGCGGCGCGCGACGGCCGGTCTTCATCGTCGGCCACGGCGCCCGCGAGGACATGGACGCGATCACGGCGCTCGCCGAGCGCCTGCACGCGCCGGTCATCACGACGTTCAAGGCCAAGGGCCAGATCGCCGACGACCACCCGCTCGCCGCCGGCGTCCTCGGCCGCAGCGGCACGCCGGTGGCGAGCTGGCTCATGAACGAGGCCGACCTGCTCGTCGTCCTCGGGGCGTCGTTCTCCAACCACACCGGCATCTACCCGGGCCACCCGATCATCCAGGTCGACTTCGACCCGCTGCAGATCGGCAAGTTCCATGCCGTCACGGCGCCGGTCTACGGCCAGCTCTCGGTGACGGCGCGGCTGTTCGCCGACGAGCTCGGCGACGACCTCGCGGCGAGCGCCCAGCGCGCCGACGTCGCGGCGCGCCGCGCGCTGTGGACCGCCGAGAAGGCGCGCCGCGCGCGCGACGACCGCGGGCTCGGCGTCAACAGCGCGGCGGTCTTCGCCGCGCTGACGCGGCGCTGCCCCGCGGACGCCGTCATCGCCGTCGACGTCGGCAACCACGCGTACTCGTTCGGGCGCTACTTCGAGTGCGCGCGCCAGTCGATCCTCATGTCCGGCTACCTCGGCTCGATCGGCTTCGGCTACCCGGCCGCGATGGGGGCCTGGGCGGCCGTCGGCGACGCGCGCCCGATCTGCGCCGTCACCGGCGACGGCGGCTTCGCGCAGTACATGGCCGAGCTGCTGACCGCGGTCAAGCACGGGATGAACATCACGCACGTCCTGCTGAACAACGGCCAGCTCGGCAAGATCTCCAAGGAGCAGCGGGCGGGGGAGTGGGAGGTCTGGCAGACGTCGCTGCACAACCCCGACTTCTCGCGCTACGCGGAGCTCTGCGGCGCGCTCGGGATCCGCGTGACCGAGGCCGCGCAGCTCGACGACGCGCTCGCGGCGGCGTTCGCGCACGACGGCCCGGCGCTGGTCGAGGTCATGACGGACGCCGACCTCGTGTAGCGACGCGCCTTCCGCCGCGACGTGCAACGCTGCGGCTGCGTGCACGCGACATCAGCAGCAGCCAGGGCCTTCGTCGCCGTGCTCGTGATCGCCGCGGGCGCGTCGATCGCCGGCGTGGGAAGTCCGGCGGCGGCCGCGCCGCGCTGCTTCGGGGCCGCGGCGCGCGACCCCGTCCACCCCTGCCTCAACACCGCGAAGACCGTCACGGCGCTCGACGACCCCGATCGCCCCGCGCACGTGCCCTGCCGAGCCCAGGACGACGCCCAGCTCCAGGTCTGCGCGTTCGGCGCGTCGCGCGCGAGCGCCCGGGCGACGTTCGCGCTCGTGGGCGACAGCCATGCCGCACAGTGGCTGCCGGCGCTCGCCGTCGTCGCCCGCGCGCGGCACTGGCGCGGGCTGCTCGTCACGACCTCCGGCTGCTACTTCTCGGCCGCTGTCACGCGCTTCCTGCCCGGCGCGCGCGAGGGCTGCACGCGCTGGTATCGCTCGGCGCTCGGATGGTTCGGCCACCACCCGGAGGTCGGCACGGCGTTCGTGGCCCAGCGCACCACGACGCCGATCACCGTCAAACCCGGCGAGACGTCGCTCGCGCTCAAGGCCGCCGGCTTCCGCAGGACCTGGGAGGCGCTGCCGCCGACCGTCACGCATGTGCTGGCGATCCGCGACGTCCCCGAGAGCTCCAACCCGCAGTTCAACTGCCTCGCCGGGGTGGTGGCCGCGGGGCTGGCGCCCGGACCGACCTGCGTGCTGCCGCGCCAGAGCGTCCTGAAGGCCGACCCGGCGGTGGCGGCGGTCCGTTCGCTGCACGCGCGGCGCTACCGCACGATCGACCTCACGCCGTACTTCTGCAGCCGGCGCAGCTGCTTCGCCGTCGTCGGCGGCGTGCTCGTCCACCGCGACATCGACCACATCACCGCGGCCTACTCGCGCTCGCTCGGGCCCTACCTGCTGCGCGCCGTCCGCAGGCTCGTGGCGTAACGCCGCGCCGGCTGCGCAGACCACCGGGGCATGGACGCCCCGAGCTTCTCCGGCCTGCTGATCGTCGTCGCCGTCGCGTTCGCGGTCCCGTTCGCGCTCGGGCTGGCGCCGCGGGTGAAGCTCCCATCCGTCGTCCTCGAGCTCGTGCTCGGCATCGCCATCGGCCCGGCGGTGCTCGGCTGGGTGCACGTCGACCAGACGATCTCCGTCGTCGCGCTGCTCGGGCTCGTGTTCCTGCTGTTCCTCGCGGGCCTGGAGATCGAGTTCGAGCACCTCCGCGGCCGCGTGCTCCGGGTCACCGGCCTCGCCTGGCTGGGGTCGTTCGCGATCGCCGTCGCCGTCGGCTTCGCGCTGAAGGCCGGCGGCCTCGTCCAGACACCGCTGCTCGTCGCCGTCATCCTCTCGGCGACCTCGCTCGGCGTCATCATCCCGGTGCTGAAGGACGCCGGCGAGATCGCGACGCCGTTCGGGCAGCTCGTCGTCGCCGCCGGCACGATCGCCGACTTCGGCGCGATCATCCTCCTGTCGATCCTCTTCACCGGCGAGGGCGGCACGACCGCGACGCTCCTGCTGATCGCCGCGCTGCTCGGCATGGCCGCCGCGCTGTGGCTCGTCATCAGCGGCGCCGAGCGCTCGCGCCTGGTCATGGAGGACCTCCAGCGCCTGCAGGACACGACCGCGCAGATCCGCGTCCGCGGCGCGATCGTCGTGCTCGTCGCGTTCGCGGCGCTCGCGCAGCAGCTCGGCCTCGAGGTCATCCTCGGCGCGTTCGCCGCCGGCGCCGTCCTGACGCTCGTCGACCGCGACCGCTACATGACGCACCCGCTGTTTCGCGCGAAGCTCGAGGCGATCGGCTTCGGCCTCTTCATCCCCGTGTTCTTCGTCACGAGCGGCGTGCGCTTCGATCTCGACGCCCTGCTCGGGAGCATGGACGCGCTCGTGAAGGTGCCGGTCTTCCTGCTCGCGCTGCTCGTCATCCGCGGGCTGCCCGCGCTCGCCTACCGCGGCGACATCGGCACGCGCCGGACGGTCGTCGCCGGGCTGTTCCAGGCGACGTCGCTGCCGTTCATCGTCGCGGCGACGGCGATCGGGCTCGAGCTCGACCTCGTCGGCAGCGCCGAGGCCGCCGCGCTCGTCGCGGCCGGGCTGCTGTCGCTGCTCGTCTTCCCGCTCGCGGGGCTGACGATCCTGCGCGGGGAGGACCCGTCAGCCCTGGACGGCGACCGCGACGTGGCGGTCGGGCCCGACGGTCAGCGAGCGCCGGCCGTCGAGCAGCTCCAGCAGCTCGTCGCCCACGACCTGCCGGCGCCAGCCCTGGAGGGTGCGGACGTCCGGCTGCGGTGAGCCGTCGCGCATCGCGAGGACGATCGCCTGCAGGTCGGCGCGCGCGGCGATGAGCTCGTAGGCGAGCTCCTCCTCGAGCGCGCGCGTGCGCACGAGCGCCTCGGCGAGCGAGATGACCGGCGCGTCGAGCGCGCTCGGCTGCGCCGGGCGGCTGCCCTCGACGGGGATCGGCTCGCGCGTGCGGCCGCGCTCGACGGCGTCGAGGATCGCCTTCCCGCGGCGGCGCAGCGTCGCCTCGTTGATGCCGCGGATCTGCTCGAGCTGGCCGATCGCCGTCGGCCGCCGCTTGGCGACCTCGATCAGCGCGGCGTCGCTGAGCACGGCGGGGATCGGGCGGTCCTGCGTGCGCGCGGTCTCCTCGCGCCAGACGACGAGCTCGCGCGCGATCGCGCGGAGCTTGGGGTCCAGCGAGTTCACGCGCGGCAGCCGGGCGAAGATGACGTCGGGGTCGCGCTCGTCGGTCACGGCGGCGAGCGCGACGCACTCCTCGCGCGCCCACTCCAGCCGCCCGCGCGCCTCCAGGCGCTCCTGCAGCGCCGTCGTCGCCTGCAGGATGTGGCGGACGTCGTCACGCGCATAGTCGATCTGCTCGGCGCTCAGCGGCCGCGCGTCCCAGCGCGTGAAGCTCGCGCTCTTGCTCAGCCGCACGCCGAGCAGCTCGTGCAGCAGTGCCTCGTAGCCGAGCTGCGCGCGCATCCCCGCGAAGCCGGCGGCGAGCTGCGTGTCGAAGAGGTTCGTGATGTCGGTCTCCCAGACGCGGCGCAGCAGCGCGACGTCCTGGCGCCCGGCGTGCATGACGATCTCGACCGCGGGGTCGGCGAGGCAGGCCGCCAGCGGCTGCGGGTCGACGGACTCGTCGAGCGGGTCGATGACCTCGATGCGGACGTCGCCCTCGGTCTCGACGGCGACCTGCACGAGGCACAGGAGCGTGCGGTAGCGCCCCTCGCCCATGAACTCCGTGTCGATGCCGAGGCGCCCACCGGCTCGTGCCAGCTCGGCGAGCTCCGCGATGTCGGTGGTGACGGCGAGGGCGCTCATGGCGTCGGCGACCTCGGCGTGGGGAGAGCCGACAGGTGCTACTCCTCGTCCTGGCGCTCGAGCTCGTTGAGGTACATCTGGCGCAGCAGGAAGATCGTGCAGGCCCCGACGATGACGATCAGCGCATAGAAGACGCCGGTGATGCTCGGGTTCAGCAGGAAGGCGATGATCGCGAGGACGGCGACGCCGGCGGCCGGGCCGATGTTGGCCATCATGCGGACATCACCGTCGCCTCGCGAGGCAGCGCGGCGGGGTCGAAGCGCGCGAGCAGCTCGTCGAGCGCGGGCTCCTCGCCTGCTGCGGCAAGGCCGACGGAGGCCGCGAGCTCGGCGCGCACCTGCAGCGCCGACTGGCCGGCGCGCGCGCGGTCGGCGAGCGTCACGGCGCCGTGACGCTTGGCCAGCCGGGCCCCATCGGGGCCGAGCACGAGCGGCACATGGGCGTGGGCGACGGGCGGCCCGGCGAGCAGCGCGCGCACGTGCAGCTGGCGCGCCGTCGTCTCGAGCAGGTCTGCTCCGCGCACGATCTCTGCGATGTCCTGCTCGATGTCGTCGACGACCACGGCGAGATTGTATGCAGCGGCGCCGTCATTGCGCCGCACGACGAGGTCGTCGACGACGCCGCGCTGCTCGCCGAGCTGCCGATCGGTGAACGTCACCGGCGCCATGCCGGCGCGCAGGCGCAGCGCCGGCGGGCGCCCAGCCCGCTCGCGCGCGGCCCGCTGCGCCGCGCCGAGGTCGCGGCAGGTGCCGGGGTAGGCGCCTTCGGCCAGCGGCCCGTGCGGGGCCGACGCCGCCTGGCGGATCTCGGCGCGGGTGCAGTAGCAGGGGTACAGCAGGCCGGCGGCGTCGAGCCGCGCGATCGCGGCGTCGTAGAGCGCGGCGCGCTCGGACTGGCGCACGACCGGCCCGTCCCAGTCCAGGCCGAGCGCCGCGAGGTCGGCGAGCTGGGCCGCGGCGAGCCCCGGCCGGCAGCGGGCGGCGTCGAGGTCGTCGATGCGCACGACGAAGCGGGCCGCGCGCGAGCGCGCGAAGAGCCATGCCAGCAGGGCGGTGCGCAGGTTGCCGAGATGCAGCGCGCCCGTCGGCGACGGGGCGTAGCGGCCGGCGCCGGCGATCGCGGTCAGTACGCCGAGGTCTGGCGCTGCGCGGCGGCGCGGTCGCCGATCGCGTAGACGCTGACCGTCGGGTGCTCGCCGGCGCGGACCTCGACGATGACGCCGCCGGTGATCGCGAGCTGCTCGCTCACGGCCCGTCCGGCGATCGCCCGGTCGCCGGCGGACACGCCGGAGGCCTTGAGGAAGCCATCGAGGTCCGGGCCCTCGACGTCGAGGACGTCGAGCTTGAGCTGCTCGACGCGCGCGGCCGGGGCGGTCGCGCCCGGCGCGGCGTGGATCACGACGGCCGCCAGATCGTCCGGCACGCGGTCGGCGCGCTGGACGACGAGGTCGAGGAGCTGCTTGGCCGACGCGTCCGGGCCGAGCTCGGCGAGCCAGGCGGCGAGGCGCTCGGCGCCGAGCGGCTCACCGGCGATGCGCGCCTCGAGCAGGCCGTCGGAGTAGACCGCGACGGTCGTGCCCTCGGGCATCGGCACGATCGTCTGGCGCTGACCGGTCGGGAAGCCGACGCCGATCGGGGGCGCGGAGGAGGCCGTGACCGGCGCGTGCGCGGACGAGCCGAGCACGAGCGGCGGCGGATGGCCGGCGCTCGCGTAGGTCAGCGTGCCGGTGGCCGGATCGTGGACCGCGGCGAGGACCGTCGCGAAGTCGTCGGCGAGGCGGCCGTCGAGCGAGCGCCCCGCGATCGCGATCGCCTCGCGCGGCGACATGCCGGCCTCGAGATGCGCGCGGACGGTGAAGCGCACGAGCGTCGTCTTGGCGAGCGCCTGGCGGCCGTGGCCGGAGACGTCGCCGAGCAGGAGCGCGACCTTGCCGTCGGGCAGCGGGAAGGCGTCGTAGAAGTCGCCGCCCGCGGCCGGGCCGTCGGCGGGCCGGTAGGCGACCGTCGTCAGCAGGGCGCCCATGCGGGTCGGCACGGCGGGCAGCAGCGCCGCCTGCAGGAGACCGATGTCCTCCATGAGCTTCTCGCGGTGGCGCTGCAGGCGCTTCGTGCGGGCGGCCGCGAGGACCGTGTGCGCGCCGAGCAGGAGGACGAGCGCGGCGAGCAGCGCGATCGCGATCCAGGCCCACCGCGGGACGACGTTGGCGATCTTGCTGACGGTGTTGGCGAAGCCCTGGTTCGGGCTGAGGTTCTTGATGCCGTCGCCGGCCGTCGGCTGGGGCTGCGACGTCTGGACGCCGCCGGTCTTGCGGACGACGATGCCGAGGATCGACGTCGACGCGGGCGTGCGCAGCGGCTCGCTCAGCGCGGTCGCGGGTGCCGCGCCGCCGGTGAGGGCGTCGGTCGCGAGCGTGGCGGTGCTGCTGGCGGAGCCGCGCGCCTGGGCGGTGCCGCGGTCGCTGGTGGGCTGGGCGTCCGCGGAGCTCGCGGCGCCGGTGTCGCCGGTGACGTTGGCGACCGGGGCGGCCGGGGCCGGGGTCAGCGCGTCGGTCGCTGCCGCCTCGGCGCTCTGGGCGGGCACCGAGGTCGTGCCGGGGTTGGGGGACGTGACCTGATCGCGATCCTCGGGTCCCGCGACCGTGGGCGGCGCAGGGGTCTGCGACGCCACGGCGTTGTCGGCGGGGGCGGGGGTGCGCGGTGGCTGCTGCTCGGGTGCGGCCACCGGCGGCGGCGCGGGGGCCGGATCGGTCGGCGTCGGGGGCACGACGACGGGCGGCGGGGCGCCGGTCGCGCCGTCCTCGGGGCCGGCCGTCGTCGGCGGCGTCGCGGTCGGCGGCGGGTCGGCAGGCGGCGTGACGACGGGCGGAGCCGGCGCGGCGGCCGGGTCGGGCGCGGGCGTGGGCGTCGCTGCCGGATCGGCAGGCGCTGCCGGGGCGGCGGGGGCCTGGCGCGCGCTGCGCTTGGCCGAGGAGCTCGAACTGCGGCGCGCGTTGGTGGTCCTGCGCGCGGCGGGAGCGGCGGGAGCGGCGGCTGCGGGCGCAGCGGTGCCGGTGGAGGGCGCTGTGGCGGCGCTCTGGGCCTGGGCGGCGGAGGAGCGGCCCTTGTCCCTGCCGCCATCGCGGCCGAGCGCGGGCTGTACCGCGAGGGTGGCGACCAGCACCACGCACGCGGACATCTCCAGAAGCGATCGCTTCCGTGAGGTCCTGTTCATACGGTCACGCGCTCGCTTTCGAGCGCGTGCGGTCTCCGTTGGCATCCTTACCCTCCGGCATGTGCGCATTGTGCCGTTACCGCGGCTGCAAGTCCAGCGCCGCTCTACGGACTTCTAGCACGACTGTCTTGCAAATGCACGCATCGCGTTTGCGCGTTCAGGCAAGGGCCCGATCTGGCCCGCTGCTAGCGTGACACGCCGCATGGCCTCCGCCGACGACTCCGACGCCGCGACACCCGCTCCCTGCCCGCCCTGCCGGGGCACAGGCCAGGTTCTGTCTCTGCTCGGGGGCGTTTCGTCGCTCACGCCGTGCCCGTGGTGTGAGGGCACCGGGATGCAGATCCCGGGCCACGACGCCCAGGCCGCGCGCCTCGCCGCGGCCTCCTCCGCGTAGCGCGCGCGGGTCGAACAGACGTCCAGGCGGGTGCGGCGGTTCGCCGACGCTTCCGCTCAGCGATCCGCGGGCAGCGTCCGTCGCCGGCCCGTGAGCCCCATCCGTCCAGAACCCCCGGCATTGCTCCGGCGCCGTCCGCGCCGCACCGATGAGCGGCGTGTGCACCAGCCCCAGTAGCTCGGCGCAACAGGCCAGGCCTGCACGTCCTGTCATCCGGATCCTTGGAGGGATTCCAACATGCTGCAGAACCTGCGCAACCGCGCCTCGGAGGAGTCGGGCTTCACGCTCATCGAGCTGCTCGTCGTCATCCTGATCATCGGCATCCTCGCCGCGATCGCCCTGCCGACGTTCCTGGGCCAGAAGGACAAGGCCAAGGACGCCTCGGCCAAGTCTGACGTTCGTAACGCGGTCTCGCAGATGGAGTCCTGCCTGACCGACACGATCTACGCCACGTGCGCCGCGTCGCCGGAC
>DATJEE010000047.1:0-29321 GCA_035496995.1 Solirubrobacteraceae bacterium | reverse complement strand
CGCGCAGGGCGAGATCGCCGAGCTCAAGGACACGATCAACACGATGGTCGACCAGCTCAACTCCTTCGCCGCCGAGGTCACGCGCGTCGCGCGCGAGGTCGGGACCGAGGGCAAGCTCGGCGGCCAGGCGACGGTCGAGGGCGTGTCGGGCACCTGGCGCGGGCTGACCGACAACGTCAACCTCATGGCCGGCAACCTCACGAGCCAGGTGCGCGCGATCGCGCGCGTCACGACGGCCGTCGCCAACGGCGACCTGAGCAAGAAGATCGACATCGAGGCCCGCGGCGAGATCCTCGAGCTCTCCGAGACGATCAACACGATGGTCGACCAGCTCTCGTCGTTCGCCGACGAGGTCACGCGCGTCGCGCGCGAGGTCGGCACCGAGGGCCAGCTCGGCGGCCAGGCCGAGGTCAAGGGCGTGTCGGGCACGTGGCGCGACCTCACGGAGAACGTGAACTTCATGGCCGGCAACCTCACCGACCAGGTCCGCAACATCGCCCACGTCGCGACGGCCGTCGCCAACGGCGATCTGAGCCAGAAGATCACCGTCGACGCCAAGGGCGAGATCCTCGAGCTGAAGAAGACGCTCAACACGATGGTCGACCAGCTCTCGTCGTTCGCCGGCGAGGTGACGCGCGTCGCGCGCGAGGTCGGCACCGACGGCGTGCTCGGCGGCCAGGCCGAGGTCGAGGGCGTCAGCGGCACGTGGCGCGACCTGACGCAGAACGTCAACCAGCTCGCCGGCAACCTCACGACGCAGGTGCGCGCGATCGCCGAGGTCTCCAGCGCCGTCACGCAGGGCGACCTCACGCGGCAGATCTCCGTCGAAGCCCAGGGCGAGGTCGCCGAGCTCTCGGACACGATCAACCAGATGATCGGCAACCTGCGCGAGACGACGCAGAAGAACGCCGAGCAGGACTGGCTCAACACGAACCTCGCGCGGATCTCCGGCCTCATGCAGGGCCAGCGCGACCTCGCGACCGTCTCGCGGCTGATCATGTCCGAGATCTCGCCGCTCGTCAGCGCCCAGCACGGCGCGTTCTTCCTCGCCCAGTCCGAGGACGGCGGCGCGCCCGAGCTGCACCTCATCGCAAGCTACGGCTACAAGCAGCGCAAGTCGGTCTCCAACCGCTTCAAGATCGGCGAGGCGCTCGTCGGCCAGGCGGCGCTGGAGGGCAAGAGCATCCTCATCTCCGACGCGCCGCCGGACTACATCAAGGTCACGTCGGGCCTCGGCGAGGCGGCGCCGGTGAACATCGTCGTCATGCCGATCCTCTTCGAGGAGCAGGTGCTGGCGGTCGTCGAGCTCGCGTCGCTGCGGGCGTTCTCCGAGGTCAACCAGGCGTTCCTCGAGCAGCTCGGCGACACGCTCGGCGTCGTGCTGAACGCGATCATCGCCAACCGCCGCACGGAGGAGCTGCTCGAGCAGTCGCAGTCGCTCGCCGAGGAACTGCAGTCGCAGTCCGAGGAGCTGCAGAGCCAGCAGGAGGAGCTCAAGCGCTCAAACTCCGAGCTCGAGCAGCAGACATCGTCGCTGCGCGCCTCCGAGGAGCTCCTGCAGACCCAGCAGGAGGAGCTGCAGCAGACCAACGAGGAGCTGCAGGAGAAGGCCGAGCTCCTGAGCCAGCAGAACCGCGACATCGAGGTCCAGAACGCCGAGATCGAGAAGGCGCGCGTCGATCTCGAGGAGAAGGCGGCCCAGCTCTCGCTGAGCTCGAAGTACAAGTCGGAGTTCCTCGCGAACATGAGCCACGAGCTGCGCACGCCGCTCAACAGCCTGCTGATCCTCAGCAAGCTGCTCGCCGAGAACCCCGAGGAGAACCTCACCGAGAAGCAGATCGAGTTCGCGTCGACGATCCACGTCGCCGGCACCGATCTGCTGACGCTCATCTCCGACATCCTCGACCTGTCGAAGATCGAGGCGGGGAAGATGGAGATCATCCCCGGCCCGCTCGCGCTGGAGTCGGTCCGCGACTACGTCGACCGCGCGTTCGGCTCGGTCGCCGAGCAGAAGGGCCTCGAGTTCGTCGTCGACGTCGCCGAGGACGCACCACCGACGGTCTTCACCGACGAGCAGCGCCTGCAGCAGGTGCTGCGCAACCTGCTGTCCAACGCGTTCAAGTTCACCGAGGCCGGGCAGGTGCGCGTCGAGCTCGCGCAGGCGCCGGCGCCGTACGAGCTGCGCGTGACGGTGACCGACACGGGCATCGGGATCGCCGAGGACAAGCTGCGGCTGATCTTCGAGGCCTTCCAGCAGGCCGACGGGACGACGAGCAGGCGCTTCGGCGGCACGGGCCTGGGGCTGACGATCTGCCGCGAGATCGCCCTTGCGCTCGGCGGCGAGATCGGCGTCGAGAGCGAGCCCGGGACGGGCAGCGCCTTCACGCTGCTGCTGCCGGCCTACGTCGCGCCGCCGCAGCCGCCGCCCGAGCCCGCCGCCCTGACGACGGGCGCGCCCGCGCCGACGCCCGCCCCGGCCACCTCGCCCGCCCCGGCCGCGCCGCAGCGCGGCGCCGGCGAGATCGAGAACCCCGACGACGACCCGCTCGCGCTCGCCGACGACCGGGCGCTCATCACCGACTCCGACCGCGTAGCGCTCGTCATCGACGACGACCCCGAGGCCGCGACGCGCACGCTCGTCCAGGCGCGCGAGCACGGGTTCCGCGCGGTCGTCGCGTCGCGCGGGAACATCGGTCTGACGCTCGCGCACGAGATCTCGCCCGACGTCATCGTCCTCGCGACGCCGGTCCGCGGCGGCGCCGGGATCCTCGACCAGCTCAAGCACCACCCGCGCACGCGCCACATCCCGGTCCACGTCATCGGCGAGGCCCCGCACCGCCACGACGCCCTGCGCGCCGGCGCCGCCGGCTTCCTCACGCGCCCGGCCTACGCCGAGGAGCTGCGCAGCGCGTTCGTCGCCGCCGCCGACTTCCTCGACCGCGGCGTGCGCCACCTGCTGATCGTCGACGACGACGAGGCCGAGCGCATGAGCGTCAGCGAGCTCGTCGGCTCGGGCGACGACGTCGAGGTCACCGCGGTCGGCTCCAGCGAGGAGGCGCTGGCCGCGCTCGAGGAGCGGCGCTTCGATTGCATCGTCCTCGACCTCAAGCTCCCGAAGATGACGGGCTTCACGCTGCTCGACCACCTCAAGGCCGACGAGCGCCACCGCGACGTGCCGGTGATCATCCACACCGGCCGCCAGCTCACGCGCCGCGAGGAGACGAGGCTGCGCCGCTACGCGGACTCGATCATCGTCAAGGACGCGAGCTCGCCCGAGCGGCTGCTCGACGAGACGGCGCTGTTCCTGCACCGCGCGGAGACGGCCATGCCGCCCGCGACCCGGCGCGTGCTCGAGCACCTGCACACCGCCGACGCCGTCCTGCACGAGAAGCGCGTGCTGATCGTCGACGACGACGTCCGCAACGTCTTCGCGCTCACGAGCGCGCTCGAGGCGCGCGGGATGATCGTGCGCTTCGCCGAGAACGGGCGCGAGGCGATCGAGTCGCTCGACGCCGATCCGGGCGTCGACCTCGTGCTGATGGACGTGATGATGCCCGAGATGGACGGCCACGAGACGACGATCGCGCTGCGCGCCGACGAGCGCTTCGCCGAGCTGCCGATCATCTCGCTGACGGCGAAGGCGATGAAGGGCGACCGCGAGAAGTCGATCGCCGCCGGCGCGTCGGACTACATCACGAAACCCGTCGACATCGAGCAGCTGATCTCGCTGATGCGGGTATGGCTGTACGGGTGATCACCGCGCCGACCTCCACCGACGACGACGCGCGCGAGCGCCTCGAGATGGACCTCCTCCTGGAGGCCATCCAGCGCCGCTACGGCTACGACTTCCGTGGCTACGCGACGGCGTCGCTGCGACGGCGGCTGTGGCACCGCGTCTACGGCGAGAACCTCGAGACGCTGTCGGGGCTGCAGGAGCGCATCCTCCACGAGCCCGCCTGCATGGACCGCCTGCTGCGCGACCTCTCGATCAACGTCACCGAGATGTTCCGCGACCCCGGCTTCTACCGCGCGCTGCGCGAGAGCGTCTTCCCGCTGCTGCGCACCCACCCCTTCATCCGGATCTGGAACGCCGGCTGCTCGACCGGCGAGGAGAGCTACTCGCTCGCGATCGCGCTGCGCGAGGAGGGCCTGCTCGAGCGCACGCGGATCTACGCGACGGACATCGACGACCGCGCGCTCGAGCGCGCCGGCGCCGGCGCCTTCCCGCTGGAGCGGATGCAGCGCTACACGGAGAACTACCTGCGCGCGGGCGGCACGGAGGCGTTCTCCTCCTACTACGCGGCCGACGGGGACAGCGCCCGCTTCGACCCCTCGCTCGTCGAGGGGATCGTGCTCGCGCAGCACAACCTCGTCACCGACGGCTCCTTCAACGAGTTCCACCTCATCGTGTGCCGCAACGTCATGATCTACTTCGGCTCGGCGCTCCAGGAGGAGGTCCTGCAGCTGTTCGGCGACAGCATGACCCGCTTCGGCATCCTCGCCCTCGGGCGCAAGGAGTCGATCCGGCGCTCACGCCACGCGGAGGAGTACGAGCCGCTCGTCGAGGCCGAGAAGATCTTCCGGCGGCGCGTCTGATGGCCGTCGAGCTCGTCGCGATCGGCGCATCGTGGGGCGGGCTGCGGGCGGTCGAGTGCGTCCTCGGGACGCTGCCGGCGAACTTCGGCGCGGCCGTCGTCATCGCCCAGCACCGCCAGGGCCGGGCCGATGGCGAGGAGCGCCTCGCGGCCCTGCTCGACGCCCGCTGCGCGCTCGACGTCCACGAGGCCGAGGACAAGCAGGCGCTGAGCCCGGGCACGGTCCTCATCGCACCCGCCGACTACCACCTGCTCGTCGAGCCCGAGTCGGTCGCGCTGTCCGTCGACCCGCCGCACAACTTCAGCCGCCCGTCGATCGACATCCTCTTCGCCTCGGCCGCCGACGCCTACGGCGAGCGGACCGCGGGCGTCGTGCTGACGGGCTCCAACGCCGACGGCGCGGAGGGTCTCGCGCGGATCGCGAGCCGCGGCGGGCCGGCGATCGTCCAGGACCCCGAGACGGCGACGCGCTCGGAGATGCCGCGCGCCGCGCTGGCCGCGACGCCGGGCGCGCAGGTCGTCGCGCTCGAGGAGATCGCCGCGCTGCTCGTCGCGCTCGCGGGCACGCGGGCGGAGACGGCGTCGTGACGCGCGACACCGCCGTCCTGCTCGTCGACGACCACGAGGAGAACCTCGTCGCGCTGGAGGCCGTGCTCGAGCCGCTCGGCTGCCGCCTGGTCAAGGCGCGCTCGGGCGAGTCGGCGCTGAAGGCGCTGCTGCAGGACGAGTTCGCCGTCATCCTGCTCGACGTCCAGATGCCGGGCCTGGACGGCTTCGAGACGGCCGAGCTCATCCGCGGGCGCGAGCGCACCCGCGCCGTCCCGATCATCTTCGTCACGGCGATCAGCAAGGAGCCCCACCACGTCTTCCGCGGCTACGGCGCGGGCGCCGTGGACTACCTCTTCAAGCCCTACGAGGCCGTCGTCCTGCGCTCGAAGGTCCAGGTCTTCGTCGAGCTCTACGAGCGCGGGAAGGCGATCGCCGAGCGCGAGGCGCTCGTCCGCGCGACGTTCGAGGACGCCCCGATCGGGATGGCGCGCGCCGGGGCCGACGGCCGCCTGAGCCACGTCAACCGCGCGCTCTGCGACACCGTCGGGCGTGACGCCGCGCAGCTCGTCGGCCGGACGCTCGACGAGCTCGGGCCGAAGTCGCAGGCCGGCCGCGACGACGCCGAGCGGGCCGCGCTGCTGGCGGGCCGCAGCCGGCGCTACGAGGTCGAGCGCGTGCTCAGCGGCCCGGGGGGGACGTCGATCCCCGTGCTCGTCAGCGCCTCGCTCGCGCCGCCGCGCGACGGCGACGCGCCGGACCTCATCCTCCACGTCCAGGACCTGCGCGAGCGCCGCCGCGCCGAGCGCGAGCACGATCAGCTCATCCGCGCGCAGGCCGCGCGCGCGAGCGCCGAGGTGACGTCCGAGCGGCTGCGCGTCATGCAGTCGATCGCCGACGCCGCGCTCGCCGCCGAGGGCCTGGAGCAGCTGCTCGGCGACCTGCTCGCCCGCCTGCTCGAGGCGCTCGACGTCGACCGCGCGGCGATCGTGCTCGTCGGCGACGGCGAGCGCATCGCGGCGCGCGGGGCCCCGGGGCTGGACGTCGTCGTCGAGCGCGACGGCGACGTGCACCTCGACGGCGTGACACGGCAGGTCGTGCGCGAGCGCGCGCCGCTGCAGATCCGCGACGTCGGCGCCGCCGAGATCGACGCGAGCTCGCTCGGCCCACCGGTGAGCTCGCTGCTGGCGGTGCCGCTGCTCGAGCGCGGGCGCGTGCTGGGCAGCGTCCAGGTCGGCGCGCTGACCCCGCGCGACTTCGACGCCGAGACCGTCGACGTCCTGCGCCTGCTCGCCGACCGCGTCGGCCTGGCGATCGCCCGCACCCGGCTGTACGAGCGCGAGCGGCACATCGCCCAGGAGCTGCAGCACTCGCTCCTGCCCAAGTCCCTGCCGGTGATCCCGGGCGTGGCGCTCGCTGCGCGCTACGTGCCCGGCGACGACGGCGTGAGCGTCGGGGGCGACTGGTACGACGCCGTCGCGCTGCCGGGCGGGCGGGTCGCGATCGCGATCGGCGACGTCGTCGGCCGCGGCATCGGCGCCGCGACGACGATGGGCCAGATGCGCAGCGCGCTGCGGGCGATCCTGACGCAGGGCGACCACACAGGCGCGATGGCCGACCGGCTGAACCGCTTCACGCTCGGCCTCGGCGTCGGCGAGGCCGTGATGACGACGGTGATGCTCGCGATCTTCGAGCCGACGAGCGGGCGGCTGCGCTACACGAACGCCGGCCATCCGCCCGGCCTGCTCGTCGCGCCGGACGGCAGCGCGAGCTATCTCGCGGCCCCGGCGTCGGTGCCGATGGGCGTGCTCGACGCGCCGCGCTACCCCGAGCACGAGCTGCAGCTCGCGCGCGGCACGTCGCTCGTCCTCTACACCGACGGGCTCGTCGAGGAGCCCAGCGAGGTGCTCGACGTCGGCCTGGCGCGACTGCTGACGGCGGCATCGCGCGTCGAGCCCGACGTCGAGGCGCTCTGCGAGGTGCTGCTCGAACGGGGGCTGCCGCCGTCCGTCCGCCACCCCGACGACGTGACGCTGCTCGTCCTGCGGGCGCAGGAGCTGCTCGGCGCGCGCGTCGAGCTCGAGGTCTCCGGCGAGCCCGGCGCGCTGAAGTCCACCCGCGACACGCTGCGCCTGTGGCTGTCGGAGACGAGCGCCGACCAGGACGAGGCCGACGACATCACGATGGCCTGCAACGAGGCCTGCGAGAACGTCGTCGAGCACGCCTACGGCCTCCACGACGACCCCTTCGAGGTCATCTTCGAGCGCGACGGCGACGTCGTCAGCATCTGCGTCCGCGACCGCGGTGCCTGGCAGACGACGGCCGGGCGCGAGCGCGGCCGCGGCCTGGAGCTCATGCGCAAGCTCATGGACGAGGTCGAGGTCCACGGCGGGTCCAACGGGACGACGGTGAAGCTGCGCAAGCGGCTGGCGGGCGCCGGTGTTGCGGCGACCCCTGCGCGGTGAGCTGCACTCGCGTTTGACCTTGCGGCGCTCATGCTCACGCCGGGCGGGAGAGGGGAGCCCGCCCGCAGTTGGGCGCATCAGCCAACGTACGAGGCGTGGGAGGCACCTCTCGCCGCGAGAGGCGCCGCAGCCTCGGGCTGCCGCGCGATGCTGTCCGAGTTGCTCAGGCGGCGTAGCCCGTGTGCACAAAGCTCTCGCGCGCTTGGACGCCGGCAAACCACGCCGTCAGCGCCGGCAAGCCCTCAAGCAGCTGTGGCGCCTTCTCGCGGCAATTCGAAACCTGCGGGGCGAGGTACAGGTCAGCGAGCGTCAGCGTCTCGCCGACGAGAAATTCGCCGTCCCCGACCATCAGCTCGATCCGCTCCAGCGTCGCGCGCGCCGTGGTCAGTTCGTCTGCGGTCGGCTCGCGGTCGCGCGGGATCATGCGCACGACATCGCGAAAGACGTAGTCCCCGCAGACGCTCATCCACGTGCGCATGCGAGCGCGCTCGAGCGGGCTGGCCGGTTGAAGCGCCGGTCCCGGCAGGGTCTCGTCGAGATAGCACATCACCGCCAGGCCCTCGGGGATGAACTGTCCGCCGACCTCGAGCACCGGCATGCGGCCAAACGGATGCATCGCGACGTGCTCAGCGCTCCCGCGCGCGACCGGCACGAGCTCATACCGGCTGCCCTTCTCCAGGCACGTCATGCACGCCGTGCGCGTCCACGTCGAGACCAGGTAGCCGTGTATGCGGATCACCCGATGATCATCCACGATCGGTGCGCTTGCTCCCCCGGAATGACCGGGCGCCCGACCGCTTGCGCTTCGGACGCGCAAGCAGAAGCGGCGACGGCCCACCGGCGCCGGGGGCCTGAGCTGCGCGAGGAGCGCGCGGTGCATGTTGATCGCGCCAGTCGTCGCGCTCGGGCCAACGCCCGTCGCTTCTGCGCCGTGCGACACGCATGAGCGCCGCGTCTGAGGTTCGAGCGCGTATCTGACGCTGTCTTGGCGCGCCATCCGTGCTCCTTCGTAGCAGGCAACACGGCGACTCGGCGCATATCGCCGGCATCTCGAAAACTCCATACGCGCCGGCAACTCGGCGCTGACTTCAATGGCCGCGTGAGGCTCTTCGTACATTTCGTGGTCGGTGCCGCCACACTTGTCGGCTGCCCCGGCGCGGCGTGGGCGGCCGGCGATCCCTGCGGCGGCACCGGCGGCATCGGAACAATCGTCCGCGCCGGGAAGGCCTCGTTCACGATGACGCGAAACGACGAGGGCGCCGAACAAGTTGTTCACCTCGCTCGCCCGCCGGCGATCGAGACGGCGAACGGCTCGATATCCCTGTCCGGGCTTCGACCCGGAGACAGAGTGACGCTCGTCGGGGATCCGGAGTCCGATGGCAGTTTCACAGCAGCCGCCGTCGTTGTCTGCGAACCGCGGCCTCACGAGAAGCACTCCGCTCGCGGGCCTCGGTCAGGCCACGCACGCCGGGCGGCCTCGAGACGACCGGTGACCTCCACGCGACCGGTGGATTCCGAGCAAGCAGACAGGTGGAGGGCGCGCATCGATCGAGCGGCCCTGCTCCTCGTCGGCCTGACGTGGATCGGGATGCTCGCGATGCTCCGCATGCGCAAGAGGCAGGGGCTCGTGTACATGCTCTTCTTCACGATCTTCTTCGTCTACGTCGTCGTGGTCCTGGACCGCACGCTGTTCCAGTTCCAGTCGCTCATCGTTCTCGAGCACTTCGCGCCGCACCTGATGCTGAACGGCCAGGGCGATGGCGACACCGTGGACCTCATCACCTTGGTGAAGCTCACGGGTGAGGATTTGGAGACCTCACTCCTGAACGTCCTCCTCATGGTGCCGTTCGGCTTCGGGCTGCCGTTCATCACGAACCTACGGTTCGTCGGGACGGTGACGGCAGGTGTGCTGTTCAGCGTCGTGATCGAGGTTCTCCAGCTGGTGACGGGACTCGTCGGAGGAGTCACCTTCCGGATCGCCGACGTCAACGACGTGATCTTCAACGCGACTGGGGTCGTACTCGGCTACTGGCTGTTTGAGGGATTCGTGCGTGTCTGTCGCGGCATGCCCGGCCTCTCCGGGCGGACGTGGGCGCGCGAACGCGATCGCACCCGGGGCGCGTGATGCGCTGGGACGGCGCGGGCTCGCGCAGCGCGTCCTGCGGCCCGACGGTGCTCCCGACCAACCCGAAGAGCGTCTCGATCGTGAGGACGCTCGCGGTGAAGGGTGTCTTTCAGCTCCGACGGTCGACGAAATCGTCGCGGTCATGCGCCACGCCGGCGGCCAGATCGACGGACGTCGGATGGACCGCCTGGGCTTGGGAGCAGTTGAGCCTATGGCTCGATAGGCCGGACTGGCGTGCCACTCCACTTCTGCTTCCGCGTGGGAGGAGAAGCGCAACGCTGGCGCCGTCCTTGGCGCGAGTCCGTCACTGCTGCTTACGCGAGGAGGAGCGGTCTCGCCGGCACGTGGCTGCAACGTGGCGCGCGGCGTGGTGTCCGCAGAGCGTGCGCAGGAGGTGCCGGCGCCCCGCGCGAACCTCACTCCACCGCCCGCGCGACCGCGCGCACGAACGGCGCCGCCAGCGGCTCGCAGCGGCGCACGGCCTCGGCCACGAGCAGGCCCACGACGACGTCGGCGACGTAGTGCTCGCCGAGGTACACGACGGCGAACGAGGCCGCCGCGACGTAGGACCAGCCCAGCGCGCCGTACAGCGGCCCGACCTCCGACAGCCCCATCGCCGTGATCGCGGCCGACGAGATGTGGTCGGAGGGCATCGAGCCCCACGGATTGCCGGGCACCTTGCCCTCGCCCGGCGGCGGGCGCCTGAGCAGGTCGCAGACGACGAGCCGCGCGACGCGCTCGATCTCGCCGCCCATGCGCCCGTCGCGCTCGGACGCCCACCACGGCGGCGCCTCGGGGGCGAGGAAGTAGAACGGGCACGTGAGGTGGTAGGCCGCCGACAGCCGCGCGCCGGCCCGCGGGACGTACTCCTCGTGGCGGGCCAGGAGGTAGCCGAGCAGCGCCTGCGGGACGAACCACGACGCGTAGACGACGGTCACCGCGCGATCGAGCGCCGTCACCTCACCGGGCCGGCGCAACGCGCGCTGCAGGCGCAGGCCGGGCGGCACGCCGAGCCCGACGAGCGTGTCGAAGCGGATCGGCTGATCGATCCACAGCCGCTCGCGCAGCCGCTCGGGCTCGTCGTAGGGCAGCTCCCAGCCGAGCTTGAAGAGGTGCATGTAGGCGGCGCCCATGGCGGCGTAGCGGGCGCGCCCCTTCGGCATCGCCAGCGCGACCCCGAGCGGCGGCACGCAGCCGAGCGGCAGCGTCACCGCGGGATGCAGCCCGAGCCGCCGCCGTGCGGCGATCGCCCCCACTGCGAGCGGCACCGAGGCCGCCGCCGCGACGCGCACCGCCCGGCTACCGCGCAGCCGCCGGTTGGCGGCCGCCGAGGCGCCGTCGAGCGCCCGCTGCAGCACCGACCAGGCGACGCCCTCGGGGCCTCGCCGCCGGTAGGTCTCAGGCCGTCGCGGCACACCCGGAGCCTGTCACAGGCCGGGCGCGGCGCGGCGCCGAGTCAGGCGGCCATCGCCTTGCCGACGGCGTCGAGGACCCGGTCGGCCTTGAACGGCTTGACGACGAAGTCCTTCGCGCCGGCCTTGATCGCCTCGAGCACCTTGCTCTCCTGGCCCAGCGCGGAGCACATGATGATCCGCGCGCGGGGGTCCAGCGCGATGATCTCCTTCAGCGCCGCCAGCCCGTCCATCTCGGGCATCGTGATGTCGAGCGTCATGAGCTCGGGCTGCAGCTCCTGGAAGCGGGCGACGGCCTCTGCGCCGTTGGCCGCCTCGCCGATCACCTCATGGCCGCCCTTGCTGAGGGCGTCACCGACCACCTTGCGCATGAAGGCGGCGTCGTCGACGACAAGCACTCGTGCCATGTCGATCAGTCTCCTTTCGTTGGGGCGGTTTCGAACGCCACCGTGTCGATTCGGACGGCCCATTCATCGCCGTCGAGGGTCACGAGGCGCCCCGTTCCGAAGCGCCGTCCATTCACGTACAGGTCGATCGGGTCCTCGAGCTCGCGATCGAGCTCGACGACCGCGCCGGGGGCGAGGTTCACCGCCCTGCGGATGGTCATGCTCACGCGGCCGAGCTCGGCCGCGACGCGGACGCCGACGCCACCGAGCAGGTCGGCGTTGAGCACGTCTTCGCGCGGCGCACCGGCCGCGTCGAGCTCCTCGTCGCCGGTCGAGAACTCGGCGTCGAGGTCGTCGAGCGCGCGCGTCATGCGCACGACGAAGGCGTGGGGGACGAGCAGCACGAGCCGGCACGGGTGGCCGAGCACGTCGATCGCGACCGACACGACCGAGGTCGCGGAGTCCAGCGCCGTGAGCGCCTCGGCGGCCACCGCGACGACGCGCACCTCGGGCGCCGCGATCTCGATCTCCTGGCCGAGGACCGTGCTCATCGCCGCCGCGGCCGTCGCCATCATCTGGTTGGCGACCTCGCCGGCGGCCGACAGCTCGAGCTCGGACAGCTCGCCGCTGTCGTCGGCCTCGACGGCGGCCGGGTCCTCGCCCATCATCGCGGCCGCCAGCGCCCGCACGGCGGGCAGCGGCATGAGGAAGAGGTTGCCGCCGCGCAGGCCGTCGACGTAGGACACGTCGGCGACGACGGCGGGCAGCGGCACGCCGGCGACGGGGTTGGCGTCGGTCGCGACGACGACCGGCGCCGCGCACTCGACGGCGTCGGGGCAGTAGGCGGCCAGCGCGCCGGCGACGGCCGCGCCGGTCGACTCGCCGATGCGGACGAGGGCCTCGTCGGGCGTCATGGCGTCGCCTCCACCGCGCCGAGGACGCCGACCGCGCGATGGCGGCCGTTGCGCCCGAGCTTGCAGCGCTGCAGGGCGACGGCGTCGGCGTAGAGCGTCACGGCGCCCTCCTCGGCGGTGCCGTCGAGGCGCAGGACGTCGCCGGGGCGCAGCGCGAGCACGCGCTCGAGCGGCATGTCGACGGACCCGACCTCGGCGCGCAGCTGCACGACGACCTCGCCGAGCGCCTCGCTGACGGCGGCGGCCGTCCCGGCGGTGATCTCGGCGGCGCCGGCGGTGATCGCCGGGGCGCGCAGCACGGGCTCGATCGCGCGGTGCGGGATCAGCAGGACCATCGTCGAGGACGTCCGGCCGAGCTTGACCTCGAAGGTCATCGCGAGCGTCGGCTCGCTCAGCGGCGCGAGCTGCGCGGGCGCGCGCTCGGGCTCGATGTCGACGAGCCCGAAGCTCAGCTCGGCGACGTCGTTGAAGGAGATCGTCAGCTCGTCGAGCAGCGTCTCGAAGATCCGCTTCGTCAGGGCGCGGTCGACGTCGGTGAGCGAGCGCTCGGCCGGGCGGTCCATGCCCTGGCCGCCGAGCAGCCGCTCGATGAGCCCGAGCAGGAGCGCGAGCTCGGCCGTCAGCAGGATGCGCCCGTCGAGCGGGCGCACGTCCACGATCCCCGAGACCGAGCGCTTGGGGACCTCGTCGAGCGCGTTGGCCCAGGTGAGCTGCGCGGTGTCGATGAGCTCGACGGACATCGCGGTCCGCAGCTCGGCGGACAGCCGCGTCGAGACGCTGCGGCAGAAGTTGTCGTGCGCGCGCTCGAGGCGGCGCTGCTGGTCGGTCGTGAACTTGCTCGGGCGCGTGAAGTCGATCCGGCGCACGCGCCGGCGACGCGAGGCGGGCGCCTGCGTCGAGCCCACCGGGAGCTGTCCGTCCTTCGCCGCTGCGACGAGCGCCGCGACCTGGTCGTCAGACAGGACGCCCGCGCCGCTCATGCCGCCACCGCCATCGCGCCGAGCAGGATCTGCTCGGCGCCGCCGGCCGCGCGCGACGTCACGCGGATGTCGTCGAGGTAGACGCGGATCGTGCGGCCGCTGCCGCCGCCGGTCTCGGCCGCGACGATCGGGATGCGCACCGCGCGGATCGCCGCGCGGACGGCCTCCTCGTTGCGCTGGCCGACCTGCATCTTCCCCGCGCTGCCGAACATCTGGGCACCGCCGACGATCACCGCGCTGAGGCACATGCGGCGCGCGCCGGCGGCCAGCACGGCCTCCAGCAACGCCTGGACGCCGGTGTCGGCGAACGTGCCGGGCGGGCGCGAGGACCCCGCGGGCGTCGGGCCGGGCAGCATCACGTGCGCGAGCCCCGCGACGCGCGCGGACGCGTCGACGAGCGCCAGGCCGATGCACGAACCCAGACCGATCGACACGAGCCCCGTGCGGGGGTCGGAGGACGTCGCGAGCTCACCCATGCGTACGGAGATCTCGGCCATCACCCGAGCCCGAGCTGCGCGAGCAGCCCGTCCACGCCGTCGGCGCTGGGGATGAGCAGGAACGACAGCGAGCAGGCCTGGCCCTCGATGATGAGCGCCGAGTCGAGCATGAGCGCGACGTCGCTGGCGCCCGCGCTCATCGCGAGGATCGAGCCCATGATCGCGCCGAGCATGTCGAAGACCTGCTCGGGCGGGCCGAGCTCGATCTGCAGGCCCGTCATGTCGCTGAGCGCGCCGAGGTAGGACGCGCAGAGGATGTTCACGACCTCGCCGAGCGCCGACGCCGCGTACTCGCTGTCGGGCTCGAGGCCGAGCAGGCCGCAGAGCGTCGCCACGTCCTCCTCGGGGAAGAGCATCAGCGCGCTGCCGGCGAGGTCGCCGTCGAGCGGGATCGCGACGCCGGTGACGCACAGCTCGGCCGGGCCGGTCGCGTCGATCGCGTCCGCCAGCGGCATCGCCGCGGCGGTCGGCACGTCGACGTCGATCGGGATGCCGAGCAGGCCCGACAGCGACGTCGCCGCCGTCCCGGCGCCGATGTTCGCAAGCTCGCGCAGTGCGTCGAGTTCGATCTCGGTGTAGTTCGTCCTCATCGGTCGGGGATCTCCTTCAATCACGCGGCGATGGGGGGCGCCTCGCCGGCGGGCTCGGTGGTGGTCAGGGCGTCGCAGTCGACGATCAGCGCGATCTGGCCGTCGGCAAGAACGGCGCCGCCGGAGAGCGCGGCGCGCTCGCTGACGGCGGCGGGCAGGGCACGGGCGACGAGCTCGCGCTGGCCGACGAGCAGCTCGACGCCGAGGGCGATGTCGCGGTCGCCGGCGCGGACGACGACGGCGTGGTCCTGCCCGGCGACGGGCGCGTGGCCGACGGCCTCGCCGAGGTCGCGCAGCGGCAGGACGCGCTCGCCCATGACGAGCATGCGCCGGCCGGCGACGGAGCGCACGGCGTGGTCGGCGAGCCGGATCGTGCGCTGGACGCGGTCCAGCGGGATCGCGAACGGCAGCCCGCCGGACTGCACGAGCAGCGCCGACATGATCGCGAGCGTCAGCGGGAGGCGGATCTCGGCGACCGTGCCGGCCCCGTGCTGGGACTGCAGCGTCGCCTCGCCGCCGAGCCCGCGGATCGCGGAGCGCACGGCGTCCATCCCGACGCCGCGGCCGGAGATGTCGCTCGTCGTGTCGGCGGTCGAGAAGCCGGCGGTGAACAGCAGCTCGGCCGCCTTCGCCTGATCGACGGACGCGACCTCGGACTCGCTGATGAGCCCGCGCTCGCAGGCCTTGCGCGCGACGCGGGCGGGGTCGATCCCGCGCCCGTCGTCGCGGACGGTGATGACGATGCTCGAACCGGCGTGGCGGGCCGAGATCTCGATCGTGCCGGTCGGGTTCTTGCCGGCCGCGACGCGCTCGTCGGGCGCCTCGAGGCCGTGGTCGAGCGAGTTGCGGACGAGGTGGACGATCGGGTCGCCGAGCGCGTCGATGACGGTCCGGTCCAGCTCGGTGTCCTGCCCGGTGAGCACGAGCTCGACCTGCTTGTCGAGCTTGGAGGAGAGGTCGCGGACGAGCCGCGGGAAGCGCAGGAAGACGGCCTCGACGGGGATCATCCGCACCTGCATGACCATCGCCTGCAGCGCCTGCGACGTGCGCGTGAGGTCCTGCATCGCCGCGACGAGCCCCGGCACCTGGGCGCCGGAGACGAGCGCCTCGACGTGCGTGCGGTAGACGACGAGCTCGCCCATGGCGTGCATGAGCGCGTCGAGGCGCTCGGCGTCGACGCGGACGGTGCTCGAGCGCTTGCGCGAGCCGCCGCCGGGCGTCGCGGCGGCCGCCGTGGCGCTCGCGGCATCGGCGATCTGCACGACCTCGGCCTCGCGCGGCTCGGTGATGACGACGACCTCGGGCAGGCCGGCGACGTCGGCCACCTGGCCGAGCGCGAGCGCGACCTCCGGCTCGGGCGTGTCGCTCGCGGCCCACGCGTCGATGCGGCGGTCCGTGAAGGCGTCGACCTCGGCCTCGGTCGGCACGGAGTGCAGGATCTCGCCGAACTGCTCGAGCGCGTTGAGCACCATGAAGGCGCGCACGGCCGGCATCGGCGCCTCGTCCTCGAGCATGACGCTGACGTGCAGGACGCGGCGCCCGTCGGCGCGCTCGAAGAGATCCGGCGGAGGCATGGCGCTGCCGACGCGCGCCGCCGCCTGGGCGGGCGTCCGGGCGCGGATGAGGCTGTCGAGGCGCTCGAGCAGCGGCCCGGCCTCGAGCTTCTCGGCGCCGGTCTCGTCGATCGCCTCGACGGCGCCCTCCAGCGCGTCCAGGCAGGCGAGGACGACGTCGATGACGCGCCGCTCGATGCCCCCGGTGCGCTGGCGCAGCAGCTCGAAGACGTCCTCCATCTTGTGCGTCAGCGCGGCGATGCCGGCGAAGCCCATCGTCGCGCTCATGCCCTTCAGCGAGTGCGCGATGCGGAAGATCTCGTCGACCGTCTCGCGATCGTCGGGCGTCTCCTCGATGCGCACGACCGCAAGGTTGAGGTGCTCGAGGTGCTCGCGCGACTCCGCGAGGAACATCGGGAGGTATTCCTCGAGCTCCATCAGGACACGCGCCGGTAGACGAAGGGGTGGGCGATCTCGAGGCCGAGCGCGGTCGGGTCGGTGATGCGCTCCGTCGAGCCGACCATGAAGTAGCCGCCGGGGACGAGCGCGCCGGCGATCCGGGCGTGCAGCGCGTCCTTGACCTCGGGCGTGAAGTAGATGACGGTGTTGCGGCAGAGCACGAGGTCGTAGACCTGGCGCGCCGGGCGCATCGTCAGGAGGTCGCCGGTCTCGAAGCGGCACAGCGCCTTGAGCTTGGGGTCGGCCTGGAGCATGCCGTCGCGCTCGGTGAACCAGCGCTTGCGCTGCGCCGCCGGGGCGTCGCGGGCGTCGTCGATGCTGAAGGCGCCGGCGCGCGCGCGCTCGACCATCCGGCGGTCGATGTCGGTGCCGACGATCTCCACGCGGGCGCGCGGCAGGACCTCGGCGCACGTCGCGGCGAGCGTGTAGGCCTCGGCCCCGTAGGAGCTGCCGGCGCTCCAGGCGCGCAGGCGGCCGCGCTCGGCGAACTCCGGCAGGATCTTGTGGCGCAGCAGCTCCCACTGCTCGGGGTTGCGCCAGAGCTGGGAGACGTTGATCGTCACGCGGTCGAGGAACGCCTCGAGCTCCTCCTTGGACTCGCCGAGGATGCCGAGGTACTCCGCGAGGCCCTTGATGCCGCGGCGGTCGGCGAACGTCCGGATGCGGCGTTCCATCTGCGCGCGCTTGTACTGCGAGAGGTCGATGCCGCAGAGGCGGCGGATGCCGGTGCAGAACCCGGCGTACTCCTCGGCGCCGATGTCGACGGTGGTCATCACGCACACTCCGATGCGATCGCTTGTGGAAGGTCGTAGAGCGGGAGCTCGGCGTCGGCGAGGTTGGCCTCCGACACGGCCCGGGGCATCCCGTAGACGCTGCAGGTCGACTCGGCCTCGACGAGGATCCGGCCGCCGGCGGCCTTGACGGCGAGCGCGCCGTCGAGGCCGTCCTTGCCCATCCCCGTGAGGACGACGAGCAGCAGGCGCTTGCCGAAGTGGCGCGCGGCGTCGACGATCGTCAGGTCGGCGCGCGGGCGCAGGCCGCCGATCGCGGCCTCCTCGTCGCTGAGCTGGATGCGGCCGCCCGCGAGGAGGTGCATGTGGCTTCCGCCGGGCGCGATGAGGACGTCGTCGCGGCCGATGATGTCGCCCGTCGCCGCCTCGCGCACGTGCAGCGCGCTGACCTTGTCCAGGCGCGCGGCGAGCGGCGCCGTGAAGCCGGGCGGCATGTGCTGGACGATGAGCGTGCCGGCGCCGAGCGGGCTCGGGAGCCGCGGCACGAGCTCGCCGAGCGCACGCGGGCCGCCGGTCGAGCAGGCGATGACGACGAGCGGGGAGCGGCCGTTGTGGCGGCCGTTGCCGTTGACGCGCGCCGGCGATGCGGCGGCCTTCGGGACCGCGGGGCGCGGGCGCCTGGAGGCCGCGGCGGCGGAGCGCGCCTTCGTCCCGATCTCCTTGAGGAAGTCCGCCGGCGACGTGCCGATCGACGGCTTGACGGCGAGGTCGAAGGCGCCCTCGGCGAGGGCGTCGACGGCGCGCGCGCCGTGCGCCGGCGAGAACGCCGAGACGACGAGCACGACGGTCGGCAGGTCGGTCCCGCGCAGCGCGGTGAGGACGCCGATGCCGTCGCGGCCGGGCATCGCGAGGTCGAGCGTCAGGACGTCGGGCCGCAGGCTGTGGCACAGCGCGAGCGCCTCGTCGCCGTCGGCGGCGTCGCCGACGACGTCCATGCCCGCGGACTCCAGTGCCTGGCGCAGCAGGCGGCGCATGAAGCCCGAGTCGTCGGCGACGACGACCCGCGGCGGGGTTGAGGGGGTGGGAGCCACAGCGAGGGGAACGCGGCTTGATGACCGCTATGCGGCCTTGGCGAGCGCGTCGCCGGCGACTGCCGTGGTCGAGCGGCCCGTCGTCGAGGCGCCGGGCTCGCTGGCGAAGATGCCCGCCGGGTCCAGCAGCACGACGAGGCGGTCGCCGACCTTGGCGATGGCCTGGATGCAGGCGGCGCCCGCGGCCGGGACCTCGTCGAGATCCTCGTGCGTGAGCGTCAGGACCTCCTCGACGTCGCCGACGATGACGCCGGCCATCTGGTCGCCGCTCTCGACCATCACGATCTTGCTGGCGACGGAGTTGACCTCGAGGCCGAGGCGCGACGCGAGGTCGTAGACCGGGACGATCTTGCCGCGGAGGCTGATGACACCCTTGACCCAGGGGGTCTGCGAGGCGACGCCGCGCGGCTCGGTGTAGCGGATGATCTCCTGGACGTGGGTGATCGGCAGCGCGTACTCCTCCTCGCCGAGCGAGAAGACGACGAGCTGCATGGTGGAATCGTTCGACATTGTGCGATCAGTCCTTGGGCCGAGGGGCGGGCGAGAGGGCACTCCGGTGATCGGCCGCGGGAGGGGTGTCTTGAGGTGCGGACGACGCCTTTTCAGGCGTCGCGCATCCACGTGCGGATCTGCTGCGCGACGCGCTCGGGCTCGCGCTCGGCGAGCTCCTCGACCTGCATGCGGGCGGGATCGTCGCTGCGCTCGGGCAGCGACGAGACGCGCGGACGGTCCAGTTGCGCGAGCGTCGTCGGCGCCTCGATCTCGCGCAGCCAGTTGGGCTCGCGTAGGAGCATCTCGCCCTCGCGGCGGCGAAGCTGGCGGGCGCTGAAGAAGAGGAAGCCGAGCAGGCCGAGGCCGGCGGCGGCGTACTTCGCGTAGCCGATCATCCCGCCGGCGGGGCCGGCGCCGGGAGCGGCGCTCTTGGGCACCTTCGCGAAGGCGATCTGGCTCACGGAGAGGGTGTCGCCGCGCGTCGAGTCGATCCCGGCGGCGCCGGAGACGGCGCTGCGGATCGCCGCGAGGTCGGCCCTCGGCACGGACTTGTCGACGACGAGCGCGACGCTCATGCGGTTGACGTTGCCGGGCGCGATCTTCGTCCGCGTCACGAGCTTGTTGACGCCGAAGTCCTTCGTCGTCGTCTTGCGGTCGTACTTCGACGTGCCGCCGCCGGTGGCCGCCGCCGCGTAGCTCGGGATGTTCGCGCTCGCGCCCGCGGCGCCGCCGGTGCTCCCCGCGCCGCCGGTGAGCTTCTCGGTCTCCGTCGTCTCCTTCAGCGGCGTGCTCTTGCCGTACTGCAGCTCGTCCTTCGTTGCCTGGTCGGCGTTGACGTCGGCGGTCACGTGGACCTCGGCCTTGCCGGGCCCGACGGTCCGCAGCAGCAGCGCGTTGATGCCGGCCTCGACCTGCGCCTCGTAGCGCGCCTGGACGGCCTGCTTGGAGATCGTCCCGCCGCCCGCGGCGCCGTCGCCGCGCGGCCACAGCAGGTCGCCGCTGCCGTCGGTGATCGAGACGTTCGCGGGCTTCAGGCCCTTGACGCTCGAGGACACGAGCTGGGCGATCCCGCGCACGGCGCCGGGGTCCAGGCCGGCGGAGGAGCCGGACAGCAGGACCGCCGCGGTCGCGGGCGTCGAGGTCGTCGAGAACAGCTGGTCGTCGGCGAGGACGAGGCGCACCTGCGCGCCGTTGACGCCCTGGACCTGGTTGATCGTCTGGGCGATCTGGCCCTCGAGCGCGCGCTGGTAGGTGACCTTCTGCTGGAAGTCGCTGGCGCCGATCTTCTGCTTGTCGAAGAGCTCGAAGCCCGGCTGGCTGCCGGCGCCGCCGTCGAGGCCCGCGCTGGCGAGCGCGATCCGCGCCTGCGCCGTCTGCGACTTCTCGACCGCGAGCGCCGTGCCGTTGTTGCGCAGCTCGTAGGAGATGCCCTTGGCGTCGAGCGCCGCGCTGACCTTGCCGGTCTGGGCGGGGTCCAGGCCCGAGTCGATCAGCGTGAAGCTCGGGCGCCCGGCGATCTGCATGCCGAGGAAGACGAGCGCGACGAGCGCCAGCGCGGCACCCGCGATGACGAGGCGCCCCCGCGGGGTGAGGTTGGCGAGCAGCGCTCGTGAGGCGGTCGGCATTCAGCGTCTCCGGTCAGATCTGCGTGTGGAAGATGTCCTGGACGGCCTCGACGGCCTTCGTGCGGATCTGGCTGGCGAGCTGCATCCCGAGGCGCGCCTTCTCGACGGCCATGACGACCTGGGTCGGGTCTGCCGCGGTGCCCGCGGCGAGCGCGCGCGCGCCCTGGGCCGCGTCGCCCTGGAGCTTCTCGAGCGCGCCGATCTGGTCGGCGAGCACGCTGCCGAAGCCGGAGCCGCTTGCGGCGCCGGTCCCTGACCCGCCGCCCACCGGGATGCCGCCGTCGGCACCGAGGCCGCCGATCGACCACTCGCCGCCACGGACGGCCATCGTCGGATCGATCGCCATCAGCGCAGCAGCTCGAGCGTCTTGGCGAACATCGACTTCGCCGTCTGCATGACCGTGACGTTCGCCTCGTAGCTGCGCGACGCGCTGATGAGGTCGACCATCTCCGTCACCGGCTGGACGTTCGGCATCGAGACGTAGCCGCGCGCGTCGGCGTCCGGGTGACCCGGGTCGTAGACGAGCCGGTTGGGCGTCGTGTCCTGCGCGATCCCGGCGACGCGCACGCCGGCGTCGCCGCCGCGCTGCAGCGCGCCGTTGAGCGTCGCGCCGAAGCCGCCGCCGGCCTGCGCGAGCTCGACGACCTTGCGCCGGTAGGGCTGGCCGTCGACGCCGCGCGTCGTCTGGGCGTTGGCGAGGTTCTCGGCCGTGACGTCCATCCGCAGCCGCTCGGCGCTCAGGCCGGTGGCGGCCGTGTCGATCGCGTCGAAGAGGCTCATCGTCAGCGGCCGCCGATCGCGGACTCGAGGACGTCGATGCGGCCGCGGGCGACGGAGACGAGCGCCTCGTACTCGAGGGCGTTGGAGGCCAGGTTCGCCGACTCGACGTCGATGTCGACGCTGTTGCCGTCGGCGCGCATCGTGGAGCCGGGGACGGTCGCGGCCTTGAAGGTGACCTGCCGGACGGCGCCGGGGCCGGCCTCCATCGCGGCGCTCAGCGCGCCGTGGAAGTCGACGTCCCGGCGCTGGTAGCCGGGGGTGTTGGCGTTGGCGATGTTGCCGGCGAGGGTCGCCTGCCGCATGCCCGCGCCTGCGACGGCGCGCTCGAGTCCTAGCTGGGTCGTATCGAAGAGGTTCAACTGGCTCCTTTCGGACGCTTGGGTAGTCGGCGGGCGGTCGCGGTCCTTGAGGGGCCGCAGAGCGGGCGGGAGGCCGGGGTCCGGACGGGCGCCGGGACTCCGTCGAGGCCGTGGCCGCGCCACCGCTTGCGAACGACATCGATGAAGGACACGCTCGACCGGCGGTGGCGGTCCGGGCGGTCGGCGTGATGGAGCGAGACTCGGCGCTGGTCGTGGCGGCGCGGCGGGAGGCGTCCAACCCCTGCTCTATCGGGGACGAGCAGTGGGCGCTATCACGGGTGGTAGTCGGGGCCGCTCACGCTCGACGGGAGGCGGCTTGAGTCAACCCGGCATGCGTTCGCGGTCACACCCCTTATCGATGCCGGCAGCGCACGGCGCGACGCCAACGAACCGGCTCGACATTGACCGATACGCGAGGCGCCGTGGCGCCTCCCACGGACCCGCTACCCCGCGAGGTCGACGCGTGCGCCCGCGGTCGTGGCGGCGCCGCCGCCGTAGCCCTGCACCGCGACCCTGCCCTGCGCCACGTGACCGAGCGAGCGGCGCAGCTCGCGGACCTGCTTGGAGATGAGCGCCGTCGTGGCGGTCTGCACGGCGACGGCCCGCGTCAGCGCGGCGCGCGCCGTCGGCGGCGGCATGACGGGCAGCGTCGCCAGCAGCGCGCGCCGGGTCGCGTCGACCGCGGCGAGCTCCTCCCACGTGCCGGCCACGACGAGCGCGTGCTCGCGCTCGGTGAGCTCCAGCAGCGTGGTGTACGGGTCGGTCACGCCGCGGCGGCCGGGCGGGCCGAGCTGGCCGCGGCGTGCGCCCAGGCGTCGCGCAGCTCGCGCAGCAGGCGGTCGACGCGATCGAGCTTTTCGGGGTCGCGCTCGCACTGGCCCTCGGCGAGATGACTGCGGCAGAAGACGTAGATGCCGGCGAGGCGCTCGGCGACGACGCCGTGGGACATGTCCAGCGTGCACTGCAGCTCGTCGATGATCGCCGTCGCGCGGCCGAGACGCTCTCCGGCCTCCGCGTGACGGCCCTCGCGCATTGCGGCGGCGGCCTGCAGGAGGAAGCGATGGATGCCGTCGTAGAGCATGATCACGAGCTGCTCGGGCGGTGCGGTGAGGATCGCGCTCTCGCGGTAGGAGGCGTGGGAACTGGACGCGTAGGCGGTCATGGCCCTCTCGGTGTTCGGCCGTCGCGAGAGGCGCCGGCGGTTGCTCTGACGCCCCGAGTAGTCGGCCGGCGGCGCCCGGGATTGAGCCTGTCGAGCTACCGGAGCGAGGCGAGCTGCGCGGTCATCTGGGCCTGCGCCGACTGGGCCGCGGCGAGCGCGGACTCCATCGCGGTGAACTTGGCGCGCAGCCCCTTCTCCTTGTCGGCGAGCCGCACGTCCATCGCGGCCATCGAGTCCGCCAGGCGCTTGCGCGTCGCGTCCTCGCTCGTCAGGCGCGTCGCGACGGCGTTGCCCTTCGGCGGCGCGACCACGTCGAGGATGCGCTGGCCGAACGCCTGGATGCGCGTCTGGACGGCATCGGGGTCGGCGGCGAGCGCGGCGTCGAGCTTCGTGCCGTCGAGCGTCAGGTGCCCCGCGACGGCGTCGTCGGAGAACCTCGCCGCGCCGCTCGGGGCGCCGGTCGAGATGCCGAGGTCCGTGAGGTCGCCGATCTGCGTGCGCATCGACGTGAGCATCGACGTGAGCATCGAGTCCCCGTAGAAGGCCCCCTTGGCGGCGTCGACCGTCGTCGTCGGGTTCTTGACGGGCGCCTCGGTCGTCTTGCTGCGGATGAAGTCGACGACGCTGTTGTACTGCGTGACGAACGCCTGGATCTTCGTCTTGATCGCGTCGGTGTCCACCGCCGGGTCGCTGATCGTGACCGCGACGGGCGCCGCGGTCGTCGCGCGCAGCGTCACCTCGGCGCCGAGGACGGCGTCGGTGAGGACGTTCGACGACGAGGTCTTGGCGACGCCGTCGATCGTGTACGCCGCGTCGGCGCCGGCGCGCGAGTGGGCGACGTCCTCGGCGAGGAGCGCCGGGGCCGTGACGGTGAAGTCGTTGGCGGCGCCGCTCGCGCGGCTCGACAGCACGAGCTTGCCGCCGGCCACGACCGCCGACACCGGCGAGTCGCTGCGGGCGTTGATCGCCGCCGCGACCGTGCCGACGGTGCTGTTGGGATCGACGGCGAGCGTGAAGGAGCCGATCTGGACGCTCTGCGCCGACGCGCTCGCCGTGTAGTCGAAGGCGTGCTGCGCGCTCACGGCGAGCTTGGAGACCTCGAACTGATGCGCGCCGGGGGCCACCGTGCCGAGCGCGCGCACGGACACGCGCGCAGCGTCGCTGGAGGCGATCTTCTGCGTGTCGGCCCAGGTCGCCGTGCTGCGCAGATCGGTCGCCGTGTCGCGCAGGAAGTTCAGGCGCGTCTGGACGTCGCGCAGCTGCGTCTGGCGCGACTGTGCCGCCGCGTCCTGCCGCTGCATCCGCGTCTTGGGCTGTGCCTCGACGCTCATGAGCTGGGTGATGATCGTCTCGGTGTCCAGCCCGGACGCGAGACCGCTGAGATTCAGGGGACTCATCTGCAACCTCCTCGCGCCGGTTCCCCGGCCGCGATCTCGAGCACGTGTGACAACGTCAGCCGCGAGAGGACCAGCCCGTCGACGTCGCAGAGCAGCGCTTGGACGCGCTCGCGATCGGGGACGAGACAGAAGTGCAGCTCCTGGCCCTCCTCGTAGAGCTGCCGCGCGACCTCGCCGGCGACGCGCGTCGCGAAGAGCGCCTCGGCGGACGGGGCATCGGCAGTCGACGTCGAGACGTCGTTGTACATCTGCTTCCTCCTGGATGGTCGCCGCCGCCTCGTCCATGAGCCGACGGTGCTGCTTGCCCGCTGTCGTCGGCCGCGAGCAGACGACCTTGAGGCGTTCGCCTCACCCCACGTCGGCGAGCTGGCGCTGGGCGAGGTAGGCGAACAGCCGCCGCGCCTCGACGATCTCCTCGCGCGGCGACGAGCGGCGGGCGAGCGCGCGCGTCGCCGTCTCGCCGAAGCGCTCGAGCGCGAGGTGGCGCTCCAGGAGCGACGCGCCGCCGCGCTCGGCCGCCCGGACGAGCGCCGTCGTGGCCTCGTGGAGCATGTCGTAGTTGGCCGTCGCCGCCGCCGATGCCAGCGCCGCGAGCCAGCGCTCGCCCGCGCCGGAGCCCTCGTGTTCGACGAAGAAGCCGGCGCGCAGGTCGCCGTAGAGCCCGCGCCAGGCGAGGTCGGCGAGCTGGACGCCGTGGCTGTCGACGAGCGTCGCGAGCGCGGGCAGCGCACGGCGCGGCGGGTCGGTCGGCGCGATCGCGGGGCGGCCGCGGGCGGCGAGCAGCCGGCGGATCTCGGTCGTGGCGAAGCGGCGGTGCCCGCCGGCGGTGCGGGTCGCCCGCAGCCGGCCCTCGTCGGCCCAGCGCCGGGCGGTGGTCGTCGAGATCCCCAGCGCCTGGGCGGCCTGTCCGAGGCTCAGCGTCGCCACCGGCCCGGGCGGCGCGGCGACCGGCTCGGGCGGCGCCGGGGCGGCCTGCTCGACCGGCGCCTCGACGGGGCGCGTCACCTCCAGGAGGTCCGTCCAGGCACGGCCGGAGCGGACGAGCTCGAGCGCCGCGCCGGACGACAGCGGCGGCGCGAACAGCTCGCCCTGCGCGCGATCGAGGCCGAGCGAGCGCAGCAGGCGCAGCTGGCCCTCCGTCTCGACCTTCGCGGCGGTCATCGGCAGCCCGAGCGAGTGCCCCATGCCGATCATCGCCTCGACGAGCCGCGCGTCGCGCGACCCGTGGGCGAGCTCGGTGAGAAACGAGGAGTCGACCTTCAGCGCGTCGAACGGCAGCTGGCGGATCGCCGCCAGCGACGAGTAGCCGGTCCCGAAGCGGTCCAGCGTGATCCGCACGCCGACGCTGCGCAGGTCGTCGAGCTGGGACGTCGCGATCTGGCCCTCGCCGGTGAACATCGTCTCGGCGATCTCGAGGACGAGCTGGTCGGGGCGCAGGCCGCTGTCCTGCAGCGCGCGCGAGACGGTCCCGGCGAGGCCGGGGGCGGCGAAGTGGCGGGCCGAGATGTTCACGTGGACCGCCGGCGGCGGGTGACCGAGCAACTGCTCCCAGTCGGCGAGCTCGCGGCACGCGATCGAGAGGATCTCGGCGCCGAGCGGGACGGCGAGCCCGCTCGTCTCGGCCGCCTCGAAGAACTGCGCCGGGGCGAGCAGCCCGTGGTCGGGGTGCTGCCAGCGCACGAGCGCCTCGACCGCGACGACGGCGCCGTCGCTGAGGTCGATGATCGGCTGGTAGTGCAGCCGCAGCTCGCCATCGGTGAGCGCGCGGCGCAGGCCCTGCTCGATCTCGGCGGCGTGGACGAGGCGCCGGCGCATGCCCTGCGTCGCGAGCTCCGCGCGCGCTCCCCCGCGCTCGCGGGCGCGGATCGCGGCGGCGGCGGCGGTCCGCAGGAGCTCGGCGACGGTGCCCGCCCCGCGCTCGCTGCGCACGACGCCGACGCTCGCGCTGACGGTCAGCTCGCGCCCGCCCGCGCGCATCGGCTCACCGAGCGCGGCGACGATCCGGTCGGCGGCGGCGAGCGCCTCCGCATCGCCGCCGATGTCCGGGACGAGCACGCCGAAGTGATCGCCGCCGAGGCGGCCGGCCGAGGCCTCCGGCGGCAGCGCGCCGTGCAGGCGCTTGGCCGCGCCGACGAGCACCTCGTCGCCGGTGCGGTGGCCGAAGCCGTCGTTGAGCTTGCCGAAGCCGTCGAGGTCGACGTAGAGCACCGCCGCGTCGGACTCCGAGCGGCGCGCGTGCGCGAGGCCCTGCTCGAGGCGGTTCTCGAACAGCGGCCGGTTCGCGAACCCGGTCAGCGGGTCGTGCAGCCCGAGGCGCGTGACCTCCTGGTCGGCGCGCCAGCGCGCGGTCGCCGTGCCGACGACGTTGGCGATCGCCTGCGCGAAGCCGACGTCGAGCACCGACAGCGCGTCGTGCTCGGCGCCGGCGATGGCGAGCATGCCGTTGACGCTCCCGTTCTCGCTGAGGAGCGTCACCGCCAGCACGCAGCGCATGCCCTTGACGAACGGCAGCTCCGCGAGATCGCCGACCTCGTCGCCGACGAGCAGGAGCGATCCGGCGGTGTCGAGCGTGCGGGCCAGCAGGAGCGCGTGCGCCTCGCCGGCGGGCTCCCCGTGGCCGGCGAGCGGGCCGAGCCCGACCGCGGCCTCGCAGCGCAGCCCGCCGCCGGGCTCCAGCGCGATCGCGACGCCGCGGTCGACGGCCAGCCCGTCGACGAGCGTCGCGAGCCCCGCGGTGGCGAGGTCGGCGGGGTCCAGGCCGGCGAGGGCGCTCTGGCCGAGCGACACGACGAGCGCCTGGCGCGCGATCGCCTCGGCGCGCTCCTGCTCGACGAGCTTGTTCGCCGTGAGGTCGCGGATGAAGCCGGTGTAGGTCGGCGTCGAGCCCTCCATCTGCGTGACGGCGAGCTCGACGGGAAAGCTCGAGCCGTCGGCGCGCTGGGCCTCGACCTCGATGCGCTGGTCCAGGATGCGCCCGGCGCCCCCGCCGAGCATCCGCGCCAGGCCACGGCGGTGAACCTCGCGCATCGCCGGCGGGACGATGAGCTCGGCCATCTCGGCGCCGATCGCCTCCGCGCGCGTGTAGCCGAACATCCGCTCGGCGGCCGGGTTGAACTCGAGCACCGTGCCGTGCGCGTCGATCGAGATGATCGCGTCGAGCGAAGACCGCAGCACGGCGGCATCGACGCGTGCTGAGGGGATGAACACGTCGGTAGCCACTGTACGCGTCGTCGGTCATCCTGCCGGCAGACTTGAGTGCCAACCTTGAGCGGCAAACGCTCGGCCTCGTACACCCGGCCGCGGGGGCCCCGGACGGACCTGGACGGATGTGGGAGGCCGGACGTGGCACGATCGTCGGGTGCCCGGCAACCCGCCGCCGCTCGCCGGTCCCACCGAGCCGCTCGGCAAGCTCCAGCGGGGTCTCGGCGCGGGCTACCTCTGGGCGCTGGACGCCGACCGCTCGGTCGCCCACGCGCTCCTGCTGCACTGCATCTTCAACGACCCGCGCTGGGACCGCCAGCTCGACGCGCGCGTCGAGTACTACGCGACGCTCGCGCTCGACATCGGGCTCGGCGTCGTCGCGCTCGAGCGCTTCCTGCGCTTCGGCGACGACGACGTCGAGACGACGCAGGACGTGCTCGCCGTGCTCGGCCGCATGGCGATCCGCGGCCATGCCGAGGCGCGCACCGTGCTGCGCGACTACGTCGCGCGGGGGCGCTTCTGGGAGCGCGCGATCGAGCTGCTCATCGACGACTACGACGCGCTGCGCGCGGGCGTCCCCTGGCCCGAGGTCGTCGCCGGCCTCGACGCCGTGCTCGTCGAGCGCTTCGCGTCCGAGTCCGCGCTCGCCGAGGCGCTCGCCGGCGTCGACGCGAGCACGCGCCCGTGGACGCTGTGGTCCGTCGAGAACCCGAAGATCGCCTGGGCGCTGTCCTTCGACCACGGCGCGGGCGGCGACGAGCCCGTCCCCAAGCGCGGCCCGCGGCCGCGGCGCGTGCAGGCCAAGCCGCGCGAGCTGTCGACGGCCGAGCTGCTCGCGATCACCGAGGACTCGCGCTGGACGCAGATCGCCGAGGAGCTGCAGTCGCGCACGAGCGGCGACGACGTCCAGCGGCTGCTGGCGGCCGCGAACGACCCCGAGCTGCCGATGCGGCGCGCGGCGATCCTCGCGCTCGGCCGCCAGGGGCGGCGCGAGCTGCTGGAGATCGCGCAGGCGAACACGAGCTCCGCCGAGCGCGGGACGCTGCAGGGCGCGATCGCGCTCGCGCTCGAGGCGATGCCGCCCGAGCAGACGCGCTCGCTCGCGCACGACTGGCTCACGTCGCCGGACTGGGCGCGGCGGCGCAAGGCGGCCGGGATCCTCGCGACGTGGGCCGAGGGCGACGACCTGGAGCACGCGCGCCACGCGCTCGCGCGCGAGCTCGAGCTCGGCCTCGACGGCGACATGTACGTCGTCTGCTCACTCGCCGAGGCGCTCGGCCGCTACCCCGGGCACGGGCCGTTCGACGAGCTGTCGCGGGCCTACGACGAGATCCCCTACTCGTACGGCCGGCGCTTCGTCGTCTCGGCGCTCGCGCACACCGATCCGACGTTCGCGGGGGACGTCGCGGTCGACTGCCTCTGGGACTGCGAGCCCGAGACGCGCAGCCTCGCGGCGGCCCACGTCGACCGCCGCATCCGCCTCGCGGGCCAGCGGCTGGACGAGCTCGCCGCCGACGAGGCACAGGCGCCGTCGGTGCGCCGCAGCGCCGCGATGGAGTAGGCCTAGATCCCGTCTAAGCTTGAGGTGTGACCACCTTCGCAGAACTCGGCCTTTCAGAATCCACGCTCCAAGCCCTCCAGGACGTCGGCTACGAGCAGCCCAGCCCGATCCAGGAGCAGGCGATCCCGCCGATGCTCCAGGGCCGCGACGTCATCGGCCAGGCCCAGACCGGCTCCGGCAAGACCGCCGCCTTCGGGCTGCCGATCATCGAGTACGTCGACCCGACCGAGCCCGAGGTGCAGGCGCTCGTCCTCACGCCGACGCGCGAGCTCTGCATCCAGGTGACGCAGGCGATCCGCGCCTACGCCCAGCGCAAGGGCGCCGACGTCGTCGCCGTCTTCGGCGGCGCGCCGATCCGCACGCAGCAGGCGCAGCTGAAGGCCGGCGGCCACATCGTCGT